>WYBA01000095.1 GCA_011526095.1 Myxococcales bacterium | reverse complement strand
GGCGGCGCGGGCGGCGGCGCGACGGCGGCGCGCGCGGCGCGCGCGGCGGCGAGCAGCGCCGGGGCGTCCGCGGCGTACGGCGTGTCGAGGAAGCCGAGGCGGAACAGCGTGTCGCGGACGAGCCGGAACGGCAGCGCCGTGAACGCCGGCAGGTCGTCCCACCGCACCACGCCGAGCTGGCCGAGCGTGCGCAGCATCCACAGGAGCTCGATCCGGAACAGGCCGCGGCCGAGCGCGGCGTCGAGCGTGTCGAACGCGTCCGCGGCAGTGGCCCGGCCGTCGAGCGCGGCCGCGAGCTCCGGCGCCTCCGCGCAGCGCCGCGCCGCCAGCGACGCCAGCATCAGCGCGCGCGCGTCGACCTGCGCCGGCAGCTCGGTCGGCACGGTGCCGTGGTAGAGGTCCGCCAGCACGCCGGCGGCGTCGAGCGCCTTGAACGCCGCGACCACGCCGTCGGTCTCGGCGTCGAGCCGGAACGCCAGCGCCGCGGCGACCGCGACGCGGTACAGCAGCTCGTCGGCGTTCTCGACCCACTGCTCGGTGTCGAACCCGAAGTCGGCCGGCGCCGGCGCGCGCGACGGCACCCGCGCCTCGCCCCACCACGCGGCGATCCGCGCCGCGGTCTCGGCGCGCAGCTCGTCGGAGAACCCGGCGGCGAACCGCGACGCCGGGACCGGCCGGGGGCCGCCCCCGCCGCGCTCGCCCCGCTCGCCGCGCGGCGACGGCAGCGGCGCCGCCGCGAGGTGGCGCAGCTGCGGCGGCAAGGCGTCGCCCGGGCCGGTCGCGACCTGCGCGATCACCGCGGCGGTGTCGGCCGAGGCCGCGGGCGCCTCGGGCGCCGCGGCGTCGTCGCCGGCGGGCAGCTCGGGCTCGGGCTCGGGGCGATCCTCGGCGACGAGCTCGTCGAGCTCGAGCGCGGCGGCCCGCTGCGCCCACCGCGCGACGTTCGCGCCCGGCATCATCGCGACGCCGAGCTGGCGCAGCGCGCCGACCGCGACGCCGAGCGCGAGCCAGGTGTCGAAGTCCGGGCGCGACGGCACCTTGCCGGGGTACGCGAACGAGCCGAGGTGCTTGTACAGCTCGCCCTTGGGCAGCGGGCGCTGCGCGACCAGCTCGAGGATCACCTTCCACAGGATCGGGTTGAGGTCGAACAGCCGGTCGCCGACGAGCTGGAGCTGGACGTCTTCGGTGGCGGCCTCGGCGAGCGCGACCATGAACGGCGAGCGGGTGATCGTCTTGCCGCCGGCGCCGAGCACGCGCAGCGCGGCGAGCGGGCGATCGCGATCCCACCACCCCGCGGCGCGCAGCCGCGCGCGCAGCTCGCGGAACGGCTCGCCGTCGCTGGTCTCCTTGCACACCCGGGCCAGCGCGCCCACCGCGGCGCGCGCGTCGGCCCCGACGGGCGGGTACTCGATCACCTGCGGCATCGCGGTGATTCTACCCGCGCGCCGCCCACACGATGTGGTGGTGATCCAGCGAATGGCGCCAGTCGCCTCCCCACTCCCAGCCCAGCTCGTCGAACACGCGCACGACCGGCCCGGGGCGGACGATCATCCCGGGGCGGACGTCGGTCCGATCGAGGTAGGGCGCGCCCTCGGCCGGGACGAACCCGTGGCCGGGCCGGACCCAGGGGTTCTCCACCGGGTTGAGGTCGATCGCCATGCCGAGCGCGTGCCACGACAGGTTCGTCGTGCCGTCGATGACGCGGTAGCAGAACGCCGACGAGTTGTCGGCGGCCATCGACCGCGGATCGTCGCCGTAGTCGTCGAGCAGCCGCATCCGCGCGATCGGGAAGCCGAGCGCGAACAGCCGGCGGAACAGGGTCAGCGTCGGCCGCGCGATCGCCGCGGCGACGACGAGCTCGCCGCGCGCGACGTCGCCGTCGAGCGTCCAGTGGTCGAGCTCGACGTAGGCGAGCTGGTCGAGCCGCGGGCACAGCGGGTGATCCTCGCGCCACGTGCCGGCGCGCATCCGCGCCTCGACCGCGGGCGGGATCGGCGACGCGACGCCGGTGAACGTCGCCGCGGCGCGGGCGGTCGTCGGCAGCAGGGCGGCCATCGCGCCGACGTTACGGCAGGTCGGCGCAGCAGCGGAAGCCGGTCGAGTAGTCCCAGTGCGACACGTCGTGGGCGGTCGTGCGGTACAGGCACCCGTCGCCGTTGATCTGCGTGTCGACGAAGAACCCGCCGCGGAACGTCCCGGCGGGGTCGGCGGTCCACTCGTGCAGGTTGCCCATCATGTCGAGCACCGCGTCGTCGGTGCGGCACGCGGCGTAGGCCCCGGTCGGCGCGAGGCCGTCGGGGAGCTGGCCGAGGCACGGGTGGTCGATCATCGAGAACACCGAGCCGTCGGTCGACTCGAAGTACTGCACCGCCGGGTGGCAGTCGCGCGCGTCGTTGCACGCCGAGGCGACGCGGGCGGCGCCGTACGGGAACGTCCGCCCGGCCGCGCCCTGGCACGCGCGCAGCCACTCGGCGTCGCTGCACAGCCGCTTGCCGGCGCGCGCGCACGCCGCGGCGGCCTGGGTCTGGTTGATGTAGCCCTGCGGCACGACGCCGGGCGCGCTGACCGCGCGCACGGCGGCGCCGCCGGGGTTGGCGTAGGGCGAGTGGCCGGCCGGCGCGCCGCCTGACTCGTCGACGAGCGCCGCCTCCCACCGGTCGACGCAGAACCCGCCGCCGTCGCCGGCGACGACGGTCATCCCGGCGGGGCAGCCGCCGACGCCGGGCGGCTCGACCGGGACGCCGTTGACGTCCGGCGTGTCGTCGGCGGTGCACGCGGGCAGCGGGTTGTCGAGGCACGCGCCGGGGGCGGCGCGGACGAGCGACAGCGCGTACGGCCCGGCGAGCGCGGCGCCGCCGGCGTCGCGCCAGGTGTCGACGGTGATCCACCACGTGCCGGCGGCGAGGTCGACCTCGGCCGCGAGGTTGGCGCGGGCGACGCAGCCGGTGACGGTGCCGTCGGCGTCCGGCGGGGTGGCGGCGACGTGGAGATCGAGATCGACCGCGTCGTCGGGGCGGTCGTCGAGCCCGAGCCGTAGCGTCGTGGCCGCGGCGAGGTCGAGCCGGTAGACGACCTCGCGGCCGCCCTCGTCGAGCGCGGGGGCGCAGTCGTAGCGCAGCGCGCGGGTGTCGCCGGCGGAGGTGGCCGCGGTGTCGCCGGTGACGAGCAGCGGCAGCGCGTCGAACGCGAGCCGGTGCGGATCGTCCCAGGTGCCCGCGGTCGTCGGGGCGGCGTCGAGGCCGGCGTCGGCGGAGGACGCGTCCGGCGCGCCGGCGGCGTCGGGCGAGGTCGGGGCGTCACCGCAGGCCGCGGCGGCGCAGGCCGCGGCGGCGCCGACCACCACCGGCCACCTCGCGCGCACGGTCAGTTGCGCGGCCGCGCGGTGCGCGCGAGCGCGGCGCTCTTGCGGCGCGCACCCACCGACAGCGGATGCTGCGGCTGCGCGGTCGCGAACCGGTCGTACTCGGCGCGCGCCTCGTCGAGGCGCCCGAGCGCCTCGAGCCCGACCGCGAGCCAGTAGCGCGCGTCGACGACGCCCGCCTTGTCGATCCGGCCGGCGAGCGCGAGCTCGAGCTGCTTGGTGCCGTCCTCGGCGTCGCCCGGCTTGCCACCCTTCACCAGGGACACGCCCAGGTAGTAGCGCATCTGCGCGGCGCGGGTGCCTTCCTCTTCGTAGGCCAGGGCGCGGCGCAGCTCGCTCGCGGCGTCGGCGAGCTTGCCGGCGCGGAACGCGTCGAGCCCGGCGAGGAACCCGGCGTCGACCATCTCGGCCCGCGCCTTCTTCTCGCCCTCGGCGAAGATCTCGCGCTCCGTCGGCGTCAGCTCGGCGCCCTGGACGTCGGCGTACTGGGCGATCGCCTCGCTGCGCTTGCCGTCGCGCAGCAGCTGCCAGTAGGCGTGGGCCGTGTGCGCCGCCTGCTCGCGCGCCTCGACCTGCGCCGCCAGCGCGGTGGCGCGCTCGGACGCGATCGCGCGGTCCGACTCGGCGCGGTCGCGCGCCGCCACCAGCTCGCCGGCGCGGCTCTGGTACAGCATGAAGAACCCGCCGCCGAGCAGCACGGTGAACAGCAGGTAGGCGACGAACGAGTTGAGGGTGAAGCGCCGCTCGCGGGTGCGCTGCGACACCACCAGCTTGCCGACGGACTCGGCCAGCTCGGTCAGCGCGAGCTGGTTGCGCCGGACCATCGCGCCCTGCTCGTCCAGCTTGCGGCGCAAGAGGTCGAGCTCGCCCACGAGCTGGCCGAGGACGTCGGCGAGCGGACCATCGGGTGGCGCCGGGCTGACCTCGACCTGCTCGGGGGAGCCGGTCGGGGGGGAGCTCGGCGACTGGACCGGGGGCGGAACCGGTGCGGTCATGGGGGGCACTGGGAGTACCGCGGATCGGCGCGCGGGATCAAGCCGGCCATCGAACGTGGGCCGCCTTGCTTGAGACGCATGTGGGCCGCTGCTACATTGCGGCGGCCCCGAGACTGTCCCTGGGCACGGATGGCGCCCCGCACATGACCCTCCTCTACGACTGGCTGAAGAAGGCCTCGAAGGTCCAGGGAAACACCAGGAAAGCCCTCCGGTACCGGGACAACTACCTGTCCTGGCGCGGCCTGCTCGAGCGAGTGGACCGCCGCGCGCAGGAGTTCCACGCGATGGGGATCAAGGACGGCGACTGGGTCGGGCTGATGCTCGGCAACGTCCCCGACTTCGTGATCCTGGCGCTGGCGCTGTCGCGGCTCGGCGCCGCGATCATCCCGATCGACCCGACGACGGGCAGCCGCGAGCTCGAGCTGGTGCTGTCCGCCGCGCCGCTGCGCGCGCTGGTGACCCGCCCGCGCGGCAGCGAGGGCAGCATCACCGCGACCGGCGCGGTGGTCCCGCCGCCGCCCCCCCCGCCGCCGGTGGTGCCGGTCGGCCGGAGCCGCGGCGGTCGCATGGCCGCGCCGCCGCCGACGCTGCCGCCGCCGGTGCCCGGCTCGGACGGCGCGGAGGTCCGGCGCCGGCTGCAGGGCACGCTGCTGACGTGCAGCGTGTTCAAGCGCAACAAGCCCGAGGTCGGCGCCGATCCGATCGCGGTGCTGTTCACCGCGGACTCGCTCGGCGATCCGAAGGGCGTGCTGCGCACCGACAAGAACACGATCGCCGCGGTCGACAACGCGATCGACGCGCTCGACCTCGACGGTGACAGCCGGATCCTCGTCGCGGTGCCGCTGTTCCACGCCTACGGCTGGGACCTCGGGCTGCTCACGACGCTCAAGCTCGGCTGCACGATGTTCCTCGAGGAGGAGGTGTCGGCGCGGCGGATCGGCAAGCTGCTGCGCGAGCACTCGATCGACGTGCTGCCGGGGACGCCGCAGATGTACGCGGAGCTGTCGCGCCTGCCGACGGCGAAGGACCTCGAGCTCAAGAAGCCGCGCTACCTCGCCGCCGGCAGCCGGCTGGATCAGGCCGTCGCGGACGAGTTCGCGGACAAGTACGGCGTCCGCGTCTGGTCCTGCTACCACTCGACCGAGGCCGGCACCGTGGCGCTCGACACCACCGGCAAGGCGCCGACGTCCGTCGGCAAGGTGATCGACGGCGCCGAGGTCCGGATCACCGGCCCCGACGGCAAGTCGAGCGCGGCGGGCAAGGAGGGCCTGCTGTGGGTCAAGTCGAAGAGCCTCTCGCCCAAGGCGATCGGGCCCTACGACAACGACGCGCCCGCGCCGAAGTCGAGCGCGCGTGCCTCGGGCATGGTCGCGATCGGCGAGATCGACCGCCAGGGCTGGCTGCGCACCGGTGACCTCGGCAAGCTCGACAAGAGCGGCCGGCTGTTCCTCACCGGTCGCGAGGACGACGTCGTCAAGATCGAGGGCAAGCGGGTGGCGCTCGGCGAGGTCGAGGGGTGCCTCGAGTCGTTCGCCAAGATCAAGGCGGCGCAGGCGATGGTCGTGACGGATCCGATGGCCGGCTCGGTCGTGGTCGCGCGGGTCGTGGCGCGGCAGAAGTGCCAGCCCGAGGAGATCATCGACCACTGCGCGAGGAACCTGGCGCCGTACAAGGTGCCCAGGCGGATCGAGTTCGTCGAGTCGATCTGACGGCGCGGTGACGCGATCGCGGGGCAAGCGCGTCGAAGGACGCCTCCGGCTCCGGCTCCGCCCATCGCGCGCCTAGCGCGCCAGCGGCGCGAGCAGCGCGGCACACGCCGGCGCCGCGACCCGCGCGCTCGTCGCGTCCACCGTGACGACGCAGCGGCCGTCGCGCGCGGCCGAGGAGACCTCCAGCTCGACGGTCGTGGGCCCTGCCCCGGCGGTCGGCGGCGGATCGAACCGCAGGCGCAAGGTGCGTCGCAGCGGCGCCGGCGCGGCGGGCTCGTCGCCGACGAGGCCGCCCGCGAGCTCGCGCACCCGGCCGATCGCCGCGACGTCGGCGACGCCGGTGGTCGAGCCCCACGCGTCGAACGTGTCGCCCATCGTCACGGTGACCGCGCGCCCGCCCTCGACGACCTCGATCGCCCGCAGCAGGTACGGATCGGCGGCGAGCAGCGTGAGATCGACGACCGCGGCGGCGCCGGCGCGGACGAGCGCGACCGCCGCGGCGCCGACCTCGAGCGTGAACGGCTCGTCGCCGCGGCGGACGCGCGTGGCGTCGACGACGGCGATCGTGTGCGTGGCGCCGCCGGCGTACGTGACGGTCAGCGCGGGCGCGGGCGCGGGGCCGCCCGGGGCCGGCGACACCGCGACCTTGCCGGGCGCGGCGAGCGCGGCGAGCAGCGCGCGGACGCGGCCCGCGTCGAGCTCCGGCGCCGCGCCGATCGCGGTCGGCTCGGCGCGCCACGCCCCGCCGCGCGGCGCGATCGCGAGCCCGTCGGCGAGCACGAGGCGCTCGACCGCGGCCGCGGCGAGCGGCGCCGGATCGACCACGGCCACCGGCTCGTCGGCGATCCGGCGCGCCGCCGCGATCACCGCGTCCCACGCGGCGCCGTCGACGCACCCGGTGCCCGCGGTCCCGCCGACGGCGCGCCGCCCGGGCGCCCCGGGACACGCGCCGAGGTCCTCGAGCTCGACGACGTCGTCGCCGCCGAGGACGCGGATCGTCCCGGGCCGGGCCGGCGCCGGGGTCGGCGGCAGGATGGTCACCAGCCGCAGCGCGGCGAGCGCGTCCGCGACCGCGGCGACCGCGGCCGGCGCGACGCGCGCGGCGCCCGCGGGCCACAGCGCCGCCGCCGGCGCGCCGGACAGCACGAGGTCGACGCCGCCGGCGTGGACCTCGATCGCGGTCGGCGCCGCGACCGGGACGACGACGCGGCGGCGCAGGTCGTCGACGCGCCGGTCGAGCGCGCGCGCCACCCACGCCTCGACCCGCGCGGCGCGCCCGGCGCCGGTCGCGATCCACGCCAGGCCGGTGGCGTCGTCGATCGCGCCGACCGTGACGGTCCACCGCGCCGCCGCCCCCGCGACCTCGCCGTCGACGACGAGCGTGAGCGCCGACGGCGCCGCCGCGACCCGCGCGGCGTCGGCCGCCCCGCCCCACCGCGTCGCGGACGCCAGCTCGAGCGCGCCGAGCACGTCCGCGACGACGCCGTCGTCGACCGGCCCGGCGGCCGGCGGCGGCGCGGCGACCCGCCACGCGCGCTCGCCGCGCTCGATCGCGAACGTCTCGCCGGCGCGCGTCCACGCCAGCCGGACGACGCGCGCCGGCTCGAGCCCAGGGAGCACGCGGTCCGAGCGCCGCACCGCCGCCGGCGGGGTGTCGAGCGCGACCAGCACCGCGAGCGCGAGGGCGATCGCGGTGAGCACGGCGAGGCCGAGCCGGCTGGCGGTCACGCGCGCCTCCGTCGACGCCACCAGCCCAGGCCGACGCCGAGCGCCGCGAACACCGCGGGCAGCACGCCGACGCACAGCGCGGTGACCGCGCGGCGCTCGCCGGTGGTCATCACCAGTCGCACCTGATCGGGCGTCTTGTCGGGCAGCGCCAGCGCCGGGCGCGCGCGCCCCGCCGCCTCGGCGAGGATCGACGCGAGCAGCAGGTCACCGGCACCGACGCCGCTGGCCGCGGCCGCCGACGCGAGCGACTCGGCGCTGCCGATCGCGACGACCGGGCCGCCGCGGGCGCCGCGCGCCCACACCACCAGGCGCAACGGGCCGAGCAGGTCGTGCGCGCCCGGCGCCGTCGCCGCCGCCGCGCCCGCGACGTCCGCCGTGGCCCACGCCCGCGGCGAGGTCGTGACCAGCGGGACGACGGTGACGCCGGCGGCGGGCGCGAGCGTCACCGGGCGCGCCCACTGCCACACCGTGAACCGGCGGCGCGCGAAGCCCTCGACCGCCGGGTGATCGCCGTAGCCATCGACGACCGTGAACGCGCCCGGCAGGTCGAGCGCCGTCGCTGGCTCGACGACGACGGCCGGCGCGATCGCGAGGCCGACGCGGGCCAGCACCGGCTCGAGCCCGGTGGCGGGGAGCGCGCCCGCGCCGGTGGCGACGCCGGCGTCCTCGGCCCGGCTCGACGCGGCGATCACGACCGCGCCGCCGCGATCGACGTGCTCGGCGACGGCGAGCGCCTCGGCCGGGCGCAGCGCGACGCGCGGGCCCAGCACCGCGAGCGCGCGGCACGACGCGGGCACGCCCGCGGCGAGCGCGATGACCGGCTCGACCCGGACGCCGTCGGCCCGCAGCCGCCCGAGCGCGAGCGCGACGTCGACACCGTCGGGCGTGGGCTCGACCGGCAGCTCGCCGTGGCCGGTGGTCACGCACACCGTCGCGGGCGTGTCGTCGACGACGGCCGCGATCGCCTCGGCCAGGGCCTCCTCGGCGAACAGGCGCGTCACGGTCGGCGCGGCGCCGGGCGCCTGGCCGTAGCTGGCGAGCTCGAGCAGGTCGACGACGCGCCGGCGCGCGCCCCGCGCGATCACGACCGCCCCGCCGCGCGAGATCGTGTCGACGTCGACGCCGGCGGCGCGCGCGAGGTCGGCCACGACGGCGGAGCCGGCCCCGCCGCCGGCGCGCGCCACGACCGTGACGCGGAGCGCCGGCTGCGCGCGCGCCATCCGCGCCACCGTGCGCTCGACGACGGCGTAGACCGGATCGAGCGCGGCGAGCGCGGGCGGGACGATCGTGACGTCGACCGGCTCGCGAACGCGCGCGAGCACCGCGCGGGTCGCGGCGTCGAGCGAGTGACGCCGCGCCGCGGTGACGTCGAGCGACGCGGGGTGGCGCAGGGCGAGGAGGGTGGCCAGCGCGGCGATCGCGACGAGCAGCGCGGTCGCGACGGCGCGGGCGGCGACGTCGACGCGGCGGCGACGGCCGAGGCGCGCGACGGTGGCCGCGGCGGACAGCGCGACGACGGTGAGGCCGGCGTGGAGCACGACCGGGGCGAGCGCGGGCTCGCCGCGGGCGAACCCGCCGAGGTGCGCGCGCACGCTGATCGCGCGGCTGACGGCGGCGACCGCGCCGTCGCCGGCGGCGTCGGGCCACAGCGCGGGGAGCTCGCCGGCGACGAGCAGGGCGAGCAGCGCGGCGAACGCGGTGACCGCGGCGCCGGCCTGGCTGGACGTGGCGGCGCTCGCCGCGACGCCGACGGCGAGGAACGACGCGCCGACCAGCAGCTCGCCCGCGTAGGCGGTGACGACCGGGCCCGGATCGAACGCGGCGCCGGCGGGCGCGTAGGCGGCGAGCACGGCGAGGTAGGCGAGCGTGGGCAGCCAGAGCAGCGCGTAGAACAGCAAGGCGCCGAGCCAGGCGCCGACGACGGCGGCGCCCTCCCCGACCGGCGCGGTGAGCAGCGCCTCCCACGTGCCGGCGCGGCGATCCTCGGCGATCGTGCGCATCGCGAGGGCCGCGACCACGGCGAGCTGGAGCGACCAGTGGAGCAGCGTGCCGCCGAAGTGCGACTCGAGCACCTCGCCGAGCGGCGCGGGGCGGGCGGGATCGGAGAGCGCGGCCACGACCGCGGCGAAGGACAGCCCCTGGATGACGAGGAACGCGACGGCGATCGCGTACGAGGCTGGCGAGCGGAGGTGGGCGAGGAGCTGGGCGCGCGCGAGGTGGAGCGCGAGCGCCGCGGGCGACGGGCGCGCGGCGGCGAGGGGCGCGGGCGCGGGCGCGGGCGCCCTGGAGGTAGAGGACGGCGAGGTCATGGCGGTGGAGAAAGCGAGGACGCGGGCGCGGGCGCGGGCGCGGGCGCGGGCGCGGGCGCGGGCGCGAACGAGGCGCGAGGGCCCCCGAGTACCGCTCGTCCTGAGCAGCGCCGAGCGCCCGCGAGGCGCGTGTCGAAGGGCGCAGTCAGTGGGGGGTGGCGCACCAGACTGTCACCCTCCCTAGACACCG
>WYBA01000094.1 GCA_011526095.1 Myxococcales bacterium | reverse complement strand
CCGCGGGCGCCGCCACGGCCGGGGCCGCGGCTGGCGACGACACGCTCGACGCCCGCGCGGTGCGCGCGCTCGGGCCGGTCGCCGGCAAGCGGCTGATCGCGGCGCGCGTGCCGGGGCTCGCCGCGGTCCACCTCGACGCCGCGTGGCGGTTGATCGTCGCACCTCGCCGCGGCACGCGGACGCTGTCCTTGCCCGGCGCCACGCTCGAGCGCGCCTACGACGTCGTGCGCGTGATCCCGGCCGGCGCGGCCGGCCCGGCCTCGCCGCCGCGGCTCGAGATCAGCGGCCCCGACGGGCCGTACACCGTCGACGCGTGGCGCGCCGGCGATCGCATGCGCCCGGCGCGGCTGCGCGGGCGCTCGCGCAAGCTCTCCGACCTGTTCGCCGACGCGCGCGTGCCGCGCGCCGCGCGCGGCGCCGCCCGCGTCGTGCGAGCGGCGTCGGGGGAGATCGTCTGGGCCGAGCACGTCGGCGCCGCGTACGCGGTAACGATCAGCGTGCGGCCAGCGTCGAGATCACGGGCCCGCCCCGATCGGGCAGGGAGCGCTTCCCCGGAGTAGCCCACGGGCACACCCTGGGTATACTCTCGACCGGTTCGTTAGACCTCGAAGCGAAAAGAGTCGCCTTGCGGCAGTCACACAAGACCATCCTCATCTGGGTCATCTTGATCCTGATGTTCGTGAGCATCTACAGCATGTTCACGGGCTCGAGCAGCAAGGCCGACGAGATCGACGTCGCGACGTTCAAGGCCGAGATCGCCGACAAGGATCGGGCGAAGCGGATCGAGAAGGTCGTCGTCGAGCCGCGCGGGCGCAACGACGCGCGCTACGTCGTCACCTACACGGACAAGAAGGTCGCCGTCGTCTACGGCGAGTTCCCCGAGAACCTGCCGGACGCGATGTCGACCGCCGGCATCCAGTACGCGGTCAAGGCCAAGGACGACTCGAGCATCTGGCCGCAGATCCTCCTGTCGTGGCTGCCGATGCTGTTCCTGTTCGCGATCTTCTTCTTCTTCATGCGGCAGCTGCAGTCGGGCGGCGGCAAGGCGATGAGCTTCGGCAAGTCGCGCGCGAAGCTGCTGACGGATCACCAGAACCGCATCACGTTCAAGGACGTCGCGGGCGTCGAGGAGGCCAAGGACGAGGTCGAGGAGATCATCGCCTTCCTCAAGGACCCCAAGAAGTTCACCCGCCTCGGCGGCCGCATCCCCAAGGGCGTCCTGATGATGGGCCCGCCCGGCACCGGCAAGACGCTGCTCGCCCGCGCGATCGCGGGCGAGGCCGGCGTCCCGTTCTTCTCGATCTCGGGCTCGGACTTCGTCGAGATGTTCGTCGGCGTCGGCGCCAGCCGCGTCCGCGACCTGTTCGAGCAGGGCAAGAAGAACGCGCCCTGCATCATCTTCATCGACGAGATCGACGCCGTCGGGCGCCACCGCGGCGCCGGCCTCGGCGGCGGCCACGACGAGCGCGAGCAGACGCTCAACCAGCTGCTCGTCGAGATGGACGGGTTCGAGTCCAACGACGGCGTGATCATCATCGCCGCGACCAACCGCCCCGACGTGCTCGACCCGGCGCTGCTGCGCCCGGGCCGGTTCGACCGCCGCATCGTCGTGCCGCGCCCCGACCTGCGCGGTCGCCTCGGCATCCTCGCCGTCCACACCCGCAAGGTGCCGCTCGGTGGCCACGTCGACCTGGAGAAGATCGCGCGCGGCACGCCCGGGTTCTCCGGCGCGGACCTCGAGTCGCTGGTCAACGAGGCCGCGCTGATCGCGGCCCGCCGCGACAAGGACAAGGTCGAGACCGAGGACTTCGAGGAGGCCAAGGACAAGGTGCTGATGGGCACCGAGCGCCGCTCGATGATCATCTCCGAGAAGGAGAAGCGGACCACCGCCGTCCACGAGGCGGGCCACGCCCTCGTCGCCAACTTCGTCGGCCTCGAGGCGGACCCGGTCCACAAGGTCACGATCATCCCGCGCGGCCGGGCCCTGGGCCTCACCCAGCAGCTGCCGACCGAGGACCGGCTGTCGATGACCGCCGAGTTCGCGCTCAACACGATCGCGATCCTGATGGGCGGCCGCGTCGCCGAGGAGATCGTCTTCGGCCAGAAGACCACCGGCGCGGGCAACGACATCGAGCGCGCCACCGACCTGGCGCGCGCGATGGTGACCGAGTGGGGCATGAGCGAGGTGTTCGGCCCGCTCAACTACTCGGGCTCCAAGCAGGAGGTCTTCCTCGGCCGCGACTTCTCGACCGCGGAGCGGCTGAGCGAGGAGACCGCGCAGAAGATCGACGGCGAGATCCGCCGCCTGGTGCTGTCGCAGCACGAGCGCGCCACCAAGATCCTCACCGACCACCGCGCCGCGCTCGAGGAGATGGCCGAGGCGCTGCTCGAGTTCGAGACCCTCGACGGCGACGACATCGAGGGGATCATCAAGGGCGACCCGTCGTGGAAGGCCAACAAGCCGGCGCTGCCGAAGAAGGTCGTGGCCAAGGGTGACAAGGTCGGCGGCGACGAGGCCGAGGCCCAGAAGGCCAAGCGCCCGGCCGTCGTGGGCGCGGCCGAGCCCGAGCCGGCGTAGCCGGCCGGCGCGTCGAGCCGCGGGCGAGCACAGCACGAGGGGGCGGGCATGTTGCCGGCGATCACGTTCCGCGGCGCGACCCTGGACTGGCTGCGCCCCTACGTCATGGGGGTGGTCAACGTCACCCCGGACTCGTTCTCCGACGGGGGCAAGTACCTCGGGCTGGAGGCCGCCGTGAGCCACGGGCTGGCGATGGTCGAGGCCGGGGCCGACCTGCTCGACGTCGGCGGCGAGGCGACGAACTGGCGGGCGACGCCGGTGACGGCCGAGGACGAGCTCCGCCGGGTCATCCCGGTGATCGAGGCGCTCGCCGCCCGCACGTCCGTCCCGCTGTCGGTCGACACGACGAAGGCCGAGGTCGCCCGCGCCGCGGTCGCGGCCGGGGCCGAGGTCATCAACGACGTCTCCGGGGGCCTGTTCGACCCCCAGATGGCCGCCGCGGTCGCCGACACCGGGGCCGCGTACGTCTGCACCCACCTGCGGGGGCGGTCGCTGGCCGAGGTGTTCGCGGCCGAGGGGGCGGTCGAGTGGCCCGACGTGGCGCGCGAGCTGCGCGACCGGCTGGCCGCGCTGCCGGACGCGGCGCGGGCCCGGACGCTGGTGGACCCGGGCCTGGGGTTCGGCAAGGGCGCGGACCCGGCCGGCAACGCCGCCCTGATCGCCCACGCCGGCGACCTGTCCGAGGCGCTCGGACGCCCGGTCCTCGTCGGGCCGTCGCGCAAGCGGTTCCTCGCCCGGCTGATCGGCCGGGGCGACGCCGCGACCGAGGCCGAGCGCGACGCCGCCACCATCGGCGCGTGCCTCGCCGCGGTGAAGGCCGGCGCCCACGTGCTGCGGGTCCACGACGTTCAGTTGCTCAACGCCGCGCTGATCGCGTACACCAGGATCTGAGCGCCCCGCGGCCGTCGCCGCGTCGCGCCGAGGGCCTGTCGTGAACGCGGCGCTGACGAGCTGGTTCGAGGATACGTCGACGCGGACCATCGTGGTCACCGCGTTCGATCTCGCGCTCGTCTACTACCTGATCTACCGCCTGCTGCTGGTGATCAAGGGGACGCGCGCGGCGCAGATGGTCGTCGGCATCGTCCTGGTCGGCTCGTCGTTCTTCTTCGCCCAGTGGCTCGAGCTGACCACCGTGTCGTGGCTGCTCGACAGCTTCATCAGCTACTTCATCGTGATCGTCATCGTCGTGTTCCAGGCGGACATCCGGCGGGCGCTGGGGCGGATCGGCCAGGGCGTGCTGCCGCTGGGCCGCGGCGCCGCGATCGAGACGATCGACGAGGTCGTCACCGCGGTCGCCCAGCTCGCGCGCGCCCGGATCGGCGCGATCGTCGTGCTCGAGCGCTCGGCGGCGATCGGCGAGCTGATCGAGGAGTCGACGCCGCTCGACGCGCGGCTGTCGCGCGAGCTGCTGGTCGGGCTGTTCGTGCCGGCGCGGGACAACGAGCTGCACGACGGCGCGGTCGTGATCTCGCGGGCCGGGCGGATCGACTGCGCCCGCGCCGTCCTGCCGCTGTCGCGGTCGGCGCAGCTGGGGTCCGCGCTGGGCACCCGGCACCGCGCCGCGCTCGGGCTGTCCGAGGAGAGCGACGCGGTCGCGATCGTCGTGTCGGAGGAGCGCGGCGAGATCTCGCTGTGCTTCCGCGGGACGATCAGCCGCGACGTCGACCCGGTCCAGCTGCGGCGCGCGCTGCGCAACCTGCTCGGCCAGGACGCCGAGGTCGCGGCCGAGGCGATGGCCGCGGCGGAGGTGTCGCGCGCGATCGGCAGCTTCGCGACGACCGAGACCCGCGCGATCTCCGCCGCCGAGCCGCGCGAGGCGAGCCCGTGACGGAGGCGCGGCCATGAGCCCCGGGAGCGGCGGCGTGGCGCGAGGCGTGCGCGGCTGGGTGCGCGGCGCGCTGTTCGGCAACCTCGCGCTCAAGTTCGTCGCGCTCGTGCTCGCGCTGACGCTGTTCCTCCTGATCAACCGCGACGAGAACCGCGACATCCCGGCCCGCGTCCGCGTCGCCTACCAGCTCCCCGACGACCAGGTCCTGGTCACCGAGCGGGTCGACGAGGTCCGCGTGATCATCCGGGGGCCCTGGCGCCGCATCAAGCGGTTCGACGAGCGCGAGATCGACCGGATCGACATCGATCTCACGCGCGTCCAGAACGGCGAGGTCGTGATCACGCCCGACATGATCGACCTGCCGCGTGGCCTCGAGCTGGTGTCGATCGAGCCGAAGGTCATCCGGGTCGCGTTCGAGGACCTGCAGGTGTCGCGGATCGAGGTCGCGCCGACCTGGGGCGGGCGACCGCTGCACGGCTGGCTGGCGGACGAGGCCGCGGCGCGCGTGACGCCGGCGACCGTGGTCGTGCGCGGTGCGGCCGGCGTGGTCCGCGCGCTGCAGACCGTCCGCACCCAGGAGATCCGGCTCGACGGGCGCTCGGCCCCGTTCGAGGCGTCGGTCGCCGTCGTGCCGCCCGACGGCGTCGAGGTCGAGGGCGATCCGATGGTCAAGGTCTCGGTCCCGATCCGCGAGGAGCTGGTGACCCGGCAGCTCGGCGCGCTGCCCGTCGTCGTCGCCGGCCCGGCCGGGCTCGACCTGACGCGGTGGCAGGCGAGCCCGGCGGAGGTGAAGGTCGAGCTCACCGGGGGCCTGCTCGCGGTCGAGCGGCTGATCGCGGCGGGAGTGACGCCGACGGTGACGCTGGCGCCCGAGGCGCTCGCGCGGGGGCGCGCCCGGCTCGAGGTCCGCCTGGACGGCGTGCCGCAGGGCGTCGGCGTCACGGTGGCGCCCGCCGAGGTGGTGGTCGCCGCGCGGAAGTGATACGAGCGAAAGGTATGGCCGAACGACGACTCTTCGGGACCGACGGCGTGCGCGGTGTCGCCAACCGCGAGCCGATGACCAGCGAGACGGTGATGCGCCTGGGCATGGCGGTGGCCGCCCGGCTGCGGCGCGACAAGCGCCACACCCGGATCGTGATCGGCAAGGACACGCGGCTGTCGGGCTACATGTTCGAGTCGGCGCTCGCCTCGGGCATCGTCGCGATGGGCGCCGACGTGTGGCTGACCGGCCCGTTGCCGACGCCCGGCATCGCGTTCATCACCTCGTCGATGCGGTGCGACGCCGGCGTCGTGATCAGCGCGTCGCACAACCCCTACGACGACAACGGCATCAAGCTGTTCGCGCGGGACGGGTTCAAGCTGCCCGACGAGGTCGAGGCCGAGATCGAGGCGATGATGGAGTCGCCCGAGCTCGACCGCATGCGCGCGCCGTCGCACGACATCGGCTACGCGACCAAGATCGACGACTCGCGCGGCCGCTACATCGTCTACTGCAAGGCGACGTTCCCGGGCGAGCTGACGCTCGACGGCCTGACCCTGGTGGTCGACGGCGCCCACGGCGCGGCCTACCGCGTCGGCCCCGACGTGTTCGAGGAGCTGGGCGCCAAGGTCATCCCGCTGCACGTCGATCCGGACGGCAAGAACATCAACGCCGGCGCCGGCGCGCTCCACCCCGAGGCGATGTGCCGCGCGGTCCGCGAGCACGGCGCCCACGCCGGGATCGCGTTCGACGGCGACGCCGACCGGCTCGTCATGTGCGACGAGAAGGGCGAGGTCGTCGACGGCGACGCCGTGATGGCGCTGTGCGGGACGCGGATGATCGGCGAGGGGCGGCTGGCCAAGAACACGGTCGTCGCGACCGTGATGTCGAACCTGGGGTTCGAGCGCGCGATCAAGGCGGCGGGCGGGCAGGTGGTCCGCACCGCGGTGGGGGACCGCTACGTCGTCGACGAGATGCGCCGCAACGGCTACAACTTCGGCGGCGAGCAGTCGGGGCACCTCGTCTTCCTCGACCACGCCACCACCGGCGACGGCATCATCGCCGCGCTGCGCGTGCTGGCGGTGATGGTCCGCGAGGAGCGCCCGCTGTCGGAGCTGGCGCGGGTGATGACGCGCACGCCGCAGGTGCTGGTCAACGTCAAGGTCGAGCAGAAGAAGCCGATCGACGACCTGCCCGACGTGCAGCGCCTGATCCGCCAGGTCGAGGGCGACCTCGGCGACGAGGGCCGCGTGCTCGTCCGCTACAGCGGCACCGAGCCCAAGGCGCGCGTCATGATCGAGGGGCCCGACCAGGCGCGGATCCAGGCGCAGGCGGAGTCGATCGCGGCCGCGCTCGTCGCGGCCTGCCGCGGCTAGCACCATGCGGCCGATCGTCACCGCCGCCGAGATGCAGGCGCTCGACCGGGCGACGATCGCGGAGGTCGGGCTGCCCGGGTGCGTGCTGATGGAGACGGCGGGGCGCGCCGTCGCCGACGCGGTGGTCGAGGCGCTGGCGGGGCAGGACGGGGCGGTCGTGGTCGTCGCCGGCGCCGGCAACAACGGCGGCGACGGCCACGTCGCGGCGCGCGTGCTGCGCGAGCGCGGGATCGCGGCGGAGCTCTACCTGGCCGCGCCGCTCGACGCGGTGCGCGGCGACGCGCGCCTGCACCTCGACGTGCTCGAGCGCGCCGGCGGCGTGATCCACGACGTGTCGACGCCGGCGGGCCTCGACCGCCACGCCGCGGGCTTCGCCGGCGCGCGCGTCGTCGTCGACGCGCTGCTCGGCACGGGGCTGGCGCGCCCGGTCGAGGGCCACCTCGCCGAGGTGATCGCGCGGATCAACGCCGCCGGCGCGGCCGGCGCGGTCGTGGTCGCCGCGGACCTGCCGTCGGGCCTCGACGCCGACACCGGCGCGGCGCCGGGCGCCGTGGTCGACGCCGACGTCACCGTGACGATGGCGGCGCTCAAGATCGGCCTGGTGTCGGCGCCCGGGTTCGTCCACGCCGGCGAGGTCCGCGTCGCCGAGATCGGCATCCCGCGCGCGCTGGTCCTCGTCCAGGCGGTGCGCGCCGGCCTGCTCGAGCGCGCCGACGTCCACGCCGCGGCGCCGCGGCCGGGCGCGCTCGATCACAAGGGGCGCCGCGGCCACGTGCTCGTCGTCGCGGGCAGCCCGGGCAAGCGCGGGGCGGGGCGGCTCGCCGCGCGCGCCGCGCTGCGCGCCGGCGCCGGCCTGGTGACGCTGGCCGGCCCGGGCCCCGACGAGCTCGTCGCGCCGGACCCGGTGATGACCGCGTGGTGCGACGACGCCGGGGCGCTGCGCGCGCTCGCCGCCGGCAAGGGCGCGGTCGTCCTCGGGCCCGGGATGGCGCGGGGCGAGCAGGGCGCGGCGCTGGTCGACGCGGCGCTCGGCCTGGCGGTGCCGGTCGTGCTCGACGCCGACGCGCTCAACCAGCTCGTCGCGCTCGGGGGCCTGGCGCGCGTCGCCACCGCGTCGGCGCCGGTGGTGCTGACCCCGCACCCGGGCGAGGCGGCGCGGCTGCTCGACACCACGGTCGCCGAGGTCGAGCGCGATCGCCTCGCGGCGGTCCGCCGGCTCGCCGCCGTCAGCCGCGCCGTCGTCGTGCTCAAGGGCGCGCGCACCGTGATCTGCGACGGCACGCTCGCCGACGACTTCGTCGCGGTGAACCCGACCGGCGGGCCGTCGCTCGCCACCGGCGGCACCGGCGACGTGCTGGCCGGCGCGCTCGCCGCGCTGCTCGCGCAGGGCGTGCCGGCGCTGGACGCGGCGCGCGTGGCGGTGTGGTGCCACGGCGAGGCGGGGACGCGGGCCGCGGCGCGGCACGGCGTGCGCGGCGTCACGGCGGACGACGTGGTGGCGGCGCTGGGGCCGGTCCTGGACGACTTGTCTCGCGCCTGAGCCCGCCGCGCGTCAGGCTGGCAACGCGGCCTGTGTCCGCACGCCCGCGCGCTGGAAATAGGCGAGGAGATCCAGGTGTTACGGACGGCGGCGGGCTGGCACTGGCGCTGCACTACGCCCGGCCATGCCGAAGACCGCCGCCGCCGCTCGCTCTCGCATCGTCCGCCGCCCCGTGGCCGCGCCGCGCACCGTCGTCCGGCCGCCGGTCACCCCCAGCGTCGTCGCCACGCGCGCCGAGTTCGCCGCCTCGTGCCTGCCGTACCGCCCCGAGGTCTACGGCGTCGCGCTGCGGATGACCCGCAGCCACGACGACGCGCTCGACCTGGTGCAGGAGACGATGATGCGCGCGATGCTGGCGTGGGAGCGGTTCGAGCCGGGCTCGAACGTGCGCGCGTGGCTGCTGCGCATCGTCACGAACACGTTCATCAACGGCTACCGCAAGCGCCGCCGGCACCAGCGGTTCGCCACCGAGTGCCCGGGCGACGCGCGCTCGGCGCTCCACGGCACGACCGAGGACACGACCGGCGATCTCGAGGACGCGATCGTCGAGCACGAGCTCGGGGACGAGGTGTCGGGCGCGATGCAGCGGCTGTCGCCGGACTACCGCGAGGTGGTCGAGCGCGCCGACCTGCGCGGCGAGAAGTACAAGGACATCGCGGACGCGCTCGAGGTGCCGATCGGCACGGTGATGTCGCGCCTGTTCCGCGCGCGCCGCCAGCTCGAGCAGGACCTGGCCGGGTACGCGGCGCAGGACTGGGGGATCAAGCGCGCGGCCTAGTGCACCGGCCGACACGTCGTGAACGCGTCGGAGGACCTCGGGGCGGGGTGGGTCCCGACGAGCGCTGCTCGTCGGGCGGGGCGGCGAGCCCCGTGTGATCACCCGGGCCGGCCCCGGCGCGGTCGACGGTGTAGACTCACGCCCATGTTTCGCCGCGGGATCCGCCAGACCCTCGCCGCCGTGCTGCTCGTCGCCGCGCTCGGGGCGCTCGGCGCGCCGGCCCACGCCGGGTTCGACTGGATCGGCCGGATCGAGGTCGAGGCCGAGGGGCTCGCCGACAGCGAGCCCGGGCGCCGGCTCGCCGCGGTCCAGGCGCTCAGCGGGTTCGACGCCGCGCTGGCGCGGCCGTACCTGCTGCGCGCGCTGACCGACGACGACGACAGCGTGCGGATGGAGGCGGGGCGGGCGCTCGGCCGCGGCGGCGTCGTCGAGGCGGCCGCCGAGATCGTCGACTGGCTCGGCGACTTCGACCCCAAGGTGCGCGCCGCGGCCGCCGACATCCTCGGCGACCTGATCACGCCCGAGGGCACCGCCGCGCTGATCCGCTCGCTCGGCGACACCGACGCGACCGTGCGCGCGCGCGCGGTGATGGCGCTGGGCAAGATCGGCCGCGCCGGCGATCCGTCGGTGGTCGTGCCGCTGGTCGCGCGGCTCGACGACGACAAGACCGACGTCCGGCGCGCCACGGTCGAGCAGCTCGAGGCGATCGGCGACCGCCGCGCGGTGATCCCGCTGGTCGCGGCGCTCGACGACACGTCGGTCGACGTCCGCCGCACCGCGATCCGCGCGATCGGCACGCTCGGCGACCCGACGGCCGTGCCGGCGTTGCTCCGCCTGCTCGACGACGCGTCCGAGGAGATCCGCGGCCTGGCGGTCGCGGCGCTCGGCACGCTCGGCGCCGCCGACGCGGCCGAGGAGCTGGTCGAGCTGATGGGCACCGGCTCGGACTCGTTCCGCGGCAAGGTCGCGCTCGCGCTCGGCCAGATCGCGCGCGACGGCGAGGGCGGGCGCGCCGCCGCGACCGCGGTCCGCACGCTGGTCGAGGCGCTCGCCGTCCCCAACCAGCGCACCGCGGCGCGCGAGGCGCTGCGCGTCGCCGGCGCCGCGGCGGTGCCGGCGCTGATCGATCACCTCGACGGCCGGATCGACGGCGACGCCCGCGAGGTCGTGCTGCTGCT
>WYBA01000093.1 GCA_011526095.1 Myxococcales bacterium | reverse complement strand
TAGATCGCCGCGCCGAGCGCGGCGAGCCCGCCGCCGGCGATCAGCGCGACGCCCGGCGCGACCGCGACCGCGCCGGCCGCGAGCCCGATGACGCCGCCGACCGCGGCCGCCAGCCCGCCCGGGATGATCCACCCGGTGCGGCGGCGGCGGCGCTGGACCTTCGCGAGGTCGACGACCCGGGTCGTGAGCCCCTTGGCCGTGAGCCGCGCCGCGAGCGCGCGCGCGCCGGCCTCGTCGAGGTCGTCGAACAGCCGCGCCGGCAGGCGGTGCAGCGTCTCGCGCTCCTCCTTGGCGTAGTAGCGCTCGTCACCGATCAGGAAGTTGAGCGAGGGGACCTCGGCGGCGAACGTCTCGAACAGCGCGCGCAGCGCGGCCGTGTGCTCGGGCGTCTCGCCGATCTTGGTCAGGAGCAGCGCGTGCTGGCCGTCGGGGACGTGGGCGACCTGGACGGCCTGCTTGCCGCAGCTCAGGCACAGCCGCAGCCCGGCGCGCAGCGGCGCGCCGCACGCCTGGCAGGTGACGCGCGCGATCGCCAGCGCGCCGCCGCCGCCGCCGCGCAGCGCCTCGGCGACCTCGCGCGCCGTCGCGGGCCGCGCGTCGGGCGACGGGTCGAGGCAGCGGCGGACCAGCGCGTCGAGCGCCTCGGGCACGGCGGGGACGAGCGCGCGCACGGACGGCACCACGGCCGCGCGCCGCAGCGGGCTGGCGTCGGCGCCGGGCTCGGCGCCCGGCGCGACGCCGACGAGCGCGCGGTGCAGGATCGCGCCGAGCGTGTAGACGTCGGCGCGCGGGTCGACGACGGTCGCGCGCAGGTGCTCCGGCGCCGCCCACGGCGAGGCGTCGAGCGCCAGCGTCGACGCCGTGCGCGACGACAGGATGCCGAGCCGCGCCAGGCCGACGTCGGTGAACGTGATCGCGCCGTCGTCGGCGAGCACCGCCGCGCGCGGCTCGAGGTCGCGCAGCACCACGCCCGCGGCGTGCGCCGCGGCGAGCGCGTCGGCGACCGCCGCGCCGACCGCGACGGCCTCGTCGACCGGGCGCCGCGCGCCGTCCGCGCCGAGCCAGTCTTCCAGCGTGCGGCCCGACGGCGCCAGCCGCGCGCGCCACGGCGGCGCCGCGGCCAGGTCTCGCGGATCGGGCGCGGGACCGATCGCGAGCACCGCGGCGATCGACGGCGCGCCCGCCGCGGCGAGCCGCTCGACGTCGTGGACGTAGCGCCGCCGCAGCGCCGGCTCGGCCGCCAGCTCCGGCACCAGCTGCGCCACGACGGCGTCGCGCCCGTCCGGCAGCCGGACACGCCAGCACAGCTCCTGCCGCACCCGCGCCGGCCCGTCGAGCACGACCTGCCCCGGCACGGCGACCGGACACGCGACGTCAGCGGCGGCGGACACGACGAGCCGTGTCGTAGCACGACGTGCGCGCCGCGCGGGCGAGCCAGGACTGTCACCATCCTTCGACACGGGCCTCGCTGACGCTCGGCCCTGCTCAGGATGAGCGGAGTTGCCTCCGTCTCCGTCTCCGTCTCCGTCTCCGTCTCCGTCTCCGTCTCCGTCTCCGTCTCCGTCTCCGTCTGTCGCGAGCACCATCCGCTGGCGCTCGGCAGAACGCTCGGGATCGCGCAACCTCCGCTCGTCCTGAGCAGCGCCGAGCGCCAGCGAGGCGCGTGTCGAAGGACGCTGACAGTCGACGGTGCCTGGCTCGCCACACGCCCCCGCCGCCCGCGCCCTCACCCCACGACCGCGCGCAGCTCCTCCAGCGCCGCGATCTCCGCGCGCAGGTCCTCCAGCTCCAGCTCCCCGCGCTCGACCCGCGCCGCCGCCCACCGCGCGCGCAGCGCGTCCAGGCGCGCCGTGACCTCGAGCAGCCGCGCCGCCCAGACGTCGCGCTCGCGCAGCCGGGCCCGCGTCGCCGCGTCGCCCTCGTGCAAGCTCGCCGCGTCGACCCCGCGCTCTAGCTCGTCGAGCCGCGACGCCGCCACCGTCGCCACGTCGATCACCCGCGCCAGGTCCGGCGCGATCCGCGTCGCCTCGTCGGCCGGCACCGCCGCGGCCAGCGCGAGCGCCCGCTCGACCACGCCGCGCAGCGCGTCGCGATGGCGCGCCAGCTCGATCGCGCGCACGACGCCCGCGACGCGCGCCAGCGCCTCGGCCAGCGCCGGCGGGCGCGACGTCACCGCGACCTCGACCCGCGCGCATGCCGGCCGCGCCGCGCCGCGGTAGCCGGTGACGCTCGCCACCGCCGCGACGACGCCGACCACCGGGACGATCGCCACCCCGAGCCCGTGCAGGCCCGGCACCGCCGTCACCGCCGCCACCGACACGTAGCGCCCGGCCATCGCCTTGCCCTTCTGCTTGATCGCCGGCAGCGAGAACCGCCCGCCTTGCACGACCTCGGCCTGCAGCCCGAGCCCGCCGAGCGCCTCCGCCAGCCCGGCCGCGCCTACCGCGTCCACGTCCTCCACCAGCACGAACGGCACCCGCGGCACCTCCTTGGCGAGCCGCGCCGGGTCCAGCCCGAGCGTCGGCGTGCGCCGGATCCACGCCAGCAGCTTGGCCCGCAGCTCGGCGTCGAGCTTGTGGGTCAGCCCGCCCGGCCCGGTGACGAACACGGTGTGCTCGCCCTCGTGCATCGTCAGCGCGTCGGCGCGGCACGCGAAGCACACCGGCACGTCGGGCACCAGGCGCGCGCCGCACCTCGCGCACCGCGCCGCCGCGTCCTCGTCGCTCGCCACGACCACCGCCACCTCCGCCGCGCCGCGCACCGCCAGCGCAGCCCCCTCGCCCGCGAGCTCGGCGAGCGCGCGCTCGACCGCCGCCGCCGACTGCGGCCGGTCCGCCGGCGACTTGGCGAGCAGCGCGCGCACCAGCGCCTCCAGCCCCGCCGGGACGCCGTCCACGCCCAGCGGCGGCACCGGCTCGTCGCGGTGGGCGAGCAGCACGGCGTACGCGGTCGCGCCGTCGAACGGCGGCCGCCCGGTGAGCAGCTCGAACAGGATGCACCCCAGCGCGTACAGATCGCTGCGCGCGTCGACCGCCATCGCGACGACCGCCTCCGGCGCCATGTACGCCGGCGTGCCGACCGCGACCAGGTCGATCGGCCGCGCGCCGGTCAGCGCGGCCGCGCGCGCCATGCCGAAGTCGGCGACGCGCGGCACCTCGCGGCCGTCCGCGTCCGTCGCGACGAGCACGTTGGCCGGCTTGAGGTCGCGGTGGACCAGGCCCGCGCGGTGCGCCTCGCCCATCCCCGCCGCGATCCCACGCGCCAGCGCCGCGGCGCGCGCCGGCGCCACCGGCGCCTCGCGCGCGATCACCGTCGCCAGCGTCGGCCCCTCGACCAGATCCATCAGCAGCACGCGGTCGCCCGCGAGCTCGATCAGGCCGTGCACGCCGACGAGGTTGGGGTGGAGGACCTCGGCCATCAGCCGCGCCTCGGCCTCCAGCCGCGCCACCGCGGCCGCGTCGGCGCGGTGCGACGCATGGAGGATCTTCCCCGCGAGCTCGCGCCCGGTGTGCGCGTCGCGCACCCGCACGACGCGCCCGAGCGCGCCGCGCCCGAGCTCGTCGCCGAGGTGCCACTCCGCCACGGCGCGGCCTACGCGTCGGCGTCGCCGCCGTCGCCGGCGCGCCGCCGCTTGCGGCGCACCACCATGGCGCGCGGCAGCTCGCCGTCGGCCTCGAGCCGGCGCAGCTGCTCGCCCAGCCGCTGCAGCGCCTCGAGCCGCTCCGGCGCGTCGGCGTGCTCCTCGAGCAGCTCGCCGTAGACCTCGCGCGGCCAGTCGCCGACGTCGCCGTGCTCGACCGCCGAGGTGATCAGCGCGCGCAGCAGCTGGAGCTGCCACCGGAACAGCAGCTCGCCGCCGACCTCGCGCGCCGCGTCCTCGAGGTCCCACCCCATCTCCATGAACAGCGCCGGCGCGCGCTCGAACGCCGCGACGAACAGCGCGATCGCCTCGGCCGGGTCGCCCAGGGTGAGCTCGACGTCCGCGTGGTGCGCCAGCAGCGCCGCGTCGTCGGGGTGCCGCTCCGCCAGCCGCCGCCAGAACGCGCGGTGCGCCGCGACCTCGTCGTCGCCGAGATCCGCGTAGTAGCCAGGCGCGCGCAGCGTCACGACCAGGTGCTCGAGCGTGCGCGGATCGACCGACGCCGCCGCGTCGCCGCCGAGCGTCGCCGCCACGGCGTCGAGCCACGCGCCCTCCGACGGGTGGACCACGCGCTCGGCCAGCGCGATCGCCACCGCGCGCGACTGATCGGTGTCGGGCACGCGATCGTGCGACCGCACGACGCCCCGCAGCCGATCGAGCCAGTCCGACATGGCGCGACGAGCCTAGCAGGTCCTGGTGACGAGGCCGGCGCGCGGCCGGCACAACGCGCTCACCGGTCGCGGCGCAGCCCGAGCGTGAACGCGACGTCGGTGCGCTCGTCGCCGACCACCGGCACGGCGAGCCCGGCGTCGACGCGCCACGGCCCGAACACGCGCCAGTGCGCGCCCGCGCGCGCCGCGACGTGATCGAGCCCGCCGTACCACCCGGCCTGGACCTCGGCCCCGCCGGTGAGCGACAGCCACGCCAGCATCCGCACCGACGCGTCCGCCGTCACCGCGACGGCGCCGCGCGTGTCGCGGCCCGCCGCCGACGACGCGTACCACCCGAGCAGCGCGACCCGCCCGTGCAGGACCAGCGTGCGCGACGCCTCGAGGCTCGCCAGCCCGGCGAGCTGGCCGCCCGCCGTCGACGTGTCGAGCTCGGCGCGGGTGAACGGCAGCTCGCCGCGGATCAGCCCGCCCCACTGCAGCTCGCGCCCGCCGAGCCGCGCCGCCCGCGACGCTGCCGCGTGGACCGAGATCGGGCCGTACGTCGTGTCGGTCGCGGACAGCACCGCCGTCTGCGCGAACGTGACGTCGAGCAGGCGGATCGTCGCGCCCCACTCGAAGCCCGCGTGCTCGACGAACCGGATCCCGACCGCCAGCTCGCCGCCGAGCGTGCCGTAGAAGTCCGGCGTGTCGATCAGCGCATAGCCGCCGAGGCGCACGTCGAGGTCGCTGCGCATGCACGCGCTGCGCAGCGCGTCGATCGCGCCGTCGCGCAGCGTCACCGGCACCGGATCGTCGACGCTGTCGCTGCACAGGTCCGCGCGCGCCTCGCCGGCGTGCGCGGCCGTGCAGATGACCAGCGCCGTGACGACCGCGAGCCCGCGCCTCACGCGCCACCTCCGACGCCCGGCGCGGTCCAGCCGCCGCCGTCGCGGTCGACCAGGATCGGGCTGGTGAACGCGTACGGGAACGCGTAGGGCACCACGCGCGTCATCCAGAACCGCGGCGCGTCGACCTCGTCGAGCCCGGGCGGCTCGGGGTCGTTCATCGGCCCGGCGTCGTCGTCGGGATCCTCGACGTCGCGCGCGTCGATCACGCCGTCGCCGTTGTTGTCGCCGGTGTCGGGCACGCCGTCGTCGTCGAGGTCGGCGTACGCCGGCAGCGGCAGCCCGGCCTCGATCGAGAACCAGTCGTCGCCCGTGCCCGGCGCGTCGAGCAGGTCCTCGACCGGGATCGTCGCCTGGTAGCGGACGATCCCGTCGGTCCCGAGCGGGTCGGCCGGCTGCGACAGCTCGCCGCCCGAGGCCAGCACCCGCACGCCCGCGCTCGTCACCACGCGCACCTCGCTGACGTCGATCCACGGCGCCGCGCGCACCTCGATCGCGACGACGTCCCCCGCCGCCGGCGCGTACGGCTCGAGCCCCAGGCCGCGCCGCGGCCCGGCCGCCGGCCCGACCTCGACCGACACGAACACGCCGCTGCCGCCGCCGGTCTTGCCCGCGCGCACCGCGGCGTTGAACGCGTCCTCGTCGAACCCCGCGAGGTCGCCGCCGGTCGCGACGTACGTGCGCGCCCAGCCGAGGTGCTGGTCGGTGAGCCCGTGCGAGTCGCTGTTGGCCACGCCCGCCACCGGGTAGCCCTGCGAGATCAAGGACCACCACAGCACGCGCGCCTTCATCAGCTCCTGCACGCCGGCGCCGTTGCCGACCTCGAGCGCGTTCCACTCGAGGTTCTTGCGCCCGCCCGCCGGCGCGCGCTGCAGCATGCCGTTGCGCGAGCCGTCGTCGGCGTCGGGGATCGGCACGCGCGGGTCGTAGCCGATCGCGCGCAGGTAGCCCAGGTCGCGGCCGCTCTGCGACTCGTCCCACGGGTGGTTCATCAGCCGGATCCCCTCCCCGCCGATCAGCGGGTCCATCAGATCGTAGAGCGCGCCGGGCTCGACGAGCTCGTCCCACGGCGCGCCGCCGCGGAACGCGCCGGGCACGGGCACCAGCGGCCAGAAGTTGAAGTGGCCGATCACCTTCGGGAAGTCCTCGTCGGGCACGTCCATCCACGGGATCAGCTGCGTCGTCTCGATCCCGCCCATCACGCGCACGCGGTCGCCGAGCCCGAGCGCGGCGATCGTCGCGGCGTAGTCGACGACGAAGTCGTGGTCGGTCGCGGCGATCACGTCGACGCCGGCCGAGACGAACGTCTGGACGCGATCCTCATCGGGGATCGCCGAGTCGAACGAGGCGCGGCCGTGGACGTGGAGGTCGGCGGTGAGCCAGCCGTCGGGGACGACGTCGAGCGGCTGGACGAACAGGATGAGGCCCTGCTCCTCGCCGGGCGCGACCTCGACGTCGAGCCGCTGCGCCAGCGTGAACTCGGGCCCGGCGGTCGCGTAGACGTCGTAGCGCCCGGCCGGCAGCTCGAACGTCTCGAGCCCCTCGGGTGGGACGAGCACGCGGTTGCACGCGGGCGCGCCGCCGTGCGGCGGCCCGAGCCACGGCGCGCACGCGTCGAACCGGCCGTGGAACGTGCCGCGCACCGCGGCGTCGGTCGCGTCGTCGGCCGGCAGCACGACGACCTGCGAGAACACGCGCGGGTTCTTCATGTCGCCGTCGCTGACGGTCACGGTGAGCCGCCCGGGCGCCTCGATCATCACGTCGCCGACGTTGCCCTCCGCCGGCACCGCGCCCGACGCGACGACCCGCCCGAAGCTCGACACCTCGTAGCGCAGGGCCTCCGTGTTGGGCGGCACCGCGACGCGGAACGTGCCGTCGGCGGCCGGGATGACGTGCCCGAGCGGCGTCGCGCCGTCGCCGTCGCCGGCGAGCACGACCACCGAGGCGCGCCGCACGTCGCCGCCGAGCCCGACCGCCGTCCCCGCGTCGTCGACGACGACGCGGCCCGCGACGATCAGCGGCGCGGCGTCGCCGAGCAGCTGCTGGCGCACGCCGAGCGCCGTCTCGACCGCGTCGGCCGGCCCCTCGCCCGCGCCGGTCGCGGTCCACAGCCGCTCGAGCACGACGCTCTCGCCCGGCCGCACCAGCTCCAGCGACGTGCCGAGCGCCGAGATCTGCAGGTCGTTGATCCCGTCGAGCGCGCCCTGGTTGCACGCCGCGACCGCGTAGCCCTGCCCCGTCGGCGACGGCGCCCACGCCGCGCCGACGTCGTACGAGTCGTAGAGCGACTGCAGCTCGAGCAGGTCGAGCTCGGGCTGGACGTAGCCCTGCCCCGGCCGCGACGCGAACGGCACCGCCTTGCGCGTGCCCCACTGCGAGACGTCGGCGACGACCCACGCGTGCGCCTCGGGCGAGCCGTTGAACAGCTCGGTGCGCACGCGCACGCCCGGGTCGCACGGCCGCAGCTCGTAGCGCGTCAGCACGTCGACCTCGTCGCGCCCGTCGAGCCGCCCGCGGGCGATCACCGCGACGTAGTCCGGCGCGCGATCGACGAGCTCGAGCGTCTCGTAGGCGAGCGCGTCGTCGGGGAGGATCCCGGCGATCTGGTAGACGTTGACCAGGTCGTCCTCGGCGCCGACCGCGCCCAGGTCGAGCAGCGTGCCGCCGGTCGGCGCCAGCCCGTGCGGCGCGGCGATCGCGTCGATCACCGCGGTGACGACGCCGTTGGACACCAGGATGTCGTCGTCGGCGCCCTCGCCGCGCGCCAGCCGCAGCTCCGCCGGCGCGCCGGCCACCGGCCCGACGTACAGCGTGCCGGCCGGCTCGCACGTGTACTCGAGGCCGTCGCACGCCCGCACCTCCTCGCACGCCCCGCGCAGGCAGCTCTCTCCCGGACACCCGAGCTGGATCATCCCCACCGCCGCGGTGACCGCGGCCGCAACGCTCGCGCGCTTCCAGGACATCGCCGCCGACTGTATCACCGCCACCCGGGCGCCTCGACGACGGGGTCGGCGTGATCAGATCCACGACGCAAGGTCGATCTCGGACTCGTCGACACCGAGCAGGTCGCGCTCCACACGGTGCAGGTTCCCCGCGAACCGGGGCAGGTCTGCCGCGCGGGCCTCGTACGCGTTCATCCGCACAGCTTGCTCACCACGACGTCCACCACCTCCAGCGCCTGAAGCCGGAGATGACGCAGCGACAGCTCGATCCCGCGCCACTCGGGCGTGCCGCGCTGGTAGCTCGTCTGCAGCATCAGCGCGGTCGAGCCGATCAGATGCAACGACAGCGGCGCCGCGCCGAGCGGGGCCCAGGCCGCGTCGAGCTCGACGAAGAAGTCGCTAGCTCCCGGCACGTGCCGCCTCCAGCGCCGCGGTGAAGTCCGCCGGCGCGAGCGCGGTGACCACGCCCCAGCGTCGCGAGATCGCCGACGCCTCCGCGCGCACCTGCGCTGCCGTCCTCGCGCTCCGGATCGTGGCGTCGAGCAGATCTTCACCGACGGCCTCCGCGCCGTCCAACCGTCTGCGTTCACCCTCCAGCCACAGCTCGAGCACGGTCTCGGCGCGGCGGAAGCGGGACGCGAGCTCCCGCGGCACGTCGGCGCCGTGCTGGCGACGGATCGCCTCCAGGACGTTCTCCGCGAGCCATGGCAGCCGACGTTCGAGCCCGAGCGCACGAAGCTCGCGCGACAGCCGTGGCAGGCTCACGCGATCGATCTGCTGTACCAGCACCGGAGCCAGCGCGACGATCAGCCGTGGCGCACCGGTCACGAGTGCCTCCGTCACCACGCGCGCGACCTCGTCGAGTCGCTCGCTCGGCAGGATGTCATCTCGCTCCTGGAGCTGCGGCGCCCCAAGGCGCACGAGCGCGTTCTGGAGATCCGCGTGCTCCACCACCCGTGCCCGGGTCCGCGGCGCGAACTGGCTCACGGGCACGTTGAACAGCTGCGCGATCAGCAGGAGCTGTTCGGCCGTGAACGAGCCGGCACCCCGCTCGACCTCGCTGAGACGCGCCTGCGAGAATCCAATCTTTTCAGCGAGTTCCTTCTGCCCCCACCGGCGCTGGATCCGGAGCGATCGCACCTTCTCCGCGACGGAGGATCTAGCGTTCTCCAGATATTTCAGATGATTGCTTACCATCTATCGATTTTTCGATACGAGTATCGATAAATCGATAATCGGGCGAGAGACGCGCCGCAGTCAACATCGATCTCGGCGGCGCGCCAGCGAGCTCGTCGACGAGGCCGGCACTGAACACCGCTCCGCCCGCGCCGGCCTTCCCGGCCACCGCGCCGCCTGTATCATCGCCGCCCATGCGCGCCTGGCGAGCCCACGAGTTCGGAGCCTACGAGAGCGTCCTGCGGCTGGAGGACGTCGACCGCCCCGAGCTCCCCGAGGCCGGCGCGATCGTCCGCATCGAGGCCGCCGCGCTCAACTTCCCCGACCTGCTCGCGATCGCCGGCAAGTATCAGGTCAAGGCGTCGCTGCCGTTCACGCCCGGCATGGAGTCCGCCGGCGTCGTCGTCGAGGCCGGCGCCAAGAGCAAGTACAGGCCGGGCGACCGCGTGATCGTCTCGGCGCTGTGGGGCGCCTTCGCCGAGGAGATCGCCGCGGCCGATCCGCAGATGTTCCCGATCCCGCCCGGGATGACCTCCGCCCAGGCCGCCGCGTTCCTCGTCACCTACCAGACCTCGTACTTCGCCCTGGTGCTGCGCGCCAAGCTCCGCGCCGGCGAGACGCTGCTGGTCCACGGCGGCGCCGGCGGCGTCGGCATCTCGGCGATCCAGCTCGGGCGCGCGCTCGGCGCGACCGTGATCGCCACCGCCGGCACCGACGACAAGCTCGACGTCTGCCGGCGCGCCGGCGCCCACGACGTCATCAACTACGCCGACGAGGACTTCGTCGCCGTCGTCAACAAGCTCACCTCGGGCCGCGGCGCCGACGTCATCTACGACCCGGTCGGCGGCGACGTCTTCGACAAGAGCCTCAAGTGCATCGCGTGGGAGGGCCGCGCCCTCGTCATCGGCTTCGCCTCGGGCCGCATCCCCGAGGTCAAGATGAACCGCCTGCTGCTCAAGAACATCGACGTGATCGGCCTGTTCTGGGGCGCCTACCAGATGCGCGAGCCCGCCAAGGTCGTCGCCGCCCACGACGCCCTGTGCGCCCACTTCGCGCGCGGCGAGGCCGTCCCGATGATCTGGAAGCAGCTCCCCCTCGCCGACCTCCCTGCCGGCCTCGCCGCCCTCGAGAGCCGCGCCAGCTGGGGCAAGATCGTCGTCACGCCGTGAACTCGGACCACATCCCTTGGTAGCGGACGACAAAGCCCGCGCGTTTCCCAGGCGCTAATCGAAGCGGCCATCGTCCCGGGCGAGGTAACGAACCAGGCACGCATGCAACAAGGCCCACGCGGGGAACTGAAGCCGCGCGACCACCCTTGCGCAATCTTCGCGAAACGCCGCCTTCTCAATCGTGACGATCTGCATGAAGTCGACCAGATGGTGCTTCGGCTCAGCTGCGTCTGGCCATGCAGGCACATAGAACTGACGTGAGTACTCGTAGCGCCTCAAGGCGCGCAGTTGTTCATCCTGGAGGGGCTCCGCCAACCCCACAAGGGGCGCGATCTGCGAGCGCAGCTCGTCAACACGATGCATGTCGCAGGTGTTGCCCAGAATCATCCAGTGATTGAAGGTGACATCGGTGACGATCGCGTTGCCCGACGCGTCGATGCAAGGCGCCGCGCTCGACAGTCGTACGATGTCACCCTGGCAGGCGAAGCCACCAACGAACGCCCCCGCTTGGTAGAAGCTGGCGTCGAAGTTTGGGCCAGCGTCCAGGATTCTCGAGATGACGTCCTTCAGATCGTCGCGGTCCGCGATCGACGGCCATCGCCCCGTGTCGAAGATCGGCATCCTATTTCGTGCGCGGCTTCAACGGCCGGCTCATCGTGGCCTTGGGAAGATTGTCCGCCATCAGCTTGCTGACCATCACCTCCGCTTCCTCGCGCACCTGAAGCAGGCCTGCGGAACGCAACTGATTCACGACAGCCTTCGTACTCGACGCAATGTCTCGTCGAACGACCGGACCCTGTGTTGGGATTTCGCGAACGGGAGACAGTTCCTCCGGCAAAGGAGTCTCTGAGGTCGCGATGGACGCAACGATGATCGTCCGGATCTGGGGCGAGCGAGTGAACCTGCTGGGCCCCATGGTGGCCTCGGACAGGTAGGTCACGAAGGCCGCATCGAGACTCATGGCACCGCCTCCATCCATTCGATCAGCTTCGGACCGGCTGCCATCATGAACACTTGAAAGATGTCGTCCGAAAAACGCTCGAGCAAGGCCGGGACTGCGTCGATCTCGACTGGTCCCTCCACGAAACGATCGGTATCCAATCGGAAATGCTGGTTCTTCGCGCCTCGTGCCACCAAGAACCCATACTTGACCGTCATCTTCCCTGGATCGCGGGGAGCGGTCACCTCTGCGAGATAGTTCGTCGAACTGTCGATGGTGGCGAGGCCTGCTGGAACCGTGGCGAACGCTGGGGTCAGCAGTTCGGACCACGGTATCTCGTCGCTGGAGTGCACCACCAACCTATGCTGCTCGATGATGTTCACGTAACGAAGGCCGAGACGGATTGGGACGGGGCCGTAGGCCCTAAGCGCGTCGAGGACCAGTGCGAAGTCCTCGATGATCGTCGCTCGCTCCTTGTGAGCGGCATACTCGATGCTCACCGAGGTCGTGTTGAGCGCAGCGATGGTGGGCTCATCCACGGCGAGGAACCGGTGAACTCGTTCGGAGCGCACGACGCCGGCGGGGCTCGGCTGCGGACCAAAGCTCATCTCGAACATCTGCGTCTCGAGCGCTTCGTACCCTGGAAAACGTGGACGCAACCTCTCCTGGAAGTCTGCGTAGTGCTCTCCAGTCTTCAGGATCGGGTGGAAGCGCAACTGCACCACCACGGTGGCCAGCATGTTCCGCCTGAAGGTCCTGACCGGGTGCGCGGCGAGGGTCCAACCCACGGTTGTGGCGTATCACATCGAGATCGTGATGGCGATCCTGCACGGCCGCGAATGCCGAAACGACACGCTCAGCGCGCATTCCCGCATCGCGGCTTGGCCCCATCGCCTCGCCGCCCTCGAGAGCCGCGCCAGCTAGGGCAAGATCGTCGTCACGCCGTGAGGCAGAGCGTGCGCTACCGCCGGCAGCGCGCCGCGCCCTCGTCGACCGACTCGTCGGGCGGCGGCAGGTAGACGATCTGCGCGTAGTAGTCGACGGCGAGCGTCTGGCCGGGCTGGACCACGCCGGCGAGCCCGTAGATCACGGCCGGGGCGTCGACGTTCTTGGCGCCGGCACTCAGCTCGGCCCACCACACGATCGCGCCGGACTCGGGGTCCTCGACCATCCGCCACTCGGTCATGATGCCGAGCAGCCCGGGCTGCTCGCCGCCGGTCCCCACCGCGTTCGCCGAGACGTCGACCAGCGGCATCGGCAACTCCGGGTCGTAGGCGTCGTCGCCGGTGTACGCGAGCTGCGCGGTGAACGTGGCGTGGCAATCCTTCGCCGCCGCCGGCGTGTTCAGAAACGCCTGGCTCGTGGTGCTGTCGAGCACCCAGCTCTGGTACGCCTGCTCCGCCGGCGCCTCGCACGGATCGTCGCCGCTGACGATGCAGCCGCCCAGGCCGAGGCACGCGAGCAAGACTCCGTTCCGCATGCCATCTCCAGCTGCATCGGCCATACCGCGCGTAACCCCACGTACGGTCATGCGGCCCCGCGCAGAAGCTGCGCCGCCGAGCCCGCCCAAGCGCTCTCACCGCAGAAGCAGAGCATGGCGCGGCGAGCGCAGCGGTTCGCGCTCGGTCAGCTTGCGGTCGAGCGCGTTGATCCCGTTGTTCCGGGGCGCGTGGTGAGCGTTCCCCGCGGTTCCTTGAGGAGGTGAGCATGTGGTGCATCGACGGTGCGTGCCCGATCTGCGGGACTGGAACCCGTGGTCTTCGCATGTGCAGCGACAACGCTCGTATCGTCGCCATGTGCGACGAGTGCGACGCGGTCTGGCTTTCCCCGCATGGCGTCGGTGCCAAGGACGCGGTCTTCGCCGCGCCGCCGCTCTTCTTGCTTCCTGGCCATGACTGTTCGCTCGCGACACCGAGCGCTCGCTGGGCAACGCGCTCCGAGGTCGAGACCACAGAATGGGCGGACCTGGTGGCCGGTACTGCGATCGATGGCGACTGAGCCCGTCACGCCGACCGCCGTCACGCCGCCTTCGCGGCCGCGTTAGGCGCTGCCAGGCGCGCGCCTTGCCCTGGCCCGCGGGGCCATCTACGTTCACGGCATGAACCGTTCCCGCAAGCCCCGCCGTGTGTTCACCGCGCCGCTGGTCATGACGATCGCGGCGCTGCCGGCCGCCTGCGTCGTCTCCGAGACGCCGCCGCCCAAGCAGCCCGAGACGCGGGACCACCGCGGCGAGAATACGGACCCGACCGTCCGCGACAACCGCGACGGGACGGGCGGGACGGAGACGCCGCCGAAGATCGAGAACCCGCCGCGTCCGACCGGCGACGGCACGGGCGCGGGCACCGGGACCGGCACGGGCGACGGCGTCGGCATCGCCGACCCGAAGCCGGCGCCGGACAACGTCGACCCGACCCCGACGCAGACGGACATCCCGACCTACGACCGCCGCTGGACGGTCACGCTCCAGGACGACGGCACGTGCGAGGCCTACTACCACGTCGCGTGCAAGAAGGGCGCGACGTGCAACCCGCCGCCGCCGCGGCCGATGGCGAAGTGCCCCGACGGCATCACCGCCGGCCAGTCGATCAAGATCTACTCGCAGGCCAACACGGGCGTCTGCTACATCGAGCCGCCGGCGGCGAAGTGCCCCGAGGGCGCGACGTGCAACCCGCCGCCGCCGAAGAAGACCGCGTGTCCGTGACGTAGTACCGTCGCGGCGATGACCCAGCGCAAGGCGCGCGGCGCCAAGGCACGCGCGAAGTCCGCCCCGAAGGCGGCGAGCAAGCCCGCCCCGAAGGCGAGCCGGCCCGCCCCGAAGCCCGCCGGCAAGAAGCCGTCGCTCACCTCCAGCCGGCGCGCTCCCAGCTCGCAGCGGGTGCGCGACGAGTGGCGCGCGCGGATCGCGGCGGAGTACGGCTCGGCCGCGATCACCCAGCACCTCGTGCTGTGGCTGATCCAGATCGGCGCGTCGCCCGACGTGATCGACGCCGGCCTGCGCATCGTCGAGGACGAGCTCGTCCACTCGCGGATGAGCCACGAGGTCTACGTCGACGCCGGCGGCACCGAGCCGCCGCACATCGATCGCGACACGCTCCAGCTCCACCGCCGCGCCCAGCTCCCGGTCGAGCTCGACGTCCTGCGCACCGTCGTGCGCGTGTTCTGCCTGGGCGAGACCGTGGCCGTGCCGCTGTTCTCGCACCTGCGCGCCGGCTGCACCGTGCCCTCGGCGCGCGCCGCGCTCGACCGCGTGCTGCGCGACGAGGTCCGCCACCGCGACTTCGGCTGGATGGCGCTCGACTGGCTGCTGACGACGCCGCTGGGGCCGCAGATACCGACGATCGTGGAGGCCGAGCTGCCGCGGATGTTCGGGGATCTCGAGCACAGCTACGGCACCGGGAACCCGGCACACGGCGACGAACGCAGCGGGCTGATGGCCGACACCGACCGGGCGTGGGGCCTGGCGCCGCCGGCGGAGTACGCGGAGATCCTTCACCGGACGTTCACCCGCGACTACCAGCCGCGGTTCGCGGCGCGCGGGATCGACGCCACGCCGGCGTGGGGCGCGCGGCTGACGACGCCGGAGGCGGCGGCGGCGGCCGCAACCGGGCCGGCCGCGACGTAGACAGCGGCGCTGGACCTGGCTCAATATCCGCGCCGACCGATGCGAATCCTGCTCACCGGCGCCGGCGGCCAGATCGGCCGCGACCTCATCAACGAGCTCCTGCGACGTTCCAAGGAGCCACCCTCCATCGTCGCCACCGACCTCCGCACGCCGGACGCGGCGGACGAGCAGGAGCACGTGCGGTGGAGCCGGCTCGACGTCACCAACGAGGCCGCGACCCGAGCGATCTTCGCCGACTTCAAGCCCGACATCGTGTTCCACCTCGCCGCGATCCTCAGCGCGCGCGGCGAGAAGGACCCGGTGACGGCGTACGCGGTCAACCAGACCGGCACGTGGAACGTGCTCGAGGCGAGCTACGCCGCGCGCGTCAAGCGCCTGGTGTTCACCTCGAGCATCGCGGTCTACGGCCCGGGCCTGCCCGACCCGACGCCCGACGCGGTGCCGCTGCAGCCGGCGACGATCTACGGCGTCACCAAGGTCTCGGGCGAGCTGCTGTGCGACTACTACACCCGGCGCGGCTGGGTCGACTGCGTCGGCGTCCGGTTCCCCGGGCTGATCTCGGCGTCGCTGCCGGGCGGCGGCTCCTCGGACTACGCGCTGTTCATGTACGTCGACGGCGTGCGCTACGGCGCGTACGAGGCGTTCTGCCGCGCCGACACACGGATCCCGCTGATGTACATGCCCGACGGCGTCCGCGCGCTCGCCGAGATCTCCGAGGCGCCGCGCCACAAGCTGCGCCGCTGCATCTACAACGTCGCGGCGTTCAGCCCGCGCGCCGACGAGATCGCCGCCAGCGTCGCCAGGGCCGTCCCCGGCGTGCGGATCACGTACGTCCCCGAGCCGGTCCGCCAGGGCATCCTCGACTCGTGGCCCAAGGCGCTCGACGACACGATGGCGCGCGAGGACTGGGGCTGGAAGGCCCGCTACGACCTCGACGGCATGACCGACGACCTCGTCCCGCGCGTCCGCGAGCTGCTCGCGCGCGGCGTCGACCTGTCCCACTCCAACCGCTGAGCCCGCCATGTACACCACCGCCCGCGAGCACTTCGCCAAGGCCCTCGCCGAGATCCGCGACGCCGGCCTGTGGAAGCACGAGCGCATCATCGAGTCGCCGCAGCGCGCCCACATCGCCGTCGGCGGGCGCGAGGTCGTCAACTTCTGCGCCAACAACTACCTCGGGCTGTCGAGCCACCCCGCGGTCGTCGCCGCGGCGCGCGCCGCGCTCGACGAGCGCGGCTACGGCCTGTCGAGCGTGCGGTTCATCTGCGGCACCCAGGACCGCCACAAGGACCTCGAGGCCGCGGTCTCGGCGTTCCTCGGCACCGAGGACACGATCCTCTACGGCTCGTGCTTCGACGCCAACGGCGGCCTGTTCGAGACCGTGCTCGGCGAGGACGACGCGATCATCTCGGACGCGCTCAACCACGCGTCGATCATCGACGGCATCCGGCTGTGCAAGGCGGAGCGCCACCGCTACGAGCACGACGACCTCGTCGACCTCGAGGCCAAGCTGCAGGCGACCGCGGGCCGCCGCCTGCGGATGATCGCCACCGACGGCGTGTTCTCGATGGACGGCGACATCGCGCGGCTCGACGCGATCTGCGACCTCGCCGAGAAGTACGACGCGCTGGTGATGGTCGACGACAGCCACGCCACCGGGTTCGTCGGCAAGACCGGGCGCGGCACCGCCGAGCACCGCGGCTGCATGGACCGCGTCGACGTCTACACCTCGACGCTGGGCAAGGCGCTGGGCGGCGCGTCGGGCGGGTTCACCTCGGGGCGCAAGGAGATCATCGATCTGCTGCGCAACCGGTCGCGGCCGTACCTGTTCTCCAACACGCTGGCGCCGCCGATCGTCGCCGGCTCGCTCGCCGCGCTCGCGCTGCTCACCGAGAGCACCGCGCTGCGCGATCGCCTCGAGCACAACACCAAGCGGTTCCGCGACGGCATGGCCGCCGTCGGCCTGCCGATCCGCCCCGGCACGCACCCGATCGTCCCGGTGATGCTCGGCGACGCCCGGCTCGCGGCCGAGATGGCGGCGCGCCTGCTCGACGAGGGCATCTACGTCATCGGCTTCAGCTTCCCGGTGGTGCCGCGCGGCCAGGCGCGGATCCGCGTCCAGCTCTCGGCCGCGCACTCCGACGAGGACGTCGACCGCGCGATCGAGGCGTTCGGCCGGATCGGTCGCGCGCTCGGCGTCGTGAAGTGACCCTGCTAGGCTCCGCGCCATGCCGATCAGCCCCGACGACATCACCGCGCGCATCCGCGCGGCGCTGCCCGACGCGATCGTCACGCTCGAGGACCTCACGGGCACGCGCGATCACTGGAAGGCGACGATCATCTCCACCGCGTTCGCCGGCAAGTCGCTGATCCAGCGCCACCGCATGGTCAACGCCGCGCTCGCCGCCGAGATGGCGGGGACCGCCGCGCCGATCCACGCGCTGACGATGGACACGCGCACGCCCGAGGAAGCCGGTCGCTGAGCGCGCGCTGACGCAACGCGTCCGACACCGCGCGGACATCCCGCGACCACCTCGGCGCACACGACCTTAGATGTGACCGTGTTGGCGATCTCCGGCACTTAGGAGGAGATTTGGTGGGATTCGGTATGACCAGTTGACGACAGGCATGCGACGATGACATGCCTTCGACGACGCCCGGCCACCTCCCCCCTGCCGGACGTCGTCGCGTACAACATGACGGTTCCTCCCACCGATCAGGCGAACCTGGGCCAGGAAGTTTTCGGGCCGTACGCGGTCTACGAGCGCCTCGGCGTCGGCGGCATGGCCACCGTGCACCGCGCGCTCGAGCACGGCATCGAGGGGTTCGAGCGGATCGTCGCGCTCAAGCGCCTGCTGCCGCACCTCGCCGAGGACGCGAGCTTCGTCAAGTCGTTCGTCCGCGAGGCGAAGCTGGCGTCGATGCTGCGCCACGCGCACATCGTCCAGCTCTACGAGCTCGGCCGCGTCGGCACCACGTACTTCATCTCGATGGAGTACATCGACGGGCGCGACATCCGGCGGATCCTGCGCCAGGCGCGCAAGGTCACCGGCCCGCCGCACATCAACGTCACGATCGCGCTGTTGCTCCAGCTGTGCGACGCGCTCGACTACGCGCACACGCGCTGCGACGACCAGACCGGCGAGCCGCTCCACCTCGTCCACCGCGACGTGTCGCCGTCGAACCTGCTGGTGACGCGCTCGGGTCACCTCAAGGTGATCGACTTCGGCATCGCCAAGGCGCAGTCGCAGCAGCTCCGCACCGCGACCGGCCGGGTCAAGGGCAAGCTCGCGTACATGGCGCCCGAGGCGATCGCCGGGCGCGAGCTCGACGCGCGCTCGGACATCTTCTCGGTTGGCGTGATCGCCCACGAGCTGCTGACCGCGCGCCCGCTGTTCGCGAGCAAGAACGAGTACCAGACGCTGCTCAAGGTCCAGAAGGGCGACATCCTGCCGCCGTCGACCTTCAACCAGGCGTGCCCGCCGGAGCTCGACGCGGTCGTGTTCAAGGCGCTCGCGCGCGACCCCGACCACCGGTGGTCGTCGGCGGCGGAGCTGCGCGACGCGCTCCACGAGATCCGCATCCGCTACCACCTGTCGTCGACCAACCGCGAGATCTCGAGCTGGTGCGACTGGGCGTTCGCGATGGAGGCGCCGGGCAACAACTTCAGCGGCCCGGTCGTGACCGACTCGCTGGGCGCGGCGAGCCAGTCGCGCTCGCCGCTCAACATGCCGCTGCCCGCGGGCCCCGATGACTCGCAGCAACGTCGCGCGATCACCGCGGTCACGCCGGTCGGCGTGCCCTCCGGCGTGCCGATCGCGCCCATGGGAATGTCCGCGCGCGGCGCGCACGACGAGGAAGAGGCCGCGGACGTGGCGTGGGGCGGCGGCCAGGAGCACGACTCCGGCGCGCCGGTGGTGCTCGACGACGTCCCGGATCACTCCGGCCGCACGCGCGCGCCGTCGATGGCCGGCGCGCTCGCGGCGGCCGACGCCCACCAGCAGTCCGCCCGCCACACGCTGATCGGCGCCGCCGTGCCGCCGGCGGTGGCGCGCGCGGCGCAGGCCCCGTCGACGTTCCCGCACGGCTCGAGCGACGACGCGCTGCACGGCCAGCGCGAGCGCCGCAGCAGCACGCCGCCGGCGACGGCGTCCGCCCGCGAGGCGCCGCGCGACACCGAGCCGACGCCGATGGTCGACGCGTCGTCGTTCGGCGCCGGCATCGTCGCGCAGAAGGGCAGCGGCGCGCGCAACGCCGCGATCGCGGTGCTGCTCGTCGGCGCGCTCGGCGCCGCGCTGTACGTCTCGATGGGCCGCGGCGGCGGGGCGTCGGCCAAGGCCGCGTCGCCGCAGGACACCGCGGCCGCCGCGCCGGCGGAGAAGCAGGTCGGCAAGCTCAAGTTCATCGTCGAGCCCAAGGACGCCACGGTGCGGATCGCGGGCGTCGAGCCCCACCAGGGCAGCGACTGGACGGTCGAGCTCGAGGCCGGCGTGTTCCAGGTCGAGATCGCCCGCGACGGCTACAAGTCGTGGGTGACGCAGATCGAGCTGTCGGCCAACGAGATGCAGACCGTGCGCGTCGTGCTCGAGCCGGGCGGTGACGCGTCGATGGCGACCCTGGTGATCGACAGCTCGCCGCAGGGGATGACCGTGCTCGTCGACGGCCACGAGGTCGGCAAGACGCCGTTCACGACCGAGGTCCCGCCGGGCGGCCACACCGTCGCGGTGCGCGAGTCGGGCGAGGTGAAGTGGAAGGAGTGGTTCCAGGCGGTCGCGAACACCAAGTACGAGTTCCGCCCGGACATGTCCGAGCTCAAGCAGCGCGAGCGCGCCGCTCGCGATCGCCTCGGCGACACGCGCCGCGAGGACCGCGCCGACGGCCCCGCGACCGCGCCGCGCCCGGCGATCGCGAGCGGCGCGGCCAGCGCCGCCGAGGTGTCCCGCTCGCTCACCGGCGGCGTCTCGGGCCACAACGGGGCCGACGTCGGCACCGCGGTCGCGCCGCCGGCCGCCGAGCCCCCGGCCCCCACGGTGGCTCCCCCGACCGCCGACAAGCCCGCGGCGCCCGCGCCGGCGCCGGTCCAGCCGAAGGTCGTGGCGCCGGCGCCCCAGCCCGCCAGGAAGCCGTCCGGCCCGGTCACGGTGGCGCCCAACGCGGTCAAGAAGGTGTCGGGCGACGTGCCGTCGATCAAGGCGGTCGTGCGCCGCGGCGAGGAGGTGCCGAGCATGGTGTCGGCGAAGATGTGCATCGACACCGCCGGCAAGGTGACGTCGGTCGACGTCATGAAGGTCACCGGCGACCTCGCCAGCAAGCTGCGTGACGCGCTGAAGTCGTGGCGCTACACGCCGTACAAGCAGAACGGCGTCGCCGTGCCGGCGTGCTTCGCGACGACGTTCAAGCTGAGCAACTGAGCGCCGCGGCGCTGTCGCGCCGTGGCGGGCTCAGTTCACGACGATCGTGCCGCTGTACATGTCCATCCCGCACGCGAACCGGACGTCTCCACCGGCCGGCGGGATGGTCACCTCGATCTCGTAGGGCGTGTTCATCGGCAGGTCGTGGACCTTGCCGTCGCCCACCTTGATCTGGCTCAGGCACTCGCCCTCGGCGGTGCGCGTGAACACCAGGATCAGCTTCTCGCCCGGCTTGCCGGGGATCTTGTCCGGCTTGTAGCCGCCCTTGCCCGCCTGGACCGCGACGCGACGGACCCCGTCGGCGCCGACCGTGCCCTGCGGATCCGGCGCCTTGCCGGCGGACTTCTTGTCGCCCTTGTCGCAGGCGCCGAGCGCCAGGGCCAGCGTGGACACGAGCGCCAGCAGCAGCGTGGGGGTGCGCATCGCGGCGCAGCCTACTTCACGTCGTCCTCGATGCCAAACAGCGCCCGGTGAATCAGCGACGCCAGCGCCGCCTTGCTCCGCGCGGTGTCGACCGGCAGCGCGCCGCGCACGCCGGCGATCACGCCCGCGCACTCGACCACCGAGACCTGCACGACGAGCGCGGTGGCGAGCGGATCCTTCACGCTCGGCGCGATCGCCGCGAACAGCTTGCCGAGCGCCTCGACGGTGATCGCGTCGAACGCGCGCCGCAGCTCCATCACCGACGGGTCGCGCAGCGACATCTCGACGAACACGCGGTGCGCGCGCGGGTGCTTGGTCACCTGCGCGAGCATGATGTCGACGGTCTCGTCGATCGTCGCGCGCCGCGCCTTGCCGACGAACCGCTGCGGCGTCAGCTGGTCCATCACCTGGTGATAGAGCTCGGCCATGTGGCGGCGCGTGACCTCGAGGTAGATCTGCTGCTTGTCGTCGAAGTAGCGATAGAACGTGCCGACCGAGGCGCCCGCGCGCGCCGCGATGTCGGGCGTGCCGGTGGCGTCGTAGCCGTGCTCGAGGAAGCACTCGGCCGCGGCCGCCACGAGCGCCTCGTACGTCTTGCGCGCGCGCTCCTGGGTGAACCGGCGGGCGGTGGCGTCGATCAGCAAGAGCTCTCGCGGACTTGGTGAGATCGTCATGGTGGGGCCAGGCCGGCGAGCGCTGGGGCGCTCCCGACCGTGCCCCAGTTATCGCTTGACTGTTCGCGGGATGCACGTTCAAACTGAAAAAGTATTCACTTTCAAGAGGCCCATTCGGGCCCGGGGGGCCACCAGGACATGAGCGCCGACTCGTCAGCTGCCGACGCCAACGCCCGACCGTCGATCGAGACCCTCGAGGCGATCCTCGACGTCACGTACACGTGGAGCTACCAGGACACGCGCCAGCAGCTGCGCAACCTCTACGACAAGGCGACGCACGCGCAGTGGGACGCGCGGGCGGCGCTGCCGTGGCACCTCGACGTCGACCTCGACAAGCCGATGGGCCCCGAGCACCTGCTTCCGCTGTACGGCTCGGAGATCTGGGCGCGGATGACCTCCGCCGAGAAGATCGCGCTCAACAAGGAGACGAGCTCGTGGACGCTGTCGCAGTTCCTGCACGGTGAGCAGGGCGCGCTGCTCGCCGCGGCGCAGCTCGTCGACTGCGTGCCCGACCTCGACAGCAAGCTCTACGGCGCCAGCCAGGTCTACGACGAGGCGCGCCACGTCGACGTCTACAACCGCTACCTGCACGAGAAGGTCGGGTTCTCGTACCCGATCAACACGCACCTCAAGACCTTGCTGGACATGATCCTCAAGGACTCGCGGTGGGACATGAAGTTCCTCGGCATGCAGATCATGGTCGAGGGGCTCGCGATGGCCGCGTTCGGGATGATCCGCCAGAGCACCGAGGAGCCGCTGCTGCGCGACCTCACCGCCTACGTCATGGGCGACGAGGCGCGCCACGTCGCGTTCGGCGTGCTCAGCCTCAAGGACTACTACCGCGACCAGTCCGAAGCGGTGCGGGCCGAGCGCGAGGACTTCGTCTACGAGGCCGCGCGGCTGATGCGCGACCGCTTCCTGTTCCAGGAGGTGTGGGAGAAGACCGGGCTGCCGGTGAAGCGGTGCATGGAGATCGCGCTCGACAACACCGGCCAGGTGATGTTCCGCCAGCTGCTGTTCGCGAAGATCGTCCCCGCGATCAAGAAGATGGGCCTGCTCAGCGACCGCCAGCGCGCGCGCTTCGCCGAGCTCGGCATCCTGCAGTTCGAGACCTGGGACGACCCGTTCGCGGATCTCGAGCGCGAGGAGGCGCTGCGGCGCCAGCGCATGGGCCAGACCGCGACGCACTGACGGCCGCGCGAGCCGACCGCGAGCCCGCCGCGCGACCGCCACGTCTCAGACATCGAGGTAGGCGCCCTCGGCCGCGGCGAACAGCGGGATCTTCGTCCGCGCCTGTGCCAGCGCGACGACGCGGTCGATCTGGTCGTCGGTCGCGTCGGGGCTGTGGTGGAACAGCGCCAGCCGCTTGACCATCGCGGCCTCGGCGACCGTGATCGCGGCGGACACCGGCGAGTGGCCCCAGCCGCGGCGCAGGTCGTACTCCTCGTCGGGGTGCATCGCGTCGTGGATCAGCAGATCGGCGCCCATCGCCAGCGCGACCGCCGCCGGATCCGGCGCCAGCGGATCCGGGTACTCGACGTCGGACAGGAACGTCACGACCTTGCGGTCCGCCTCGATCCGGAACGACGTCGTCCACATCGTCGCGTGCGGCACCGGCGCGGTGGAGATCTTGAACGGGCCGAGCACGAGGCGGTGCCCCGGCTGGAACGTCTCGACCGAGACGTGGGCGCCGAGGTTCTCCAGCCCGCCGAGCGGGCTGTAGTGCGGCGCGAGCTGGTTCTGCAGCGTCGCCTCGAGCGAGGTGCCCGCGGGGTCGACGCCGTGGATCGAGATGTGGTTGCCCTCGAGGAAGAACGGCGTGAAGAACGGCAGGCCCTGGATGTGGTCGAGGTGCGTGTGCGACAGCAGCACGTGCAGCTCGCCCTTGCCCTTGCCCAGCTCGGTGCCCATCAGCGACTTCGCCAGCTCGGTCGCGCCGGTGCCGAGGTCGATCGCGAGGCGCTGGCCGTCGTCGGTGACGAGCTCGACGCACGGCGTGTTGCCGCCGTAGCGGAGGAACTCGCGCCCGCTCATCGCGAACGCGCCGCGCACGCCCCAGAACCTGACCTTCACGGCGCGCCCCCGATCACCATCGCCATGCCCTCGAACGAGGTCACGACCTCGATCCCCAGCGCCTCGCCCTTCTCGGCGTACTCCTTGGCGATCTTGTCCATGAGGTCGTCGCCGTGGCCGGGCGCGTGGTGGTAGAGCACGAGCCGGCGGACGCCGGCCTCGACGCAGATCTCGAGCGCCTGGTCCGGCGTCGAGTGGCCGTAGTGCGGGAACCGCGCGTACTCGTCGGGCAGGAAGTGCGTGTCGTAGATGACCGTGTCGCAGCGCGACAGCGCCTTGACCAGGTCGGCGCGGATCTGGTCGAGGGTGCGGCGATCGTCCTCGGACAGCGTCTCGAGCCCGCGCAGGAAGTGCTGCTTGTGCAGCACGTCGGTGAACGGCGCGGTGTCCGAGACGTACGCGACGCTCGTGCCGTCGCAGTCGATGCGGTAACCGACGGCGCCGAACGGGTGGTTGAGCGCGATCGGCAGCACCATGAACTCGCCGAGGGTCATCCGCACGCCCGGCTCGACCTCGTGGTACTGGAAGTGCGCCGGCGCGGCCTCGAGCGGCACGGGGAAGAACTCGTGGCGCGTGATCCCGCCGATCACCTGCTGCAGCTCGTCGGCGGCGGTGAGCAGCGCGTAGACGGAGATCGTCGTGCCGGGGATGTACGCCGGCTCGAAGAACGGCAGGCCCTGGATGTGGTCCCAGTGCACGTGGGACAGCAGGATGTGGTAGCGGCCCGGCGCGCCGCCGCCCTCGCGCGCGAGCTTCTGGCCGAGCGCGCGCAGCCCGGTGCCGGCGTCGACGACCAGGCAGCCACCCTCCGACGACCGCACCTCGACGCACGACGTCTGTCCGCCGTAGCGCACGGTCTGCGGTCCGGGCACGGGGTAGCTGCCCCGGACGCCCCAGAAGGTGATCTCCATCCGGCGGAAATTGTATCCCGGCCAGCGCGCCGACCGGAAATCCCGCACGGGTGGATCTGCTCGACGCCCCGGGCGCCGGCGCGCGCGCCCGCCGGGGATCGGCCCGATCGCGCCGCAGGGAACACCTGGTACGTCGTCGGCGACTACCCCGCCGCTCCCCCGGCGCCGTCGTGCCTGCTCGCCTATTCAGTACGGGTCGTGGGGGCGCTTCGATGCCTGGATCTCGGCGAGCACCCCGAAGTGATCCGACGGCCACACGCCGTCGACCGGCTCGTCGAGGACGACGCAGCACGACAGCGGCTCGCCGCGCAGGCTGCGATCCGGGCCGCGCACGTAGACGTAGTCGATCCGACGCGACGGCTCGCGCGAGCGCAGCGCGTACGGGTTGCGACGATCGTAGGTGAACCCCGGCCCGGCGCCGGGCTCGCGCGCGGCGGTGGCTTCCCACGCATCGGCGAAGTAGACGCTGCGTCCTCCCATCGGGGTGAGGCCGCGGAGGAACCGCATCTCGTCCGAGCCGGGCTCGGCGTTGAAGTCCCCCAGCAGGATCGGCGGGAACCCGTCGACCGGCGCGCGCGCCGCGACGTGGTCGGCGAGCGCGCGGACCTGGGCGCAGCGCTCGTCGCTCAGGTGGAGCTGGAACGTGAGGTGCGTGCAGAACACCGGGACGCGGCCGCACGGCGCGTCGAGCACGGCGTACGCGACCGTGCGCGGATCGTGCGCGGGAGGCGACGGCAGCGGCAGGACGTCGCGCTCGACGATCGGCCAGCGCGAGACGATCGCGTTGCCGTAGGTGAGGCCGCCGCCGATCGGCCACGCCGCGCCGTAGTGGACGTGCCAGCCGAGCCCGGCGACCAGCTCGTCGGCCTGGGACGCGCCGCCGAACGCCAGGACCTCCTGCAGCCCGGCGACGTCGGGGGCGAGGTCGCGCAGCCCGGCCTGGATCAGCGGCTTGCGCCGGTCCCACGGGCCTTGACGGTTCCAGATGTTCAAGGTGAGCGCGCGCAGGACATCCACGGCCGGCAGTATGCGGTAAGAACGCCGCCATGAGTGAAGCCTCCCCGCGCGTCCTCGTCGTCGGAGCCGGCGGCATCGGCGGCATCGTCGCCGGCACGCTCGCCGAGGTCGGCGCCGACGTCACCGCCGTGTCCACCAACCCGGCGATCCGCGCCGCGGTCGAGGCGCGCGGGTTCACGCTGCGCGAGGACGGCGACGAGCGGTCGATCCCCGGGCGGATCGTCGCCGAGGCGCCGGCGAGCGAGCGCTACGACGTGGTGATCCTGGCGACCCAGCCGCCGTCGGTCGAGGAGGCAGCCCGCACCACCCTGCCCGTCCTCGCCGACGACGGCGTCATGGTCGTGCTGCAGAACGGGCTGTGCGAGGCGCGCGTCGCGGCGATCGTCGGCGAGGCGCGCGTCGTCGGCGGCATCGTCGCCTGGGGCGCGTCGATGCCCGAGCCGGGCGTCTACGAGCGCACGGCGGCCGGCGGGTTCACGATCGGCCGCATGGCCGGCGACCCCGACGAGGCGTGCCGCAAGGTCGCGCTGCTGGTCGAGGCGGTCGGCCCGGTGACCGGGACGTCGAACCTGCTCGGCGCGCGGTGGAGCAAGCTGGCGATCAACTGCGCGATCTCGTCGCTGGGGACGCTGGCGGGCGAGCGGCTCGGCCCGCTGGTCCGGCTGCGCAAGGTGCGCCGGCTCGCGCTGGAGATCATGAGCGAGACGGTCGCGGTGGCGCAGCGCGAGGGCGTGCGGATGGAGAAGGTCGCCGGCACGATCGACCCGTCGTGGATGACGCTGTCGGACGGCGATCGCGCGGCCAAGGTCGGCTCGGCCGGCCTGACCGCCAAGCACGCGCTGCTGCTCGCGGTCGGGATGCGCTACCGCCGGATGCGGTCGTCGATGCTGGCGGCGATCGAGCGCGGCCGGACGCCGGCGATCGACTTCCTCAACGGCGAGGTCGTGACGCGCGGCGCGCGCCACGGCGTCCCCACGCCGGTCAACGCCAAGGTGGTCGAGCTGGTGTGGCAGCTCGCGCGCAAGGAGCGCGCGCCGGGACGCGACCTGCTCGACGAGCTGGTGGTAGCGTCGCCGCGATGACGCGCCCCGCCCGCTCTCCGAAAGATGTCTACGAGCTGGTCCTGCTCCCCGGCGACGGGATCGGCGTCGAGGTCGCCGCCGAGGCGCGCGCGCTGCTCGCGCTGATCGAGCCGAAGCTCGGCGTGCGGTTCGCGATCGACGAGATCCCGTGCGGCGGCAAGTTCTACCTCGAGCACGGCAGCCGCGACTGGCCCGAGGACGCCGAGGCGCGGTGCCGCGCCGCCGACGCGATCCTGCTCGGCGCGGTCGGGTGGAACGGCCCCGACGGCCAGCCCGTCAACATGAAGAACCAGGGCGGCAAGATGGCGGGCTGGTCGCCGGTGATCGGCAACCGGATCAAGCTCGACCTGTACGCCAACGTCCGGCCGGTCAAGGTGCTGCCGGGGATGAAGCACGGGCTCGCCGGCAAGTTCGCCGAGGTGTGGCAGGCGGCCGACGTCGACATGGTCGTGATCCGCGAGAACACCGAGGGCCTGTACAGCGGCATGGGCGGCGTGCTCGAGACCGGCGGGCGCGCCTCGGTCGCGACCGACACCCGCGTGATCACGCGCGTCGCCTCGGAGAAGGTGATCCGCCGCGCGTTCGAGCTGTCGCGCGAGCGCGGCCGCGGCGCGCCGGCCGACGGCAAGAAGCGCGTGACGTGCGTCGTGAAGCACAACGTGCTCCACGGCTGCAAGCTGTTCCTCGACGTCTACAAGGAGATCGCGGCGCAGTACCCGGACGTCGAGCAGGACGTCGCGATCGTCGACGCGTTCGCGATGTTCGTGCTGACCCAGCCGCAGAAGTACGACGTCGTCGTCACGACCAACATGTTCGGCGACATCCTCACGGACCTGGCGTCGGTGATCCAGGGCGGGATGGGCATGGCCGTCGGCTGCAACGTCGGCGACGACCACGCGATGTTCGAGCCGATCCACGGCAGCGCGCCGCCGCTCGCCGGCAAGGACCGCGCGAACCCGATGGCGATGCTGCTCGCCGCCGGCGAGTGCCTCGGCTGGCTCGGCCGTCGCCACGGCGACGAGCGGCTGATCCGCGGCCACCGGGCGGTCGAGGCCGCGGTCGCCGCGGTGATCGCGCGCGGCGCGCCGCTGACCGCGGACCTGACGACGCCCGAGCGCGCCGCGCCGCGCTCGGCGGTCGCCGCCGCGGTGCGCGACGAGGTCGCGGCGCGGCTGGCGTAGCGCGGCTACTGCTGCGTCGCGACGGCGTGGATGATCGCGTCGACGAAGATGCCCTGATCCTCGGTCAGCTCGAACGTGATCGGATAGTCGCCCGCGGGCAGCCGCAGGTACAGGTAGCCGTTGGGGCGATCCGAGCCCTCCTGCTCGGCGCCCGTGAGCCAGGTCGCGCCGCCGTCGAGCACGGTCTCGAACGAGAACCGACCCATCGTCGGGGCGTCGCCGGCGATCCGCGGGCGGACGTACCACGACACCAGCTCGTCGGCGTTGACGGTCCACGCCTCGTCGAAGCCCTGCTCGTCGGTCGGGCCGACCGCGTCGCCGACGAACTCCTCGAGCGCGAGGTGGGTGACGTCCTGGACCGAGACCTCGACGAAGTCGACCTCGGTCCCGTCGCCGTCGATCGCGGCGAGGCGCGCGACGCCGGCGCCGTGCGCCTGGATCTCCCAGGTCGCCTGGTTGCCGGTGTCGTCGGTCGGCGCGACGGTGAAGACGCTCTCGTCGTCCGACGCGAGGTCGAGCCCGGCGGTGGGCGTGCCCTGGAGGCCGGCGATCTGGACGTCGACCGCGCCGTGCACGCCGATCGAGTCGGCGAAGTCGCAGCCGGCGACGACGCCGCAGTTGGTCGGCGTGAACGCGATCTGGCCGTTGGCGCCCTCGGTCGTGGTGTTGCACGCGGCGGCGGCGAGGGTGAGCGCGCCGGCGGTGAGCAGGTGAGAAGCTCGCATCGGTTTCCTCCAGGCTAGTCGATCATCGGACGGCCCGAGGATTCTCGCACGGCGGCGCGCCGGCGGCGCGTCGCGGTCGCGCGGCTCGTGGCCGCGGTCACGCGCGGCACGCGTCGGTCACTCGACCTCGAGCACCAGCCGGCCGTTGCGCTGCCGGATCACGACGCGGCGCGGCCGCGCCGTCGCCTGCGGCGGCTCGTCGTACCGTGCGTCGGCCCAGAACGGCTCGTGCGGGCGGCCGCCGTGGCGACCCCGGCCCATGACCTCGACGTCGCCGTGCCCGCGCGCGGTGTATCCGGCGCCGTCGTACGCGTACCGGTCCGCCATCACGCGCGCGATCATCCGCTCCTGGGTGCCCATGAACCACAGCATCGGCGCCAGGATCAGCAGCTGGAACGAGCCGAGGTAGAGCGCGAGCGCGACGAACCCGACCGCGAAGTAGCGCGCGATCTGGACCGACAGGTCCGTCGCCTTGACGTAGTGGAACTTGCGGGTGAGCAGCGCGCGCAGGATCCGCCCGCCGTCCATCGGCAGCGCGGGCAGGAGGTTGAACGCGGCGATCACCACATTGATCCAGCCGAGCAGCGTGAAGAAGAACACCCCGGTGACGGCGCCGAGGCCGAACCCGGCGCCGGCGAGCATCAGCGACACCGCCGGGCCAGCCGCGGCGATCGCGATCTCGTGGTTGGCGCTGCGCGGCAGCTCCACCATCTTCGCGGCGCCGCCGAAGAACGACAGCTCGATCCCCGACACCCGGACGCCGAGCTGGCGCGCCACGACCGCGTGGCCGAGCTCGTGGAGCAGGACCGAGGCGAACGCGACGAGCACCAGGAACACGCCGATCAGCCCGCCGTACCAGATGAACATCACGGCGAGCAGCGCGAGGAAGGTCCAGTTCACCTCGACCGGAAAGCCGAGGAGGGACCCGATGCGCCAGCGCTTGAACATGCACACACCGTGGGGCCGGGTGCCCCCCGTGTCAATCCAGCCGGATCGGCCGGGTCAGGGCCATCCCGAGGCGCCCGCGCTCGATGTAGTCGCCGAACCGGCGCGCCAGCTCGAGCCGGTCCTCGGGCTCGATCCAGTGGAACGCCACCTGCCCGAGATCATTGCCGGCCCGGTCGATGAACCGGAGCAGGTCGCCCGTGACCGTGACGCCCCAGCGCTCGTGGATCCGGAACCGATCCTCGCCGGTGGCGCGGTGCGGCCACGTCCGCGAGGCGCGCGGGATGATGACGGTGCCGTCGGCGTGGACCTCGACGACGCGGCGGGCGCGGTCGCGGAACAGCCGGCGCGCGTAGACGACGATGTGGTCGTCGTGCTCGACCACCAGCACCTTGTCGAGCCCCGGCCCGATCTCCCAGGCGCGGCGCGCGCCGCGGCCGTGGGGCCCGAGCACCTGGCGCAGCCGGCCGCTCAGCCGGTCGAGCGCGCGCAGCGCGGACAGGCCGTCGGCGGCGATCAGATCGTGCGGCGCCGCGCCGAAGATCCGCCGGACCGTCCCGGGCTCGACCTCGAGCCACAGCCCGACGTCCTCGCGCGGCACGTCGCGGGCGACCACCAGCGGGCCGCCGAGGCGCTCGCTGCGGCGCTTGATCCGCCGCCGCAGTCGCTCGGTGATCGTCACGAACTCGTCGGTGATCGCGACCTGGACGGCGCGCAGCGCGAGCGCGACGTGGCGCGGCGCGACCTCCAGCCGCAGCAGGCCCTCGCGCGTCGGCGCCTCCAGCACCTCCGCGTCGTCGGCCGTGCGGTACGCGCCCATCACCCACCAGGGTAGCGCCGGGCCGCCGCGCCGGGAAGGTGTATGCTCCGCCCCCGCCATGTCCCAGCAATACGTCTTCGTGATGAAGGACCTGCGCAAGGTCGTCCCGCCCAAGCGCGAGATCCTCAAGGGCATCTGGCTGTCGTTCCTGCCCGGCGCCAAGATCGGCGTCATCGGCAGCAACGGCGCCGGCAAGAGCACCCTGCTCCGGATCATGGCCGGCGTCGACAAGGACTTCGTCGGCGAGGCGTGGCCCGCGCCCGGCCTCAAGATCGGCTTCCTCCCGCAGGAGCCGCAGCTCGACCCGACCAAGGACGTCCGCGGCAACGTCGAGGACGGCGTCGCCGAGACCCGCGCGCTGCTCACCCGCTTCGAGGAGATCTCGATGAAGATGGGCGAGAGCATCGACGACGACGAGATGCAGAAGCTGCTCGACGAGCAAGCGACGCTGCAGGACAAGATCGAGGCGGCCGGGGCGTGGGAGCTCGACCACATGATCGACGTCGCGATGGACGCGCTGCGCCTGCCGCCGCCCGACGCCGACGTCACCAAGATCTCCGGCGGCGAGCGCCGCCGCGTCGCGCTGTGCCGGCTGCTGCTGTCCAAGCCGGACATGATGCTGCTCGACGAGCCGACCAACCACCTCGACGCGGAGTCGGTCGAGTGGCTGGAGAATACGCTCGAGAAGTTCCCCGGGACGGTCGTCGCGATCACCCACGATCGCTACTTCCTCGACAACGTCGCGGAGTGGATCCTCGAGCTCGACCGCGGCGAGGGCCACCCGTTCAAGGGCAACTACTCGGGCTGGCTCGAGTACAAGGCCAAGCGGCTGCGCGACGAGGAGAAGCAGGAGGGCGCGCGCGAGCGGATGATGGCGCGCGAGCTGGAGTGGGTGCGGCAGTCGCCCAAGGCGCGCCAGGCCAAGAGCAAGGCCCGCCTCGCCCGCTACGAGGAGATGATGGCGGAGGCGCAGAAGGAGGCGCGCGACCCGGCGCTGGAGATCGTGATCCCGCCGGGCGAGCGCCTCGGCGCCGAGGTGATCGTCGCACAGGGCGTCAAGAAGGGGTTCGGCGACCGGCTGCTGTTCGAGGACGTGAACTTCAAGCTGCCGCGTGGCGGCATCGTCGGGATCATCGGCCCCAACGGCGCCGGCAAGACGACGCTGTTCAAGATGATCATGGGGCTGGAGAAGCCCGACGCCGGCACGCTCCGGGTCGGCGAGACGGTCAAGCTGGCGTACGTCGACCAGAGCCGCGACTCGCTCGACGACAAGAAGACGGTGTGGGAGGAGATCAGCGAGGGCGCCGAGGAGCTGGTGCTCGGCGACCGCAAGATCAACTCGCGCGCCTACGTGTCGAGCTTCAACTTCCGCGGCCAGGACCAGCAGAAGCGCGTCGGCACGCTGTCGGGCGGCGAGCGCAACCGTGTCCACCTCGCGAAGATGATCCGGCGCGCCGGCAACGTGCTGCTGCTCGACGAGCCGTCCAACGACCTCGACGTCGACACGCTGCGCGCGCTCGAGGACGCGCTGATCACGTTCCCCGGCTGCGCCGTCGTGATCAGCCACGATCGCTGGTTCCTCGACCGCATCGCGACCCACATCCTGGCGTTCGAGGGCGACAGCCACGTCGAGTGGTTCGAGGGCAACTACCAGGACTACGAGGCCGACCGCCACCGCCGCCTCGGCCACGACGCCGACACGCCGCACCGGATCAAGTACAAGAAGATCGGGTAGCGGAGCGCGCGGCGGCGCGGCGGGCCGACGACGGCTCGCGGGCGGACACGCGGCAAGCAGGGCGGATCCCACGCAGGAACCGATGGGGAGATCGCGGCCGCCGGCCCGGGGCCTGCCGCTCGCGCGGGGGCGCCCCCGCCGGCTCAGACAGTCCTCGCGGTGGCGAGACCGCCCGCGCCGTGCACGAGTGAGCGCCGACGCCGTCTCGTGCTCACACGAACCCGCTGCGGAACTCGCCGGCGGAGGCCCCCCGACGCTCGCGTCACCCGGGCCGGCGTGACGTGCCGCGGACGCTACGTTGGCAGCGTCGCCGCGACGGCCGGCGCTGGGTCTGAGGCGATCGGGACAACGCGGGCCGGCGTGACGTCCTGCGGGCGCAGCACCGTGTTCGGACCTGTGCCTGGTGGTGAGGGCTACTCGCGGTGGTGCGGGGCGTGGCCCTCGATCACGACGTCGGCGAACAGCGGGCGGTGATCGCTGGCGCGGCGGGCGAGGTCGATCTCGCCGCGCTCGAGGCGCTCGAGCGCGAGGTCGCCGCGGAGGTAGAGGGCGTCGAGCGAGCGCATCGGCGCCCACGCCGGGAACGTCCGCGGCTTGCGGTCGACGCCGCGGAAGCCGGCGGGCGCGAGCCAGGCGCCGAGGCGGCCCCACACGTCGTTGAGGTCGCCGCCGACGACGATCGGGGTGTGCGGGTCGATGTGGCGGAACGGGTGGCTGTCGAGGAACGTCTGGAGCTGGATCCGCCGCTCGTACTGCGCGAGCCCCAGGTGCATGTTGAACACGTGGACGCTGCGGTCGATCTCGCCGTGGCGGACGCGGCACACCGCGTGGAGCACGCTGCGCCGCTTCTTCCACTTGATCGTCAGGTCGACGTTGCGCGTCTCGACGATCGGGTAGCGCGACAGGATCGCGTTGCCGTAGGCGCCGCCGCCGCGGATGTCGACGTTGGGGAACCACGTGCGGTGGTGGAACCCGCACAGGTCGCCGAGCAGGTCGACCTGGTGGTCGCCGTTGGAGCGCTTGACCCCGGCGTCGACCTCCTGCAGCAGCACGACGTCGGGCTGGTAGTGCGCGATCGCGTCGGCGACGCGCTGGGGGTCGTAGCGGCGGTCGACGCCGCCGATGCACTTGTGGATGTTCCAGGTGAGGAGGCGGAGCTTCATCGTGCGACCGAGGCGATCAGCAGGGTCATGTCGTCATCGTGCTTGCGCCCGGCGCGGTGCGCGGCGGTGGCCGCGGTGACCGCGTCGTGGACGCCGAGGGGATCGAGGTGCCGGGGCTCGAGCTTCTTGAGCAGGCGCTGCATGCGACGGTCGCCGAACTGCTTGCCCTCGGCGTCGAGGCACTCGACCAGGCCGTCGGTGTACCAGACGACGACGTCGCCCGGCGCCAGCGGCTTGTGCGCGGTGCGCACCGACGGCTCGGCCCCGGCGCCGAGCGGGTTGCCGCGCGCGACCAGGGCCTGCAGCTCGAGCTCGGCGCCGCCGGTGGGCCGCAGCAGGTACGGCACGGTGTGGCCGGCGCTGGCGAACGTGACCTGCCCGGCGCCCGGGTCGAGCACCGCCGCGAAGCACGTCAGGTGGAACTTGCCGGCGCCGATCCGTCGCACCGCGGCGTCCAGCTGGCGCATCAGCACGATCAGGTCGGGCTCGCCGTCGGACAGCTCGACCACGGCGTCGCACGCGCCGCGCGCCGCCGCCGTGACCATCGCCGCCGCGACGCCGTGGCCGGTGACATCGCCGATCGTCACGAGCGCGCGGTCGCCGGGCAGCGCGTAGACCGCCCACCAGTCGCCACCGCACTGGGTCGCCGGGACCCACGAGCCGTACAGCGACACCGGGCCGATCGTGCGCACCTCGGCGGGCGGGACGAAGCCGGCCTGGACCACGGCGGCGAGCTCGACCTCGCGCTCGATCGCGACCTGGGTGCGCGCCTGGCGCGCCATCCGCACGAACACCAGCGCCGCGGCGAGCCGGTCGTCGAGCCGGGTCAGGAAGTCGAGCGCCTCGCGGCGCAGCGCGCGCTCGCCCTCGCGGGCCGGCAGGACGAGCATGCCGACGACCTCGTCGCGGTTGGCCAGCGGCACCAGCGCGGAGGCGCCGTGCGCGTCGAACAGCCGCTCGAGCGCCGGCCGCAGATCGTCGAGCCGCATGCTGTCGAGCTCGTCGCGCAGGATCGGCCGGCCGTAGTCGAGCATCCAGCCGAGCAGCAGCGGGTCCGGGGTCGCCGACTCGAGCAGCGGCTGCCCGTCGGGCGTGCGCCAGCTCCAGTCGTCGGTCGACGCCAGCAGCAGCTGCGGGCGCGCCCCGGTCGCGAGCTCGACGACCTCGCCGGTGAGCTCGGCGATGTCGGCCTCGTTGCGCAGCCGGTGGACGCGCGCGGCGAACTGGGCGAGCACCCGCTGCAGCGTCGTGTCGCCGCGCTCGTCGTCGCCGCGGAGCGCGCCGATCGTCGACAGCAGCGCGCGCACCCCGCCGAACGCGAGCACCAGCGCCGGCGGCACCAGCCACCACGGCAGCACCGGGGTGACCCAGCTCACCATCGCGAACGCCGCGGCGCCCGAGGCGACCGCGTAGATGACGGCGTTGGGGACGAGGTCGTCGAGCGCGCGCGCCCGCAGCACGTCGTCGATCACGACCGCGCGCAGCGACAGCAGCGCGCCCGCGGTCAGGAACGCCCAGCCGAGCGGGAACGGCCCGTCGATGTAGGCGATCACGACGTCGATCGTGCCGAGCCACGCGGTGCACATCGACACCATCGCCCGCGCCATCATCGAGCGCCGGGTCCGCGACGGCTCGGCGCGGCGGGCGACCGCCACCGCGAAGAACCCGATGCACGACCACCCGAGCATCGCCGCGAGCCCGAGCGGGAACAGCGGCCCGGGCACGAAGAAGAACATCCCGGACGGCGTGACCCGGACACCCTCGATGAACAGGTCGGTGAGGACGGCCGGCGGCACGAACGCGGCGCTGATCACGAGCGCCAGCGCGACCCACCGTCGGTTGGCCTGGTAGCGCTCGATCAGCGCGAGCTGGTAGATCATCGCGCACGTCGACGTCAGCGGGATCGCGCCGACGCCGAACCGGTACGCCGCGGTCGCGGCCTCGGGCGACACGATCGACGCGGCGAGCGCCTGTGCGACGACGTACACCGCCAGCCCCGCGGCAAACCCGACCATCGACCACCGGGTGAGCGCCACGCCGCGGACCAGCAGCGCGTACGCGGCCACGATCGTCAGCACCACGAACGCGAGCAGGAACGGCGCGCTCAGCATGCGCGGCTCGTAGCTGCTCGCGTACAGGAGCTCCTGCATCGGCCTGCTCCCGAGTCTACAGGTCCGCACCGGCTCCGGCGGGGTGGTCCCGGCCCCGTTCGACCGGCCCGGACCGACGGGCCGGTGGTGAGCGCGTGTGGTCGACGGAGCCGGCCGTTGTGCCGGCCGTCGCGCCCGGCTACCATCGGGGCGTTGCCCGACGCGCGCGACAGACCGGGGCAGGCGCCTCGCCGCGGCTTGCCGCTGCCCGCGCCTGACGTCGAGCCCGACGACGCCCTCGACGCCGAGGAGCAGGTCAGCCGCGTGCGGATGAGCGGCTACCTGCCGGCGTCGCGCCGCGACCTGCCCCACCTGCCGGCGACCGCGTGGCACAACCACGACCCCGCGCACGCCTCGTACGACGACGAAGACGACGACGACCCGCGGGTGTCGTCGCGCTCGCACCCGGTCCCGCCGCCGCCGTTGCCCGAGCCGACGCGCACCGTCGCCGGCGGCGCGTCGACGACGGTCGAGGCGACGCGGTCGGCCGCCGAGCCGACGCGCACCTCGGTCGACACCCGCGCGCCGGTCGACCTGCCGTTGCGGAGCGACCGACCGGAGCGAGGTGACCGCGCGGACCGTGGCGACCGCGGCGACCGCGGCGCGCCGGCGCAGCGCAACACGATCCCGGCGCGGCCGCAGAGCAGCCACCCGGCGGTCAGCCGCAGCGTCGTCCACACCGCGCGCTCGCGCGCCGCCGCCCCGACGGAGCAGCCGCCGCTGCCGCCCTTGCCCGCGCCGCCGCCGACGCCGGTGCCGCCGTCAGTGCCGGTGCCCGCGGCGCCGCCGCGGTCGTCGGCCTCGCCGACGACGCCGGTGCCGTCTCGCGCCGCCTCCGACAGCGCCGGCCTGCTCGCCGGGCGCTACAAGATCTCCGAGCGCATCGGCCAGGGCGGGATGGGCAAGGTCTACAAGGTCACCCACGCCCAGCTCGGCAAGGTGTTCGCGCTCAAGCTGGTGAGCGAGGAGCTCGCCTCGACCAAGGAGGCGCGCGAGCTGTTCTACCGCGAGGCGCGGCTGGCGAGCTCGCTGTCCCACCAGCACATCGCGTCGGTCGTCGACTTCGGCGAGGACGACAAGCTCGGCCTGTTCATGGTCATGGAGTTCGTCGAGGGCGAGCCGCTGGCCAAGCTGCTCCACCGCGAGCGCCAGCTCTCGGTCCGCCTCGCCTGCGACATCATCCTCCAGTGCGCCGAGGCGCTGCACTACATCCACTCGAACGACATCGTCCACTGCGACATCAAGACCGAGAACATCCTGATCACCGAGGTGCAGAGCACCAAGCGGCGCCAGCTCCAGGTCAAGCTGCTCGACTTCGGGCTGGCCCGCTCGATGCGCGCCTCGCGGATCACGACGTCGCTGTCGGGCACGCCCCACTATGTCGCGCCCGAGCGCATCCGCGGCGAGCCGCCGTCGCCATCGTCGGACATCTACGGGCTCGGCATCCTGTTCTACGAGCTGCTCACCGGCAAGGTGCCGTGGGACGGCCACGTCGCGCAGATCCTCGCCGGCCACCTCGAGCAGCAGCCGACGCCGCCGTCGCAGCTGATCGAGGGCGGGCTCGATCCCGCGCTCGAGGCGCTGGTGCTGCGCGCGCTGACGAAGACGCCGGCGCAGCGCCACAAGGACATGGCCGCGTTCATCTACGAGCTGCGCACGGTCATGGACATGCTCGGGTTCGGCCGGCGCGCGCGCCGCGGCGGCGCCCGCCGCGTCGTCATCGAGCGCACCAAGAACGAGCGCGACGAGATGGTGCGCCTGCTGTTCGAGGGCTGCCGCCTGCCGCTCGCGCTGGTCTCGCCGACCGGGCTGATCACGGTCGCGAACCCGTCGTTCGCGCGGTTCGTCATGGGCGTCGACGTCGAGGTCGAGGGGCTGACCGTGCAGTCGACGCCGCTGGTCAGCGCGTGGGACACGTTCGAGACCGATCTGGCGCGCGCGATCGCGGGGCACGGCGTGCGCCGCATCCTCGAGCTCGAGGTCGGGGCCGGCGAGGTCCGCCGGCTGCTGATGTGGCTCGACCCGTCGCAGAACCAGCACGCGATCCTCGGCGTCCAGCCGATCGACGTGTGAGCGCGCGGCCAGCGCTGCGCACCCCCGCCTGCTGCGGGAATCGTTTGTCAGCCGCCGTCGGTTGCGGGCCAGACCCCACGTAGTACGGTCTCGCACCTTCGGAGGGACATCCATGATCACCGCGACTTCCAGGACGCGCCTGGCGCGGCTCGGCATGCTGGCGGCGCTGGCCGCCGGCCTCGCCGTCGCCGCCGACCCGACCGGCGCCCGACCGCCCGCCACCGCGTGGGCCGACACCGCCACCGCGACCGCCGCCCAGGCGGCCTCCACCGACCCCAAGATCCCGTTCGAGAAGTACACGCTCGACAACGGGCTCGAGGTCATCCTGGTCCAGGACAACACCGTGCCGCTGGTCGCGGTCAGCGTCTGGTACCACGTCGGCAGCGGCCACGAGACGCCGGGCAAGAGCGGGTTCGCCCACCTGTTCGAGCACATGCTGTTCCAGGGCTCGAAGAACGTCGGCGAGGACCGCCACTTCGACGTGCTCAAGCAGATGGGCTCGAGCAACGTCAACGGCACGACCAACCCGGACCGCACCAACTACTTCGAGGTGGTCCCGTCGAACCAGCTCGAGGCCGTGCTGTGGCTCGAGGCCGACCGGATGGGCTTCCTCCTGCCGATGCTCACCCAGAAGAGCCTCGACAACCAGATCGACGTCGTCCGCAACGAGCGCCGCCAGCGCTACGACAACGTCCCCTACGGCAAGGCGCGGTTCGAGCTCGCCGCGATGCTCTACCCGGAGGGCCACCCGTACCGCTACCTGACGATCGGCAAGCACGAGGACCTCGAGTCCGCCTCGCTCGACGACGTCATCCAGTTCTACAAGACGTGGTACGTGCCCGCGAACGCGACGCTGGCGATCGCCGGCGACTTCGACGTCGCCGAGGCCAAGCGGCTGGTCCAGACCTGGTTCGGCGGGTTCCCCAGGAGCGAGAAGCCGCCGGTGGTCGCGGTGCCGGCGCCGCTGGCGAAGGCCCAGCGCAAGGAGATCACCGACGACTTCGCCAAGCTGCGCCAGCTCCAGTACAGCTGGATCTCGCCGGCGAACGTGGCCGAGGGCGACGCGGAGCTGGATCTGCTCGCGACGACGCTGGGCGGCGGCGAGGCGAGCCGGCTGTACAAGCTGCTCGTCGTGGAGAAGCAGCTCGCGCAGTCGGTCATGGCCTACCAGTGGGGCCAGACGTTCTCGGGCACGTTCAACATCGTCGTGACGCTGCAGGGCAACGCCGACCTCGCCGAGGTCGAGCGCCTCGTCGAGGCCGAGGTCGAGCGGGTCCGCAAGGAGGCGATCACCGAGCGCGAGCTGCGGCGCGCCGTGACGAGCGTCGAGGCCGGCGCGATCTACGGGCTCGAGAGCCTGCTCGGCCGGGCCGAGCGGCTCCAGAGCTTCAACCACTTCTACGGCGATCCGGACCGGATCACGTTCGACCTCGACCGCTACCGCAACGCGACCGCGGCGGGCGTCCAGGACTGGGCCCAGCGCGTGCTCGATCCCGCGCACCGCGTCCTGCTCGTCGTCCAGCCCGCGACCGGAGGTGCCAAGTGATCCGCGCCCGCTCGACTCTCGCCCCGGGCCTCGCCCGCGGCCTCGCCGCGGTGCTCGCGGCCTCGCTGATCGCGAGCTGCGGTCCGGCCCCCGCCCCGGTCCAGCCGACGCCGCCCGTCGACACGACCGGGACCGACCCGCTTCCCCAGCCCGACCCGATCCCGCAGGATCCTCCCGTGCAGGAGCCGCCCCAGGTGACCCAGACGGCCCAGCCCCAGGAGCTGACGTTCCCCGACGAGCCGTTCCGCGCCGAGCAGCCCAAGCCGGCGAAGGCGCGGCCGTTCCGCCTGCCCAAGATCAAGCCGTTCAAGCTCAAGAACGGCCTGTCGGTCTACCTCGTCGAGCAGCACGCGCTGCCGCTCGTGTCGATCGACGTCAACCTCGACGGCGGCGCGGTGGCGGACCCACCGGGCAAGGAGGGCCTGGCGGCGGTGTGCATGGCGATGATGTCCGAGGGCACCCAGGCCTTCGACAAGATCGGCTTCGCCGAGGCGCTCGCCGACGTCGCGGCGTCGGTCGGCTCGTACGCCGGCAGCGACTCGCAGGGCGTGACGATGGGCAGCCTGACCAAGCACCTCGACACGGTGTTCCCGCTGTTCGTCGACACGATCCTGAAGCCGGGCTTCCGCGCCGAGGACTTCGAGCGGATGATCAAGCGCCGGCTCGAGGCGCTGCGCCAGGCGCGCGCCTCGGCCGCGTCGATCGCCGGCCGCGTCAACGGCCCGGTGCTCTACGGCGACACGCACCCGTACGGCAAGATCGTCACCGAGGCGTCGCTCCAGGCGCTCACGCTCGACGACTGCAAGGCCTACCACGCGAAGTGGATCAAGCCGGGCGGCGGCCGGCTGTTCGTCGTCGGCGACCTCACCGAGAAGCAGGTCCGCGCGTACTTCGAGGGCGAGGCGCTCGCGGCGTGGAAGGGCAAGACCCCGAAGCTGCCGGCGCTGCCCAAGCCGGACGGCATGGACGGGCGGATCTTCTTCGTCGACGTCCCCGGCGCCAAGCAGTCGGAGATCGCGGCGATGCACTTCGGCCCCAGGCGCACGGCGAAGGACTACTTCGAGACGTGGATGATGTCGTCGGTGCTCGGCGGCGGGTTCTCGAGCCGGATCAACATGAACCTGCGCGAGGACAAGGGCTACTCGTACGGCGCGCGCGCCGGGATCAGCTACTCGAAGCACTACGGCGTGTTCGGCGGCTCGAGCTCGGTCGTGAGCGAGTCGACGTACCAGTCGCTGCTCGAGCTGGTGCGCGAGGTGGAGCAGCTCCAGTCGGGCAAGCTGCCGGCGACGAACGACGAGCTCACCCGCGAGAAGGCCGGCGCGATCCAGTCGATGCCGGCGCGGTTCGCGACGGCGAGCGACGCGCTCGGCACGTTCCGCAGCCTGGTCTACTTCGGCCTGCCGCTCGACTACTACGCCTCGTTCGTCAGCAAGGTGGACAAGGTCAACGCCAAGCAGGTCGCGGCCGCGGCGAAGAAGCACCTCAAGCCGCAGGAGCTGGTCTACATCGTGATCGGCGACGCCAGCGCCAAGATGATCGTCCGCGACGGCAAGCAGGACGTGCCGATGATGCGCGACGGCAAGCAGCTCACGCTGATCGAGGCGCTGCGCGAGCTCGCCGACAGCGGGCAGCTCGGCAAGGGCGGGCTGGTCGTGCTCGACGCCGACGCTCGCCCGCTGCCGTAGCGGCGGCCCCCGCCGTGTGAGGCGGCCCACGGGGCGTCGCCGGCGCGCGTGGTACGCTCGCCGGCGATGGACCTCCCGCAGCTGGCGCGCTTGGCCCTGTTCGCGGCGGTGACCTCCGCCGGCGCGGCCGCGTGCGCGTTCGACGACGGCGGCGTGACGGGCGACGACGACGACCACGCGCCGGACGCGGCGCCGGACCTCGACCGCGACGACGACGGGGTCGCCGACGTCGACGACAACTGCCCGGACGTCGCCAACGCCGGGCAGCAGGACGAGGACGGCGACGGCGTCGGCAACGCCTGCGACAACTGCCCGCACGTCGCCAACGCCGACCAGGCCAACGAAGGCGAGACGGTCGCGGGCGCCGCGCCCGACGGCGCCGGCGACGCGTGCGACCCGGCGCCGGCCGACGCGGGCAACGACATCTTGCTGTTCGAGGGCTTCGACGAGCCGGACGCGCTCGACGCGTGGAGCACCGGCGCGGGGGTGTGGGCGGTCAGCGGCGGCGCGCTGCGGATGACGACGCCGGGCCTGCTGACGACGGCGTACCTGCGCACGACGCAGTTCGAAGGCGTCGCGCTCGCGACCCGCGTCGAGCTGCTCGCGGTCCCACCCTCGGGCGGTCCGGCGGACACCAACCGCGCGTTCGGCGCGCTCGTCGCGTACACACCGGACGCCGGCGCCGGCAGCGGCTACCTCTGCCTCGACTACTTCAACCCCACCGTGGCGTCGCCGTCGGGCACCCACAACCTGATCGCGCTGCGGGGCAGCCAGCCCTATCAGGTGGAGGACGTCGTCTCGCTCGGGGACAACCTCGAGCAAGGCGCGACGTACGACCTCGTGCACGTCCTCGAGGCGCAGGACGGTGACCTCCGCTGCCAGGTGACGTCGACGGCGCTGCCCCAGCCGAGCTCGGCGAGCGGCAGCGACGGCGCGTTCGACCAGGGCTTCGTCGCGCTGCGCGTCCAGTACGTCACCGCCGCGTTCGCCTACATCGTCGTGTTCGCGGTCCCACCCCCAGGGTGACACCCGTCCCCGGTTTGCCTCCCGCGCCGCTTTGGCGGACACTGCCGGCGATGCAGCGACGATGGCTTGTTCGGGTGGTGACGCTCCTGGTGATGCTGACCGCGATGGCCGCGACCGGCTGCGGGCCCAAGGCGCCGGTCTACGACTACAGCCAGGAGCCGGATCCGCGCACGACCGAGTACGTCCTCGGCATCGGTGACGCGATCGCGGTCAACGTGTGGCAGAACGAGGGCCTCAACACCGAGGCCGTGATCCGCCCCGACGGCACGATCACGATGCCGCTCGTCGGCGACCTGCGCGCCGCGGGCGAGACGCCGACCACCCTCAAGCAGATGATCAAGGACCGCCTCGCCGACTTCGTGAAGGTCGAGGGCTCGGCGATCACGGTCGCGGTGCGCGAGGCCAACAGCTACCGCTTCACCGTGTCCGGCGAGGTCGTGCGGCCCGGCGTGTTCCCGTCGAACTACTACGTCACCGTCGCCGAGGCGATCGCGCTGGCCGGCGGGTTCACCCGGTTCGCCCGGCGCAACGAGATGGTGCTGATGCGGCGCGACAGCAAGTCGGGCGAGGTCCGCCAGATCCCGCTCGCCTACGACCTGCTCGCCTCGGGCAAGCGGCCCGACATGAACCTCGTGCTGCTGAGCGGCGACAGTCTTTACGTGCCGTAGGCGGTTGTACGTGCCGTAGCCGGCGGGACGTGCCGTGGCCGGCGCCGCTACCGGCCCTGGGCCATCTTCAGCATCACCAGCGGCGTGCGCGCGATGATGCGCAGCTCGGTCGACAGGAACGTCGAGAGCTTCTCCAGCGACGCGGTGTACGCCAGGTCGTAGAGCAGCTTGATCCGCATGTCGTCGGCGAGGTTGCCGCGCGTCTCCTCGAGGCCGTACGGGTTCTGCAGCGTGTCCGCGAGCTTGGCGATCTCGCTGCCCGGCGGGATCTCGCCGGTGTAGCCCAGCGAGATCTGCGCCAGCCCGGTGATGCCCGGCTTGACGTCGCGCATCCGCTCCTCGAAGAACGGGATCGCGTAGGCGAGGTTCTCGATCAGCTCGGGGCGCTCCGGCCGCGGGCCGACGATGCTCATCTCGCCGCGCAGCACGTCCCAGAACTGGGGCAGCTCGTCGAGCCGCGACTTGCGCAGGAACTTGCCGACGCGGGTGATCCGCGGGTCGTCCTTGCCGGCGATCACCGCGCCGGTGAGCTTCTCGGCGTCGGTCCGCATCGTGCGGAACTTGTGCATCTCGAACTCGTGGAACCGGAACCGCCGCCGCCCGTTCTTCTCCGTGGTGACCCCCTCCAGCCGGCCGGCGCGGCGCTGGCGGTAGAAGATGGGTCCCGGGGAGTCGATATAGATCGCGGCCGCGATCACCGGCGCGAGCGGCGCGGCGATCGCGAGCCCGGCGAGGGCACCGGCGACATCGATGGCGCGCTTGGCGAGGCGCACGCTGCGCAGCATGGAACCCGCACGCTAACACGAGCCGGCGCGGCCCTGCTATGCTGGGCGCGTCCATGGCGGCACGTCCCACCATCCGACTCATCGTCCCCGGCACGCTGGCGCACCGAGCGGTCGCCGTGCGCGTGGTCGCCGAGGCGTGCCGGCTGGTCAGCGCGCCGGGCATCGAGCGCACCGCCGACGGCGCGGCGTACGACCTGCGCCACCCGTTCGACGCCGAGTTCGTCTCGGCGTTCGCCGAGATCTACAACAACATCGCGATCCACGCCTACGGCCGGCGGACCGACGGCGGCGAGATCGAGCTGGCGATCGCGGTCGAGCCCGGGGCGCTCACCGTCGAGATCCGCGACCGCGGCGCGCCGTTCGACATCGGCGTGGTCAGCTCCCCCGACCTCGATTCACTGCCCGAGGGCGGCATGGGGATCCACATCGCCCGCGCGCTCCTCGACGAGGTGGTGTACGAACCGGGGCCGCCCAACCTGTGGCGCCTGGTGAAACGCATCGCCCCGTCCGCGGTCACAACCGCCACGGCGGACGCCTCAGCCTAGGGCCATGCGGCCCGCGCATCCGTCACCTCCCCGACCCGCGAACGACCAGCGAACGACCAGCCCGAGGGTAACCGTGCCGATCCAGTTCCAGCGAACCGACCAGGGTGACGAATCGATGCTGCGCATCGCCGGCTCGCTCGACGTGCTCACCGCACCCGAGCTGATGCCGACGATCGACGCCCTCGTCGAGGAGCGCCGGCCGCGCGTCGTGTGCGACCTGTCCGGGCTCGACATCATCGACAGCTCCGGCGTCGCCGCGCTGGTCGCGCTATACAAGCGCGTCCGCGCGGTCGGCGGCCAGGTCGTCGTCGTCGGCGCCCGTGACCAGCCGCTCGCGATCTTCAAGCTGCTGCGCATGGACAAGGTGTTCTCGATCTAGCTCTCGCGCCCCCCCGCGTGCGCGTCCTCGTCGTCACCAAGATCTTCCCGAGCGCGGTCGAGCCGCTGTCCGCGCCGTTCAACCGGCAGCAGTTCGCGGCGCTCGGCCGCCGCTGCCAGGTCGACGTCCTCGCCACGATCCCGTGGTACCCGGGCGCGGGTCTGCTCGCGCGGTGGTCCACCGCCGGCCGCGCCGCGGGCGCGCCGCGCCACGAGGTGATCGAGGGGCTGTCGGTCGACCACCCGCGCACGCTGTTCCTGCCGCGCGTCGGCCACGCCTCGTGGGGGCCGCTGTACGCGGCGTCGCTCGCGCCGCTGGTGCCGCGGTGGCGCGGCAAGGTCGACGTCGTGCTCGGCTCGTGGGCGTACCCCGACGGGTTCGCCGCGATCCTGTTCGCGCGCGCGCTCGGCGTCCCGGCCGTGGTCAAGCTCCACGGCTCCGACGTCAACGTCATCGCGAAGATGGGCGGCCCGCGCCGGATGATGCAGTGGGCGCTGCCCCGCGCCGCGCGCGTCGTCGCGGTGAGCCGCGCCCTCGCCGACGAGGTCGCCGGGCTCGGCGTCGACCGCGCGCGGATCGCGATCGTCATGAACGGCGTCGACGCCGAGCTGTTCCGCCCGCAGGACCGCGCCGCGGCGCGCGCGCGCCTCGCCCTCCCCGCCGACGGGCCGCTGCTCGTCTACGTCGGCAACCTCAAGGAGAGCAAGGGCGTGCTCGACCTCGCGGCCGCGTTCGAGCGCGCCGCGGCGACGACGCCCGGGCTGCGCCTCGCCGTCGTCGGCGGCGGCGAGGCCCGCGCCGCGCTCGACGCGACCGCTGCGCGCCTCGGCGGGCGGATGATCGTCGCCGGGCCGCGGCCGCTCGAGGAGGTCCCGGCGTGGATGGCCGCGGCCGACGCGGTCGTGCTGGCGAGCTGGAACGAGGGCACCCCGAACGTCGTGCTCGAGGCGCTCGCGGCGGGGCGCCGGGTCGTCGCGACCGCGGTCGGCGGCGTGCCCGACCTGATCACCTCGCCGGCGCTGGGCGAGCTGGTGCCGGCCCGCGACGTGGATGCCCTCGCCGCGGCGCTGGGGCGCGCCGCCGTCACCCCGTACGACCCGGTCGAGGTCGCGCGGCAGGGCGCGCGCGGCGGGTGGGACGCCAGCGCCGCCGCCCTCCACGACGTCCTCGCCGCGGCGGTCGCCGCCCCCGCGCCGTGACCGCCCCGCCGCCGGGACCTGCTAGGCTCGCGACGTGAGCGCGCCGCGGGACGACGGCTGGTTCGAGTCCGAGGAGCGGACCCGGGAGACGTTCGTCCGCGAGCTGCAGCGGCTGTACCGGCGCGCCCGCGCCCGGTGGCCGTACATCGTCGTCATCGCCGCGCTGCTCACCGCCGGCGTGCTCTACAAGCGGTCGAAGAAGGTCACGATCCACAACGCCACGGTCGTGCTCGCGGCGTCCGAGGGGTCGATGAGCGACGGGCACCACCCGATGCCGGCGCTCGAGCTGCACAGCTACCTCGACACCGTGCTGCTTTCCAACGGCGTCCTGCTCGAGCTGATCGAGGAGGAGGACCTGTTCCCGCTGCGGCACAAGCTCGGCGACGAGTTCGCGATCTCGGAGCTGCGCGGGATGTTCGAGGTCGGCGTGTTCCGCAACTACTTCCTCTACCAGTACACGCAGGACGCGCGCCGGTCGGCCCGGATCTCGATCGACGTGTGGGACGCGGACCCGGACTTCGCGTGGTGGCTCGCCCACCGCCTCGCCAACCTGATCGTCGAGGGCGAGCACGCCCGGCGGCTCGAGATCGCCGAGCACCTCGGCCAGGAGGTGGAGCTGGCGCTGTCGCGCGCCCGCGCCGAGGTCGACGCGCTCGAGGCGACGATGACCGAGCGCAACCTCGCGCTCGCCGCCGCCGAGCGGGCGAACGACGAGGGCCAGGTCGCGGCGCTGACCGTCGAGACGATCGAGCTGTCGGCCCGGCTGCACCGCCAGCGCGAGGCGGTGCTGGCGCTGGTGGCCCAGGGCTCGAGCGACGCGATGGCCCTCGCGATCGACCGCGCCGGGCTCGGCATGAGCTTCGAGGTCGCCGAGGAGGACCGGCCGTTCGAGCAGCCCGGGGCGCGGCTGTACTTCCAGGTCATCCTCGGCGGCATCGTGTTCTGCGTGCTGCTCCCGGTCGTGGCGATCTTCGTCGGGGCGTTCGACTCCCGGATCCACGACGGCGAGGACGTCGAGCGCATCGGCCTGCCGGTCATCGGCCACGTCCCGACGTTCCCGGGGGACCGGGTCGGGTCATTGCGGGCACGTGGCGTCCGCGGACGTCGTGTACCATCCTGACCGACGCATGGCGCTCAACGTCGTCCAGACCCCCCGGGACAAGCTCGACCGGCTCGCGGACTACGCGGTCAAGGTCCGCCGTCGCTGGTGGATCGTCGGCATCTTCATCGTCCTCGGCGGCGCGCTGTCGGTCGCGTTCGCGATCACGCGCCCGCACGTCTACGAGACGAGCGCGGTGCTGTTCTACCAGGAGCGGATCCAGACCAGCCTGCTCCAGGGCCGCGACGCCGCGACGATGCAGCGCAACATCGGCGAGCGCTACCGCGAGCTGCTGCTCGCGCGCAGCCAGCTATCCAAGATCATCGAGGATCCCGAGCTCAACCCGTTCCCGGACCTCTACGACCCGGAGTCGAAGGCGGGGCTCGAGGAGGCGGTCGAGGAGCTGCGGCTGGCGATCGACTTCCAGGTGCGCGGTGCCAACACGTTCCGCATCGTCTATCGCGACTCGGATCGCGTCCGCGCGCGCGACGTCACGCGCCGGCTGACCCAGCTGCTGATCGAGAAGGAGCGCGACCTGCGGCTCGAGCAGGGCGAGGCGACCGTCAAGTTCGCGCAGGAGCAGCTCGACGCCGCGACCGAGGAGCTGCGCAAGCGCGAGCGCGCGCGCGCCCAGTTCCTGTCGGACCACCCGGAGTTCGCCGAGGACGAGGCGATGGGCTCGAGCGAGGGCGCCGCCGTGCGCCGCCGCGATCGCGAGCCCGCGCCGACGACGAGCAACCCGCGGCTCAACGCGCTGGAGCGCCAGCGCAGCCGCATCCGCGCCCGCCTGGCCGCGGGCAACAACCCGGCGCCGGCCCCGGTTCCCCAGCCGCGCCAGCCGCGCGCGCCGACCGCCGCGGAGATGGCGGCGCGCCAGAAGGTCGACCAGGCCGAGCGCGAGGTCGGCGGCGCCCAGCGCCAGGTCGAGGAGCTGCGGTCGCGCGGCCTGACCGACCGTCACCCGGACATGACCCGCGCCAAGGAGGAGCTCGCGGCGGCCCAGGGACGGCTGCGCCGGGCCGAGGCCGAGCTCGCCGCGGTGACCCCGGCCGACGAGGACGACGAGCCCGAGATCCGGGCGCCGCCGACCGCCGCCGACCGCGCCACCCTCGAGCGCGAGCTGCGCGAGGTCGAGCAGCAGATCGCGACCGAGCGCGCGCGGTCGGCCGGCACGAAGGTCCCGACGCCGCAGGTGGACACGGGCGCGGATCGCATCGTCGCGCTCGAGGCGCAGTGGGCGGCGCTGCGGCGCGAGGTCGGCGAGCAGACCGAGCGGGTCGAGACGCTCAACGACTCGGTGTTCCGCGCCCAGCTCGACGCCCAGACGCGGATCGCGGAGCAGGGCTCGGCGCTGCAGCCGGTCGACGAGGCGTTCCTGCCCATGAAGCCCATGGGCAAGGGCAAGAAGATCCTGGTCATGGCCGGCCTGGTGGTGTTCACCGGCCTGGGCCTGGCGCTTGCCGTCGCGCTCGCCATCGTCGATGATCGGCTCTACCGGCGGGTCGACCTCGAGCAGCTCGGCGTGGCCCCGGTGCTCGGCGTGATCCCGAAGGCCCCGCGGCGGGCGCGCAAGCAGAAGCAGGCTCGATGAGCACCAAGCGACCCAGGTTCGGTGACGCCCCCCGCCCGCCCGGCTCGCCGGGCGGCGACGACGACGACATCGCCACCCGGATCGGGGCGCCGCTGCCGCTGATGACCCAGCCGATGGCCGCCGTCGGCCTGCCCGGCCCCGCCGTCCCTGGCCCCGCGCCGGGCGACGCCACCGCCGTGTCGCCGCGCCAGCTCGCCCACACCGTCGCCGCGAGCGGCGACCGCTCCGGCCCGCTGCGGGTGCGGCCGCCGACCACGAACCCGCCGCCGAACCAGCCGGCCGCCGGCGGCGCGCTCGCCCCCCGCGGGGAGGTCGCGCCGCACGTCGCCGCCCGCCAGGCGCCCGAGATCGGCCTGACCCAGCACCACCTGCCGAGCGACGCCCCGCCCGACCCGCGGCTGATCCTGCTCAACGACCCCGACTCCGAGCGCGCGGCGTCGTTCCGCGTGCTCCGCCACCACCTGCTCGAGGCCGGCCGGCCCCAGGTCGTCGTCGTGTCGAGCCCGCGCGCCGGCGACGGCAAGACCACCACCGCGCTCAACCTCGCGCTCGCGCTCGCCGAGTGCGGGCGCGCCCGCGTGCTGCTGGTCGAGACCCACGTCCGCCGCCCGCAGCTGTCGAGCGTGTTCCGGTTCGTGCCGCCGTGGTGCTTCGCCGAGCAGCTCGCGGCGCACCGCCACCAGCCGATGCTGCCGTGGGGGTTCGTCGACATCCCGCAGCTGTGGCTCCACGTCGCGGCGATCAACCCGCGGATCGAGCAGAGCCAGCTCCTCGACGCGCCCGCGTTCACGATCGCGATGGAGCGGCTGCGCCTCGCCGGCTACGACCACATCGTGATCGACTGCCCGCCGGTGCTCGGCTCGGCCGACGTCAACCTGATGCAGGACGCGGCCGACGGCTCGCTGCTGGTCGTGCGCGCCAAGCGCACGACCGCGCGCGAGCTGCGCCAGTCGATCGACCAGCTCACGCCCGCGCGCGTCATCGGCACCGTGATGGTCGAGTAGCGCGCGGCGCCCGGAGTCAGCGCGCGGCTACGCCCCGCAGCACTTCTTGTGCTTGCGGCCGCTGCCGCACGGGCACGGGTCGTTGCGCCCCGGCGCGTCCGCCGCGCCGAGCAGCCGGTGCACCGCCGTGCACACCGGCTCCGGCGGCGCGGCGCCGCGCAGCGCCGCGTGCATCCCGCCGTGGAGCGGCCGCGTGTTCTCGATCAGCTCCATCAGCGGGCCCCACACGTAGACCCGCGGCTCCTCGGTGTGGTCGCCGCCGCAGTGCGCCGCGGTGTCGAGCGCGTGGGCGCCGCGGCAGATCCACGGGCGAACGGCGTAGACGGTGCAGCGGCCATCGCGCAGGAACGCGCACGGCACGCGCGCGCGGTGCGCCGCGGCGAGCGCGGCGTGGAACTGGCCGGGCGCGGGGCGCGCGATCGCCTCGAGCGCCGGCGCCAGCCGCGCCCGCCACACCGGGAACGCCCGCGCGAAGTGCGCGCGCGCCTCGGCCCCGTCGGGCGAGCGCAGGTAGGCGGCGATCCGCAGCGCCTCGGGCTCGTGCGTGATCACGACGTTCTCGCAGCACCCGTGGCAGTCGCCGCACGCGATCCGCAGCCCCTCGGCCTCGGCCGCCGCGCGGTGCCCGGCCATGGCGCGATCGAGCTCGACGTGCAGCCGGTCGACCAGCGCCAGCGCGTCCGCCGGCCGGACGACCGGCAGGCGCCGGCGCTCGACGTGGGCGTTGGCGACGTCGGCGGCGAGCTGCCACAGCCGGTCGTCCGCTGGCGCCGCGGGCGCCGCCGGCGCCGCGGGCGCGTCGGGCGGCGCGTCGGGCCCGGTCATCGCGCCGCCTCGCACGCGACCCAGGCGTCGAGCACCCGCCCGCGCGCCGCCTCCCACGCCGCCTCGTCGCGCGGCCAGTCGCCGCGCCGCCACGTCCCGGGCGCGCCCGCGTCGCCGAGGGCGCGCGGCACGACCTCGGCCGCGATCGCCTCGGCCGCGGCCGCGCCGGCGCACGCCGCGAGCGCCTCGAGCAGCAGCCGGTCCTGCTGGCCGCGGCGCAGCGTCTTGAGCCGCCACGACGCGCGCGGCCCGGGGTGGAGCAGCACTCCGTCGAGGTTGCCGTGGTCGTCGCCGTCGTCGAACGTGACCGCGTCGGCGTCGACCGGGCTCGGCGGCGGCAGCCCCTGGCCGCCGCGCCGCCGGTGGCGGTAGCGATCGCTCCAGTACATGACGTCCCACACGTACCAGAGCCCGACGTCCCACCGCCATCCGATCCACCCCCACGTCCGCAGCGCCGGCCCGCCGCTGTCGAGCACGAACGGCCCGGCGAACGGCTCGCCGCCGTTGTAGGTCCACCGCTCGACCGACGCGCCGCCGACCTCGCGCGGCGCGCCGCGATGGACCGCGTACGGCGACCAGTAGACGTCGATCAGGTCGCCGTAGACGAAGTGCGGCTCGTCGGTGACGGCGTAGAGGAACCGGCCCGCGCCGCCGCCGGCCGCGCGCACCTCGGCGGCGAGCGCGCGCACCTCGAGCTTCTGGCGCAGCCGCCGCGGCTCGTCGATCGGGATCGCGAACGCGACCTGCCCCGTGCCGGCGAGCCGGTCGATCCAGGCGCGCACCGCCGCGGCGCGCGCGTCCGGCTCCCGCGGCAGCAGCACGGGGATCCACGGCAGCCCGCGCACCAGCTCGCGCCGCGCCTCCCACCCGTCGAGCGTGAGCTCGGGCGTGGCGACCATGCCGTGCGCGCGCGCCAGCGCCGCGTAGTCGCGCTCGACCGCGAGCACCGCCTCGCTGCCCGGCGTCAGCTCGTGCGCGCGCGCGACCTCGCGCGCGTCGTAGTACCCCCACACCCGCGGCGCGTCACCGACCGACGGCAGCGTCACGGGCGCGACCGTCAGCTCGACCGAGATCGCGCGGTCGTCGACGGTGAGCGCGCCGCGGTGGACGCCCGGGGCGGCGTCGGCCGGGACCGCGACGTCGAAGTACGCGACGCGCTCGGCGTCGACCGCGGCGCCCGCGGCCACCGGCTCCAGCCGGTCCGGCCACGCGCCGCGACCGTCGACCGGGCCGTACATCCGCGTCGAGCCGCGGCGCACCTGGTGGTGGGCGACCGCGAACGCCTCGACCCGGGCGCCCTCGACCTCGAGCCGCACCGCGGCCGCGCCCGCGCCGCGTCGCCACACCGCGACGCCGACGACCTCGCCCCGCGCCGCGCGCAGCCGGACCGTCTCGCCGTCGAAGATCGCCGACGTCGCCGGCAGCGGATCGCCGCGACGCAGCTTGACCGTCTCGGTCGTGATCTGCAGCGGCGGGCCCGGCGGCGGCGACGCGCCGCCGCCGCACGCGGCCAGCGCGCACGCGAGCCCGACCGCGGCCGTGGTCAGCGCCGGATCAGGTCGGCCATCGTCACGCACTCGTACCCCGCGCCGCGCAGGCCGTCGATGATCCGCGGCAGCGCCGCCAGCGTGTGGTCCTGGCCCTCGTGGAACAGCAGCACCTCGCCCGGCGAGATCGCCTCGGGCGCGCACCGCGCGACGAGCTGGTCGACGTCGTGGGTGTCGTAGTCGAGGGAGTCGAACGACCACAGCGCGATGGTGTAGCCGTGACCGAGCACGGTCGCCAGCGACCGCGCCGACAGCTTGCCGTAGGGCGGGCGCACCCACGGGCGCCCCTGCAGCGTCGGGCCGATCACCGCCGCGGTGCGATCGAGCTGGTCGCGCAGCTCGCGCGCGCCGAGCGTCGGGAACGCGCGGTGGTCCCAGCCGTGCCCGCCGAGCTGGTGGCCGCGCCGCACGTACTCGCGGACCCTCTCGGGCCGCTCGCCCGTCAGGTCGCCCATGATGAAGAACGTCGCCGGCACGCCGCACGCGTCGAGCACGTCGAGGTAGCGCGACGTGCGGTCGTCCGGGCCGTCGTCGAACGTCAGTGCGACTCGCCGGACGTCGGACGGCCCCCGGCGGATCACGTGGTCGTGTGGGAACGCGGACCACGCCGCCTCCACCACGCGTTGCCGCAGCGTCTGCGGTCGTGTGGGCATCACTTCGTCAAGTAGCGGGTTTCTGCCGCGGCCACAAGCCCTTACGAACCGCGACCGCGGGTCGCTGGCCGGGCCCCTGGACGGCGGCGCACCTGCTAACGTGGCGCGCCTTGCCGCCGACCGGGATCATCTGCTTCGCCAAGGACTGGAACGAGGACCCGACGAGCAACCACGCCGTCCTGCGGGAGCTGGCGAAGTCCCGCCGGGTGCTGTGGCTGAACTCGGTCGGCACCCGCACCCCGAAGCTGTCGTCGTCGCGCGACCTCGGCAAGATCCGCCGCAAGCTCGGCGAGTTCGCGCAGGGCCCGGTCAACGTCGAGAACGACCTGTGGGTGTTCTCGCCGCTGGTCCTGCCGCTGCCGCACTCGGCGGTCGCGCGCAAGCTCAACCAGCAGGTGCTGCGCGCGACGATCGCCGCGCTGCGCCTGCGCCTGGGCCTGCGCGAGTTCCAGCTGTGGAGTTTCATCCCCAGCGTCGCCGACTACGTCGGCACGCTCGGCGAGACGCTGAGCGTCTACTACTGCGTCGACGAGTGGTCGATGTTCACCTACCTCGACGGCGCCGCCACGGTCGACGCCGAGCGCAAGCTGCTCGAGCGCGTCGACTGCGTGTTCGCGATCAACCACGCGTTGACCGAGGCCAAGCGCGCGCTCAACCCCGAGACCCACTGCTCGCCGCACGGCGTCGACCACGCGCTGTTCGCGCAGGCGCTCGACGACCGCACCGCCGTCCCCGCCGACCTCGCCGCGATCGCCGCGCGCGGCCCGGTGATCGGCTTCTACGGCACGCTGCAGGACTGGATCGACCAGGATCTGCTGGTCGCCCTGGCGCGCCGACGCCCCGACTGGCAGCTCGCGCTGATCGGCCAGCAGCTGTGCGACGTCACCAAGCTCGCCGCGCTGCCCAACGTCCACCTGCTCGGCCGCCGCGCCCACGACGAGCTGCCCGCCTACTGCAAGGGCTTCGCGGTCGGGCTGATCCCGTACGCGCTGATCGAGCGGATGAAGTACGTCAACCCGATCAAGCTGCGCGAGTACCTGTCGGCCGGCGTGCCGGTGGTGTCGACCGCGGTGCCCGAGGTGATGAGGTACCCGCAGTGGTGCGAGGTCGGCCACACACCCGAGGAGATCGAGGCGGCGATCGCGCGCGCCCTCGCCGACGACTCGCCGGCGCGCCGCCGCGCCCGCTCCGACGCGATGCGGAGCGAGACATGGGAGGCGCGCGTGGCGCAGGTCGCGGCGATCGTCGACGGCGTCGCGGCCCGCCGCGCCGGCGCCGCCGCCCCCGCACGCGCGCTCCCGATCGCCCCGACCACCGCGTTCGCGCTCACCGGCGCCTCGGGCTCGCTCGGCGGCGCGACGCTGCGCCGGCTGCTCGCCGAGGGCAAGCAGGTCCGCGCGCTGGTGCGGCGCCTGCCGGACGCGCCGCTCGCCGGCGTCGACTACGTCGTCGGCGACCTCGCGGATCCAGCGGCGGTCGACCGGCTGGTCGCGGGCGCCGAGACGGTGCTCCACGTCGGCGCGACGATGAAGGGCAGCTGGCCCGAGCACGTCGCGGGGACGATCGACGGGACGCAGCACGTGCTCGACGCGTGCAAGCGCCACGCGGTGAAGCAGCTCGTCCACATCAGCTCGATGTCGGTGATCGACTGGGCCGGCTCGTCGGACGGCGCGCCCGTCACCGAGGCGACCGCGCTCGAGCCGCGCGCCGAGGAGCGCGGCTTCTACACCCGCGCCAAGCTCGAGGCCGAGCGGCGCGTCCGCCAGGCGGCGGCCGACGGCCTGCCCGCGGTGATCCTGCGCCCCGGCCAGATCTTCGGCGGCGGGATCCCGCTGATCAACGGCGCGGTCGCGCGCCGCGCCGCCGGCCGGTGGCTGGTGCTCGGCGACGGCACGCTCCCCCTGCCGCTGGTCTACCTCGACGACGTCGTCGACGCGATCCTGGCCGCGGTCGACCGACGGCTCACCCACGGTGAGGTCATCCAGCTCGTCGACGACGACCAGCTCACCCAGCGAGAGGTGCTCGAGGTGGCCGGCGGCGGCGCCCCGGTCGTGCGCGTGCCCCGCCCGGTGGTGTTCGCGCTCGGCAAGCTGTCGGAGCTGCCGCTCGGCGCGCTCGGCCGCACCTCGCCGATCGCGAAGTACCGCCTGCAGTCGGCGCTCGCCCGCCTCCGCTTCGACAGCGACCGCGCCGAGCAGCTCCTCGGCTGGCGCCCGCGCGTCGGCGTCCGCGAGGGCATCCGCCGCGAGCCGCCCGCGCGCCCCTGACCGGCGCGCCCGGCCGCCGCGGCGCGCGCCGTCACCGGCCGCCCGCGGGCCGCGTCAGCTCCTCGACGACGAAGTCCCACACCGCCGCGACGCGCGGCACCCGCCGCAGCGCGACGTGCCCGACGAGCCACAGCTCGCCGACCGGCAGCGCGGCCCACGCCGCGGCCAGCGCGCGGCCGGCGCGCGCGGGCGCCAGGTCGAACCTCGCCAGGTAGGGCTCGGGCGCGAGCATCAGCCCGAGCCCGCCGGCCGCCGCCGCGAGCTGCGCCGAGAACGAGCTGGTGCGCAGCACCGGCGCGACCTTCACGTGCTGGGTCAGCCACCGCGCGTCGGGGATCTGCGCCAGGTCGTGGCCCCAGGCGATCCACCGCGCGGCGTCGGTCGTGCGCAGCGCGCCCAGCGCCTCGACGTAGCCGCGCGCGCCCGCCGGGATCGACCGCGTCGTCACCAGCCGCTGCGCGACGAGATCGCCGCGCTCGGGCCGGCGCGCGCGCAGCGCCAGGTCGGCCTCGCCGCGGGTGAGGTCGGCGTAGCCGACGCTGGCATCGAGGTCGATCCGCACCCGGGGGTGGCGCGCGTGGAATCGCGCCAGCGCGGGCGCGACGAACACGTCGGCGACGCCCGGCGGCGAGGTCAGCCGCACGACGCCCTCGGCCTCGGCCTCGACCGCGTCCACCGCCAGCCCCAGCTCGCCCATCGCGCGCGCCATGTCCTCGGCTGCCGGCACCAGCTTCTCGCCTGCCGCGGTCGCGATCACGCCGGTGGTCGTGCGCTCGAACAGCGCGACCCCGAGCTCGCCCTCCAGCCGGTCGAGCCGCCGGCTGACCGTCGAGACGTCCAGGCCGAGCCGCTCGGCCGCGGCGGCGAGCCGGCCGGTGCGCGCGACGTCGAGGAACACGCGCACGAGGTCCCAGTCGAGCCGCTCGACCCGCGCCCGGCCGCCGCGCCCCGGCCGTCCCGCGTCCTTGCGATCCTGCAACGCCATGTTGCGATCCTCGGCCTACTCCGGCGTTCTCGCAAGGCGCACGCTGAGCCCATGACGCCCACCACCGACTCCCCCGCCGCCGCCCCGCTCCACGTCGTCCTCGGCGCCGGCCAGCTCGGCCCGCCCGTCGCCGCCCGCCTCGCCGCGCGCGGCCTGCGCGTCCGCCTCGTCCGCCGCGGCGCGTTCGCCGCCGCCCCGCCGCCCGGCGTCACCCACGTCGCCGCCGACGTCCTCGACCCGGCCGCGCTCGCCGCCGCGCTCGACGGCGCCGCGGTCGTCTACCACTGCGTCAACCCGCTCTACACGCAGTGGGACGAGCTGCTGCTGCCGCTGTCGCGCGCGATCGCGGCCGGCGCCGCGCGCGCTGGCGCGCGCCTCGTCGTCCTCGACAACCTCTACATGTACGGCCACGCGCCCGGCGGCGTCATGCGCGAGGACACCCCGGTCGCGCCGTGCTCGCGCAAGGGCGAGCTGCGCGCCCGCGCCGCCGCCGAGCTGCTCGAGGCGCGCGCGCGCGGCGATCTGCGCGTCACGATCGGCCGCGCCAGCGACTTCTACGGCCCCGGCGCCGTGCTCGCCGCGGTGTTCGGCGACCGGTTCTGGCCGCGCGCGCTCGCCGGGCGCGCCGGCGAGGTGTTCGGCGATCCCGACCAGCCGCACTCGTACTCGTACGTGCCCGACGTCGCCGACGCCCTGGTCACGCTCGGCACCGACGCGCGCGCGACCGAGCCCCTCTATCACCTGCCGGTCGCGCCCGCCGAGCCGACGCGCGCGGTGTTCGCGCGGATCGCGGCGGCGCTCGGTCACCCGGTGCCGGCCCGGGCGGTCCCGACGTGGCTGCTGCGCGGCGCCGGCCTGGTGTCGCCGCTGGTGCGCGAGGTCGCCGAGATGACCTACCAGTGGAAGGCGCCGTTCATCCTCGACGACCGCAAGTTCCGCGCGACGTTCGGCCGCGGCGCGACGAGCTGGGACGACGGGATCGCGGCGACCGTCGCGTGGGCGCGCGCGCACTACGCGCGGGCCGCCTCGCGGCGCGCGGCGTGACGCGGCCCCGACGCGGCCTGCGAGCGCGCCCGAGGGAAACCTCGGGGGCGCGTCGCGCGGTCGCACCGCCTTGTAACGGGGCCCGGCCGTCCGCACTCTGAGCTGCCGTGAGCCCGCGCGTGCTGATGTACACGACCACGTACTGCGGCTACTGCGAGCGCGCGCGCCGGCTGCTGCGCGCCCGCCAGATCCCGTTCGTCGAGGTCGACGTGACACACGACCGCGCGCGCCGACGGCAGGTGATCCTCGAGACGGGACACCCCACGGTGCCGGTCGTGCTCATCGACGGTCGCCTCGTCGGTGGCTCGGACGAGCTGGTCGCGCTCGATCGCGCGGGCGGGCTCGCCGCGCTCCAGCCGGCGTAGGCCACGCGCCGCTCACGCCTCCGCGAGCAGCCGGTGCGCGCGCTCGAGCTGCGCCCGCAGCGGCGCCGCATGCGCGCCCGGCACCCGCGCCAGCGCCGCGTCGATCACCGGCGCGAGCCGCGCCGCGGTCGCGGCCTGCGCCTGCAGCGAGTCGTCGAGCGCCGCGGCGACCGCGAGCGCGCGCTCGTCGAGCGCCGCCAGGCGCGCGCGCGCGTCGGCGCCGAGCGCCGCCAGGCTCGCCTCGAGCGCCTCGATCTGCGCGTCGACGTCGGCCGCGGCCCCCTCGCCGACGTCGCGGTCGAAGCTCAGCTCGCCGATCGCGAAGCTGAGCGACGCCTGGCGCTCGCGCACGGAGTGCTCCAGCGCGGTCGCGTTGGCCTCGAGCTCGGCTGCCTCGCCGCGCAGCCGGTGGGCCTGGCGCCGCAGGTCGCGCAGCTGCGCCGCGCCGGCGACGAGCACGGCGTCGGCGACGCCGCGATCGAGCAGCGCGTCGGCCAGCTCATCGACCAGCGCGCCCGCGATCTCGACCGCCTCGGCCCGGCTCATCCGCCCGGTGACGATCGGGTCCTCCACGGGTCGCCCGCCCGGGTCGGTGCCGCCGTGGGTGCCGCCGCCGTGGGTGTCGGTCTCGCCGGCGAAGTCGTCGAGCGGCCGCGGGATCGCGACGCCGAGGCGGGTCTTGCGCGGCGGCGCCGGCGCGGCCGGCGCGGCCGGCGCCAGCGCCTCGAGCGCGTCGGCGAGCGCACCGCCGTCGGCGAACCGCTCCTCGGGGCGCTTGGCCAGCGCGCGCAGGACGAGCTCGTCGAGCTCGCGCGGGATCCCGGCGGCCGGCTGCCGCCGCGACGGCCGCTCGGGCGAGGTGCGCATGTGCTGGTCCATCTGCGCGACCATCCCGCCGGTGAACGGCGTCGCGCCGGTGAGCAGCTCGTAGAGGATGCAGCCGGCGCCGTAGACGTCCATCCGCGGGTCGGCGGCGGCGTGGTCGCGGAACTGCTCGGGCGCCATGTACGGCGCGGTGCCGAGCATCCGCCCGCCGAGCGTCGACGCGACGTCGGCGCCGAGCTCGGGGGCGATGATCTTCGCCATCCCGAAGTCGAGCACCTTCACGACGTCCGCCTGGTTGCGGTGGCGCGTCAGGATGATGTTCATCGGCTTGAGGTCGCGGTGGACGACGCCGAGCGCGTGGGCGTGCCCGAGCGCGCGCCCGAGCTGCGCCGCGATCCGCACCGCGCGGCGCACGCCGACCGGCGCGCCGCCGATGACGTGGTCGAGGCGCTCGCCGTCGACGTACTCCATCGCCAGGAAGTAGCGGCCGTCGGACAGCCGGCCGAAGTCGTAGACGCCGACGATGTGCGGGTGCTGGACGCGGTTGGCCGCGCGCGCCTCGCGGCGGAACCGCGACACGAAGTCCTCGTCGCGCGCGACCTCCTCGCGCAGCACCTTGATCGCCTCGTGGCGCCCGAGGTGGACGTGCTCCGCGAGGTAGACCTCGCCCTGCCCCCCCTCGCCCAGCTTGCGGAGGATGTGGTAGCGGCCTTCCTGGACCGTCCCGATCACGTCAGCCGCCGATCGTACCAGCCCCGGGACCTGCGCTCCCGATCGATCCGCCCCCCGGGCTGGTTCGTAGGAGGGGCCATGAGCCACCTCGAGACGATCCAGACCATCTACCAGGCGTTCGGCCGCGGCGATATCCCCACGATCTTCCAGCACCTCGACGAGCAGATCGAGTGGGAGCACGACTTCGAGGGCGCGGAGGCCTACGGCATCCCGTGGGTGCGCCCCGGCTCCGGCACGCGCCACGTCATGGGGTTCTTCGAGGCCCTCGCCGCCCTGGAGTTCCACTCGTTCGTCCCGGTGAGCCTGCTCGCCAGCGACACCCAGGTCGCCGCGGTCATCTCGCTCGAGATCACCGCGAAGGCCACCGGCAAGCGGTTCAAGGAGTACGAGATGCACCTGTGGACGTTCGGCCCGAGCGGCAAGGTCACCCGGTTCCGCCACTTCGTCGACACGATCAAGCACCAGCAGGCCGCGAAGCGCTGAGACGTCGTGACCCCGATTGCGCGGGCTGATCGGTGAACCGCAGCCGCTCGGGCGACGTCGACAATCGAAACGTCGCGGTCGCCGGCGTCGAGGATCGAAACGCGCGCGGGTCCCGGAGCTGCCCGGACGGGCCGCACACGTGGGCGCGCCTACACTCCGCGGGTCTGGCACCGGTCATGGAAGGGAGCCGGGCATGCGCGCCTCGCTCCGCCTCCTCCTCGTCGCCGGGCTCGCCAGCCTGGCCGCCTCCGCCACCGCCTGCGCCCCGTCCGGCGCCGCCGACGACGACGTCGGCGCGGGCGACGACGACATCGGCGAGGCGCCGGACGCGCGCCGCAACACGGACTTCCGCGACGCGGCGGACTGCCCCGGCGCGGGCTCTGGCGGCTCCGGTGGCTCGGGCTCCGGAACCGGCTCGGGCTCCGGCGGCTGCGGCCAGGTCGCGCCGCCGGACGCGACGCCGTGCGACGTCCACACCTTCACGTACGCGGGCGCCGCGACGTCGGTGTGGGTCACCGGCTCGTTCACAGACTGGGCGACGACGCCGCCGGGCGCGCTCGCGATGACCGACGCCGGTGGCGGCGCGTGGTCGGTGACCGCGCAGATCGGCGAGGGCCGCCAGAGCTACAAGCTCATCGTGGACGGCACCCAGTGGATCGTCGACCCGGCGAACCCCGACCGCGAGAGCGACGGGTTCGGCGGCCAGAACAGCGTGGTGACCACGTGCAGCGAGGCGCCGTAGCGCGCACGCTCGCCCCGGCGACGCTCGCGCTCGCGCTCGCCGCGTGCGCCGACGACGCCGCGCCGACGTCGGTCGACACCCACGTCGACGACTGGCGCGATCACGTCATCTACCAGGTCGTCGTCGACCGGTTCGCCGACGGCGCGCAGCCCCTCGTCGACGATCCGGCGGCGCCGGTGCCGGGCGAGCTGGAGCGGTGGCAGGGCGGCGACTGGAGCGGGCTGCGCGCGCGCCTCGACTACCTCGAGGACCTCGGCGTCACCGCGCTGTGGATCTCGCCGATCGTCCGCCAGGTGCCGCGAGGCGACACCCAGGACGGCTACCACGGCTACTGGGCCGCCGACTTCACCTCGCTCGAGCCGCGGTTCGGCGACGAGGCGGAGCTGCGCGCGCTGATCGACGACGCCCACGCGCGCGGCATGCTCGTGATCGTCGACGTCGTCATCAACCACGCCGGCCGGGTGTTCGACTACGACCTCGACGACGACGGCGCGGTCGCGCCGGACGAGGTCGAGCCGCCGTTCGCGGCGACGACGCCGTACGAGGCGCCGCTGGTGTGGCGGGGCGAGCGGCCGCGGCTGTGGCGCGAGGTCCCGGGCGCCTCCGACGACGGCGCCGACGTCACGGTCGAGGCCCGCGCGCTGGCCGACGACGAGTTCCACCGCCGCGGCGCGACCGAGGACTTCTCGCTCGAGGTCCAGCGCGAGCTCGGCGACTTCCCGACCGGCCTGCGCGACCTCGACACCGAGGCGCCCGGCGTGATCGACGACCTCGCGACGACGTGGGCGACGTGGATCGCGCGCCTCGACCTCGACGGCCTGCGCCTCGACGCCGCGCCGCACGTGCCGCGCGCGTCGTGGCGCGTGTTCGCCGAGCGGCTGCGCGCGCGCGCCGCGGCGCTCGGCAAGGACCGCCTGCTGCTGCTCGGTGAGGTGTGGAACGGCGATCCCGCCGTGCTCGCCAGCTACACCGACGAGGGCGCGCTCGACGCCGCGTTCGACTTCAGCCTCAAGTGGGACGTGATCGACGGCTTCCTGCTCGACGGGCGCGCCGCCGCGGACGTCGCGGCCGTGCTCACCACCCACCGCGAGGCGTACCCGGCGACGGGCCACCCCGGCGGCGCCGGGCTCGACCCGTGGCGGCTGCGTGTCGCGTTCGCCGACAACCACGACACCGGCCGGCTGCGCGGTCAGCTCGACGACGCCTACGTCGCCGAGCTGGCGATGACGCTGGTGTTCACCGTCGACGCCATCCCGTGCGTCTATTACGGCACCGAGCAGGAGCTGACCGGACGCACCGGCCACGCCGCGCGCGAGCCGCTGTGGGACACGGGCTACGCCCGCGGCACGCGGATGTACCGGCACCTCGCGCGCCTCGCCGCGATCCGCGCCGCGCACCCTGCCCTGCGCCGCGGCGCGCTCACGCTGCGCTACGCCAGCGAGACCAGCGCCCGCGAGCGCGGCCCCGACGTCGGCCTGCTCGCGTTCGAGCGCGGCGGCGCCGCCGGCGCCGACGACGCGGCAGAGGTCGGCGCCGACCGCGTGCTCGTCGCGCTCAACGGCCACCCGGCCGACGACGCCATCGCCACCGTGCCGACCGGGTTCGCGCCCGGCACCGCGCTGGTCGACCTGCTCGATCCCGCGGCGCACGCGGTCACCGTCGCGGCCGACGGCACGGTGGCCGTCACCGTGCCGCCGCGCGCCGCGCGGCTGTACGCCGCACGGTGACAGCGGTCGCCCCGCCTCTCCGGGGGCGACACGATGCCCCTGACCCGCCAGGGCCCGCACGGCTGAAAGCCGTGCTGGTCGTGAGCAAACACCCGGGCGGTGTACTCTCCTGTGACGACCTCGGGGGGTTCACATGGTGCGCAGGGCTCTGTGCGGTGCGATCGCGATCCTGGCGGCGACGGCGTGCGGCAGCGAGCCGGAGGACGCGCCGGGCGTCGTGCCCGGCGAGATCATCGGCCGCGTCGAGATCTCGGCCGACGTGCCGGCCTCGGGCTGCCGCGCGCTGCTCGAGGGCTCGCCGCTCGGCGCGCCGTGCGACGAGTCCGGCGCGTTCGACCTGCGCGGGGTGCCGCCGGGCCGGTGGGACGTCCGGATCGTCAACGACGACCCGCTGGCGCTGCCCGGCAAGCGCGTCGCCGCCGGCGCCAACAGCGGGTTCGTCACCGACCTCGGCGCGATCCGCCTGGCGAAGCCGGGCGCGATCGGCGGCCGCGTGATCGGCGGCGAACCCGCCGGGATGATCGTCGCCCTGCCCGCCTACGGCGTCGTCACCGCGCCCAACGACAACGGCGGCTACCTGCTGCTCGAGGTGCCGCCCGGCGTCCACGACGTCGTGCTCATCGCGCCCGACGGCACGGTCGTCCACGCTGACGTCACGGTCGTGCCGGAGCGCACGACGATCGGCGTCGACCTCGACCTCGCGATGGTCGACGGCGACCTCGGGCCGATCGTCGGACGCGCGATCCGCGGCGACGGCGTCGCCGGCGGCGACGACGGGATCACGGTCGAGCTGGTCGACGCGATCACCGGCGACGTCGAGGTCGCGGTCGAGACCGACGGCGACGGCGCGTTCTCGCTCGCCTCGCGGCCGGGCGTGTTCGCGGTGCGGGCGCGCGACGGCGACAGCCCGATCACCGCGATCGTCCCGTCGGTCGTCCCGCGCGGCGAGCTGCCGCTGGTGCTGCCGTCGACGCTGGTGCTGCCGCTGGTCGGCGGCGACCTCGACGCCGACGGCACGCCCGACGACGCCGACCCGGACATCGACGGCGACGGCGTCGCCAACGCCGCCGACGCGTTCCCCTACGACCCGGCCGAGACCGCCGACGCCGACGGTGACGGGCTGGGCGACCGCGCCGACCTCGCGACCCAGGGCGACGACGTCGACACCCACAACGACACGCCCGACACCGACGACGACGGCCGGTTCGACTTCGAGGACGTGTGCCCCGAGGTGGCCGACCCGGCGCAGGCCGACCGCGACGGCGACGGCGACGGCGACGCCTGCGACAACTGCCCGAACACCTATAACGACGACCAGGAGGACTCGGTCGGCGACGGCGTCGGCGACGCGTGCCGCGCGTGCGCCGGCAGCGAGGACTGCCCCGACGGGATGATCTGCGCCCAGGGCAGCTGCGTCGGCTGCGTCACCAGCTCGCAGTGCGGCGATCAGGTGTGCAGCGACGGCGCCTGCGTGCCGTGCACCGCGACGCTGAGCTGCGGCGGCGAGCGCGTGTGCAACGTGCCGGTCGGGGCGTGCCAGGAGTGCCTGGTCAACCTCGACTGCGACAGCGGCGAGGCGTGCGTCGCGGGCCGCTGCTTCGCCCAGTGCGTCGACGACGTCGACTGCCCCGGGGCGTTCTGCGTCGACCACGCGTGCGTCGCGTGCCGCGACAACGCCGATTGCGCCAGCGACCACTGGTGCGACGCCGGGCTGTGCACGCCGGGCTGCACCACCGACGCCGCGTGCACCGGCGGCCGCGTCTGCGACCTGCCGACGCGGACGTGCGTGCTGCCGTGCTCCGCGACCTGCCCGACCGGGCAGACCTGCGACGACGGCGGGCTGTGCCGCGCCGCGTGCGACGGCAGCTTCCCGTGCCCGGGCAACCTCGAGTGCGACCCGGTCGAGGGCGTCTGCGTGCCGCAGTGCACGCTCGACACCGACTGCGGCGCGTTCCAGGAGTGCCAGCTCGGCCAGTGCGTGGCGTCGGGCGACTGCGCCTACGACACCGACTGCGGCGCCGCCGAGATGTGCGGGCCGCTCGGCGCGTGCGTCCCGCGCCCGACCAGCTTCGACGCGGTCGCGGGCGCGTACACGTGCGACGGACCGTGCGACTGCAAGCTCGGCGAGACGTGCGCCGCCGGTCACTGCGTCGCCGACGGGTTCCCGTCGCGGTTCGTCGCGGCCGGCGCGCCCGGCGACGGCACCGCGCCGGATGCACCGACCGGCGACCTGGCCGCGGCGATCGCGGGCCGCGCGCCGGACGAGGTCGTCGCGATCCGCGGCGGCGACACGATCGACGTCACCGGCGGGGCGATCGCGCTGCCCGCGGGCGTCCGCGTCCAGGGCGGCTACACCGCGTGCAGCACGCGCCGGTGGGTGCGCGACGGCGACGACCTGTCCTCGTCGAGGATCCGCCACGGCGGCGCCGCGACGCCGCAGCTGTTCGACGTCCCGGGCACGTTCGACGCGCCGCGCGCGGCGGTGACGATCCGCGGTCTCACGCTCGAGTCGACCGTCGCGGAGCCCGGCGTGCTCGTCGACGCGCGGCTCGCGCCGGGGCTGTGGCTCGACGGCGTAACGCTGGTCCTGCCCGTCGTCCCGGCGAACCAGGCGATCACGGGCGTGCGGTGCGAGCAGTGCCTCGACGTCACGCTCGACCGCGTCGCGCTGCCGGCGTTCTCGGGCGCGGCCGACCTCACGGCGATCGAGCTCCACCGCTCGTCCGGGCTCGTGCGCGACCCGCACCTGGGCACGCTGGTCGGGCTGGCCCAGCTCCGCGGCGTGTGGGTGCGAGACGCGATCGGGCCCGTCACGGTGGACGGCATGACGACCGGCGACTGGTCGGTCGCCGGCGAGGCCTCCGGCATCCTGCTCGACGGCACGCGCCTCGCCGCGGTGCGCGCGACCGGCGGCACGTTCGGGTGGATGACGTCGTCGACGGGCACCTTCAGCGGCTACTACTCCGCCGCGATCCGCGCCCGCGCGTGCGACCTCGTCACGATCGACGCCAACGTGATCGACGGGAGCGGGTTCCTCGACCCCGCCGCCGACGGCCACGCGGCCCGCGTGGGGATCTGGATGGAGGACTCCAGCGGCGTCGTCGAAGGCAACACGGTGATCTCGCCGCGCGTCACCGCCGCGCGCGTGATGGCCCCGTACCTGGTCACGGGGCCCCAGGGCGACGTCACGCTGTCGGACAACACCGCGAGCGGCGAGGGCGCCGCGACGACGGAGCTGATCGGCGTCTCCGCCGTCGCCACCGGGACGGTGCGGATCGACGGCGGCTCGTTCACCGCGACCCAGACCGGCACGTCGTACAGCTACGGCCTGTACGTCTCCGCAGCGCCGGTGGTCGTCACCGACGCCACGTTCCGGCTCCCGGGCGACGCCGGCACGCTCTACGGCCTGTACGCGGTCGACGGCGCGAGCGTCCGCGCCGAGCGCACGCGGTTCCGGGTCGATGGCGACCTCGCCTCGACGACCTACGGCGTCGCGGCGTACTTCCACGGAGCCACGCTCGAGCTCTACGACAGCTGGCTGCGGAGCGGCGCCGGCAGCTCCTACAGCATCGGGCTCGTCGTCGGCGGCGCGACCAGCCTGCGGCTGATCGGCAACACGATCGACGGCGGCGGGCTGACCTCGCAGAGCGCCTCGCACGCGCTGTACTGCCACCAGGCGACGGTCGGGACCTCGCGGTTCTCGAGCAACCTGTTCGACGGCGGCGACGCCAGCGCGCACCGGATGATCTACGATCCCAACAGCGACTGCGGCGGGCCGAGCGCCTACGATCACAACTACTTCATGTACGGCGGCAGCACCGGACGGTACCTCGACGACACGGTCACGACCGCGGCGAGCGCCGCGGTCGGCGTGCCGGACGCCGAGGGCGACATCGTCGGTGACGCGACGAGCTGCTTCGACGGCGCGTTCCCCCAGCCGGACTTCCACATCGCCGCCGGCTCACCGTGCGTCAACCGCGGCGTCGCCGGCACGCGCGCCGACGGCTCGGCGCTGACCACGGATCTGCTGGGCGGCGCGCGCGTGCAGGGCGGCACCGCCGACATCGGAGCGCACGAGGTCCAGTGAGCCCGCGCGTCGTCACCGTGCTCGTCCTGATCGCCGCGCTGGCGGGCGCCGCACCCGTGCGCGCCGACGAGCCGGCCGCGCCCCCGGCGGATGATCGCGCGCTCCAGGAGGCCGCGACGCGCTACGACCGCGGCGTCGAGCTGGCGCGGCGCGGCGACGACGCCGCGGCGCTCGCCGAGTTCGAGGCGGCGTACGCGCTGTCGCGGCGGTGGGAGGTGCTGCTGAACATCGGCGTCACGGAGAAGCGGCTGTTCCGCTACGGCCGCGCGATCCGCACGCTCGAGCGCTACCTCGCCGAGGGCGGCGACGCCGTGCCGGCGGCGAAGCGGCGCGACGTCGAGGCCGAGCTGACCCAGCTGCGCGAGCTCGTCGGCTCGCTCGTCGTGATCGTCGAGGGCGCGCCGGCGCGGATCACGGTCGACGGGCTCGACGAGGGGGAGACGCCGCTGCCCGGGCCGCTGCTGCTGGCGCCGGGCGCGCACACGGTCCGCGCCGAGCGCGCCGGGGAGGTGGCCGACGAGCAGGTGGTCGAGCTGGTGTCGGGGCGGACCGGCGAGGTGACGCTGCGACCGCGCGCGGCGCCGCCGCCGGTGACGACCGCGCAGATCACGCTGCGCAGCCGACCCGACGGCGCGACGCTCGTGCTCGACGACCGGCCGCTCGGCCGCGCGCCGTGGACCGGCGAGCTGGTCGAGGGCGGGCACACCGTCGTCGTCGAGCTGCCCGGCCACGTCCGGCAGGCGCGCGAGCTGACCGTGGTCGCGGGCGAGGAGCGCACGGTGACGATCGAGCTGTCGCGCACGCCGCCGCCGCCGCCGCCGCTGTACCGCCGGCCGTGGGTGTGGGGCGCCGCGGCGGCGGTGGTGGTCGGGGCGGCGGTGACGGGCTACGTGATCGCCACGCAACCGGAGGAGCCGGATGTCCCGGTGCACTGGCCACCGCAGTAGAGCGCGCGGCGTGGTGTGGGTGGCGGTGGCGGCGGTGGCCAGCGCGGCGGCGGGGTGCGTCGCGGAGCCGGACGTGCTGGTGACCGTGACGCGGTCGACGGAGGTGCGGGTGTACCTCTACGTCTGTGACGCGGGGGCGCCGACCGACTGCACCGAGCTGAAGGACGTGTTCGAGGATGGAGTCCCGGTCAACGTCGAGCGCACGGTCGGGCTCTACATCGACGAGCCGACACCTGCCCTGAACGTGGAGTTCCACCAGGTGAACCCCTCGTTCTGCGACGGGCTCTCCGTGCCCCTCGACGATCTGCCGCTCGAGCTGACGATCGCGCTGCCGGCGTCGAGGGACGGCACCTTGACGCGACCGACGTCGTGCCCCGGCTGCGAGCCGCGCGAGGACTGCGCATGGGCCACCGAATGACCACCCGCCCCGCGCCGCTCGCCGCCGGCGACGTCCTCGCCGGCAAGTACAAGATCGAGCGCACGCTCGGCGAGGGCGGCATGGGCGCGGTGTTCCTCGCCGAGAACCTCGACCTCGGCCGCAAGGTCGCGATCAAGGTGCTGCACACCGACCTCGCGCGCGACGAGGCGCTGGTGAAGCGGTTCCGCCAGGAGGCGCGCGCCGCCGCGGCGATCGGCCACCCGGGGATCATCGACGTCCTCGACCTCGGCACGACCGCCGACGGCGGCGCGTTCATCGTGATGGAGTGGCTCGACGGCGAGAACGCCCGCGAGCGCCTCACCCACGTCGGCCGGCTCCCCGTGTCCGAGGCGCTCGCGCTCGCGGCCGACGCGCTCGACGCCCTCGCCGCCGCCCACGCCAAGGGCATCGTCCACCGCGACCTCAAGCCCGACAACCTGTTCCTCGTCGCGCGGCCGGCGCGCGCCGTGAAGGTGCTCGACTTCGGCATCTCCAAGCTGCAGGGCGCCGACGACGTCAGCATCACCCGCACCGGCCAGGTGATGGGCACGCCGCTGTACATGTCGCCCGAGCAGGCGCGCGGCGCGCGTGACATCGGCCCGCCGACCGACCTGTGGTCGATGGGCGCGATCCTGTTCCACGTCCTCACCGGCCAGCCGCCGTTCCTCGGCGACAGCTACAACGAGCTGATCGCGAAGCTGATCACCGAGTCGCCGCCGTCGATCGCGGCGCTGCGGCGCGGCCTGCCGCCGCGCCTGGTCGCGCTGATCGACGCGCTGCTCGACAAGGACGCCGGCGCGCGCCCCGACGCGGCCACCGCGCGCGACGAGCTGCGCGCGATCGCGCGCGACCTCGTCCACGACAGCGCCGACGCGCTCGGGGCGACGGCCACGCCGACCGCGTCGAGGCGCGCGCCCGCCGCCGCCGCGCTCGACGCCACCGTCGCCAGCAACCCGGCGCTCGACGCCACCGCCGCCAGCCAGCCGACGCTCGACGCCACCGCCGCGTCGAGCGTCGCGCGCACGTCGCCCCCGCCCAGCGACGCGCCCCGTCGCGGCGCGCTGCTGGCGCTCGGCGCGGTCGCGCTCCTCGGCGCCGGCGGCGCCGTGCTGTGGCTGACGCGCACGCCCGCCGGCGCGCCGCCGGCCCCCGATGCGCGCGCCGCCTCCGC
>WYBA01000092.1 GCA_011526095.1 Myxococcales bacterium | reverse complement strand
GACCAGCCTGCCGCGTCCATGCCCCGGAAGGCTGGCCCTTCGACTCGTCGGTCGGCGAGCGCCGACCGACGGCTCAGGGCGAACGGTTGGGAATCACAACCGGTTCGAGGAACCGGAGATCTGATCAATCCTGAGCAGCATCCTTCGACTCCGGCCTCGCTTTCGCTCGGCCGGGCTCAGGATGAGCGGAGCGCCGTCTCCGTCTCCGTCTCCGTCTCCGTCTCCGTCTCCGACGAATGGACCACACCTCCGGTCCACCGGATCAGGGCGTGATTCCCACCCGCTCGCCGTGCGCGCCCCGTGCCCGCGCTACGCCGGCGCGTACGGCACGCTGTTGTCGCGCACGCCGCGGCCGAGCGCGCGGCGCACGGTGGCGCGCGCGACCGAGTAGCCGTCGAGCGCCGCGGCCTTGAGGCGATCGCGCGCGGGCGAGGCGCCGACCGGCGCCGGCGACAGGCCGAGGCGGCGCAGCCGCGCGTTGCCGCGGTAGAGCAGCTCGCGCCGGCGCGTCGCGTCGGTGTAGTAGGTGAAGCTGATCGTGATCGACGGGCCCGGGCCGTTCTCGACCATGTGCGGCGTCGTCGACGGCATGTAGCCGCCCATCCCGGGCGCGAGGTCGAACACCTGCGCGCGCGCGCGGAACACCTCGTCCCACGTCACCAGCTCGCGCGAGTGCTCGTCGTGGAACCGCTCCTGCGCGCGCTCCGACACGATCGCGCGATCGAACGGGTCCCACACGTACAGGCGCTTGGTGCCCAGGATCTGCAGGATGAAGTTGTGCTCGTGGTCGATGTGGAACGGCGTCACGGCGTTCGGTGACGTGACGAAGATCCACCCGGCGCGGTAGCACATCCCCGGATCGCGCCGGTCGATCACCGGGCGCAGCGCGTCGAGCACCTCGTCGATCAGCGCGCGGTACGTCGGGTCGGCCTGGACGTTGAGCAGCGAGGTCCACGCCTTCGCCGCGGCAAGGTCGGCGAGCGTCTCCGCGGCCGACCTCGCGTTGGGGTGGAGGTTGGGCGCGTCGGCGAACGAGGTGCCCGCGCCGGCGTCGGCGCTGTGGGTGCGGACGAGGCGGCGCGCCTGCTGGCGCTTGCCCAGCTCGATCAGCGCGTCGAGCTGGAGCAGCGGGTGCGACGACAGGGTGTGCGAGACCGCCTGGATCTTCCACGGGTCGAACGTGGCGGGGTCGAGCTGGATGGGCGCGGCCATGAGCCCGCGCATCATAAGGGGCCTGGTATCGTCGCGGCGTGGGAATCCTCGACCTCGCCGACCGCGTCGGCCGCAACGCCTGGCGCGTCCCCGGCCTCGGCGCCGTGCTCGAGCGCGACTACGAGCGCAGCTTCCTGCGCCGCCCGCCCAACCGGTTCCGCGGCGTGTACCGCAGCTTCGCCGAGGCCGAGGCGTCGATCCCCGCCGGCCAGCGCGTCGGCTACGACCACGACGAGATGCAGGGCATGTACCGCCACCGCATGGAGAAGGCCAACCAGAGCGACTACGCGGTGCTGTTCTGGCTCAAGGGCCTGCTCGACGACCGCACCGTCGTGTTCGACTTCGGTGGCCACGTCGGCGTCGCCTACCACGCGTGGCGCCGCTACCTCGCCTACCCCGCCGGGATGCGGTGGATCTGCCAGGACGTCCCGGCGATCACGCGCGAGGGCGAGGCGCTGACGCGCGAGCGGCCGAGCGAGCACCTGTCGTTCACGGGCGACGTCGCCGACGCGCGCGGCTGCACGATCTTCCTCGCCGCCGGCGCGCTCCAGTACGTCGAGGAGGACGGCGCCGCGATGCTGCGGCGGATCGGCCACCTGCCCGCGCACGTGATCCTCAACAAGATGCCGGTCTACGACGGCGAGCCGTTCGTCACCGTGCAGTCGACCGGGCGCGCGTTCCACCCCTACCAGATCTACAACCGCGAGCAGCTCGTCGCCGGCTACACGGCCCTCGGCTACCGGCTCGTCGACGACTGGCAGAACCGCGAGCAGTCCTGCCACGTGCCGTTCACGCGCGACAAGCACATCGACGCGTACAGCGGGTTCTACTTCACTCGCTGAGCGCGACGCGCAGCGCGAAGCAGCCCGCCTCGGAGGCGTGGTAGCTGTCGACCGCGACGTAGTAGGTCGCGGCGCGCGGCGCGACGAACGTGACGCACTCGACCCCGGGGCCGGACACCGCGCTGGCGCCGGCGATGAACCCCGCGTAGCTGCTGCATCCGTCGAGCACGTAGACCGTGCCGTCGAACGACGCGCTGTCGGTGATCAGCTCGACCGTGACGACGTCGCCGGCGGCGAGCGCGGCGCGGTAGATCGCGTCGGGGCCGTCCATCGTGAACCCGCCGGTGCGCTCGCTGTCGGGCTCGAGGTCGTCGGAGAAGCCGGTGGTGTCGCCGTAGACGGCGGCGCCGCCCGGCGCCGCGGCGGCCGCGGTCACGTCCATCGCTGCGCCGCAGCCGTCGCTGTCGGGGAAGCTCGGGGCCTGGAAGCAGGCGAACCCGACCGGCGCGGGCCCGTCGGGCGACGGGGCGGCGTCGGGCGGCGGCGCGTCCGGGCCGGGGGACGCGGCGGCGTCGGGGTCGCCCGGGTCGGCGGCCGGCACGCCCGACGCGCACCCGACCGCGAGCGCCGCGGCGCCGGCGGCCGCGCACGAGAAGCGTGCAGTCCTCATCGCGCGCAGCCTAGGCAGCCCGCGCCGCGGGCTCCACTTACATCTTCCTTACGGGCGGGTTCCTCACGGGTGCGCGGCGAGCCAGCGCTCGACGTCGGCGAACGCCGCGCGCGACGCCGGGTCGTCCTGGGCCGCGGCGAGCGCGCGCGCCTTCGTCGCCAGGCCGCGCGCCCGCGTCCGCGCCCGCCCCTGGCGCCACAGCGCCTCGGCGAGCGACAGCTGCGCGCTCGCGACCTCGACCGGCATCGCGTCGACCGAGGCGTGGAGCGCGACGCACCGCTCGAGCGCGGCGACCGCGGCGGCCACGTCGCCGCGCGCCAGCTCGGCGTCGCCGAGCGCGCGCAGCGTCTCGGCGCCCTCGCGCGTCGCCGCCGTCCCCGCCGCCTCCTGCACCGCGAGCGCGCGGCGGAGCGCCGCGACGGCCTCGTCGTGCCGCCCCGCCGCGTGGAGCGCCTGGCCGCGGCCGCGCAGCGGGAACGCCAGGTCGGGGTGCTCGGGCCCGAGCGCGCGCGTCAGCACCGCGAGCGCCTCGTCGAAGTGCGCGGCGGCCGCCTCCGCGTCGGCGTCGGCGAGCGCCGCGGCGCCGAGGTTGTGCAGCGTCATCGCCAGCTCCTGGTGATCGGCGCCGAGCACCTCGCGCTGGATCGCCGCGGCGCGCGTCAGGTACGGGCGCGCCGCCGCCGCGTCGCCGTGATCGAGCAGCGCCGCGCCGAGGTTGAGCAGCGACAGCGCGACCTGCGGGTGGGTCGCGCCGTAGTTGGCCTCGTCGATCGCGAGCGCGCGCTCGAGCTGGCCCCGGCCGTCGTCGAACCGGCCCTCGGCGACCAGCGTGACCGCGACGTTGCTGCGCATCGCCGAGGCGTCGGGGTGGTCGGCGCCGTGCAGCGCCTCGCGCAGCGCGAGCGCGCGCTCGAACGCGGCGCGCGCCTCGGCGTGGCGCCCGGTCGCGAGCAGCGCCTGGCCGAGCGCCGCCTGCATCGACGCCTCGGACGCGTCGGTCCCGGGATCCGCCGACGTGCGGTCGAGCCGCGCCAGCCCGGCGCGCAGCACCTGCTCGGCCTCGCCGTACTGGCCGGCGAGGGCCAGGCACAGGCCGTGCGTGGCGACGAACCGCGCGCGCAGCCGCGGCGGATCCCCGGCGCGCGCGAGCGCGGCCTCGGCGCCCGCCACCATCGCGAGCGCCTCGTCGGGCCGGCGCAGCTTGTAGCCGGTCTCCCACAGCAGCTCCACGAGCGCGCGCGCGGTCAGCAGGTCCTCGCGCGCCGCGGCGGCGACCTGCGCGGCCTCGCGCAGGTGCGCGACCGCGGTGTCGAGGTGCGCCGAGCGCTCGGCGATCTCCGCCGCGACGAGCAGCGCCTCGGCCAGCGCCGGCGCGTGGCCGATCGCGCGCGCCTCGGCCAGCGCCGGCGCGATCGCCGCCGCGGCCGCCTCGAACTGCGCGGTCGCCGACAGCG
>WYBA01000091.1 GCA_011526095.1 Myxococcales bacterium | reverse complement strand
TCGGGTCGAAGTGATCGTGTTGGTCGCTTCACGGGAGAGCTCCTCGGTGTTCGCAACCCGGAAGCTCTCTCGTCTTTGCTTTCCGCCCAAGAAAGTGGCTTCTACACAACTATAGGGACACGACCACAGGAAGTCGATCAGCCCCGGGCCGACGCCGATCTCGGTGGCGAGCCGCGCCACGTCCGGCCCGCCGCCGCGCGCCAGGACCTCGTCGAGGGCGCAACGCGCGGCCTCGTCGCGCGCGTCGAGGGCGGGATCGTCGGCCTCCGCCCGGCCCTCCAGCTGCGCGACGACGCGCAGCGCCGCGACGTGGGTCCGCTCGATCCGCGCGGCGAGCTCGGCCGAGGCCGCGTCGGTCACGACGCTCCCTCGCCGGGCTCGACCTCGAGCCCGGGCGGCGGGAACGGCGGGATCTCGACGTTCCAGCGGCGGGCGAGGGAGAGGAGCTCGTGGTGGAGCTCGACCGGGCCAATGCGCTTGGCGGGATCCCGGACTAGCGCCGCCTCGAGCAGCCGTCCGAGCTCGGGTGGGCCCTGGAACGCTCGATGCGTTCCGACCCACATGTTGTTCTCCGTGCTGTCCCCGCGTGCGTGAAACGGATGAACTCGCTCGACACCGAACTTCAGCGTGCCCGAGATCGTGAGGAACTTGAACATGAAGACGCGGATGCCGTTCGCGGTCGTGTTCGGGATCTCGACCTCGTTGGCGCCGATCATCACCACGCCGGTGTCGGTGTTCATCGTCGACACGCCGGTGAAGCTCACGCTCACCACGTCCTCGTCGTCTCGCGCCTGATCGAGGTAGCCGGTGAGCCCGTTGCTCGCGACGACGTCGAGGCACTTCTCGACGTCCGGGGCGCAGCCGAGCGGGCAGTCGATCACCACCGCGGGCGCGCCCTCGCTGTCGCAGTCGACGTAGAGCCCGGTGCCCTCGTCGCACACGATCGAGTCCGGCACGCACACCGGCGCCGCGTCGACCGCCGCGTCGATCGGCGTCGCGTCGCGCAGATCCGCGTCGTGGTCGACGTCCGCCGGCGGCGGCAGCGAGCAGCCCGCCGCGAGCGCGGCGGCGCCAAGGGTCATCAGGCAGCGGGTTCGCATCACTCTCACTCCTCTCAGGTCGGGGACCGTGCGTCAACGACCGGCATCACGTCGGGGCCGACGAATGGCCCTTGGCCGGCGCTCGCCGCGCGCAGGCCGAGCGCGGTCGCGATGATCGCTCGGTCGATCACTCGGGCGTTGCACCGACGCACTCCAGGGCCAGCTGCAGGTCGCCCGCGCGGATGACGCAGTCCTTGGCGCGGGCCGAGTACGCCTCGGTCTCACAGCGCGCGGTCCATCGCGAGACGAACTCGGCCTGCTCCTGCGCGGTCATGAACTCGCCGACGTGGCCGTAGCGCTCGCGGATCTCGAGCCGCGCCAGTTCGTGGCCGACGTTTTCGCAGGTGGGCGATCCGTCACCGCACGCGGCGAGCGCGGACGCCATGCACAACAGCGCCATCCAGGGGCGCGTCACCATCGCTTCTTCTCCTCGGGGTAGCGGTGCTCGACCTGCATCGGCCCGCCGCGGACGCAGCGGACGCCGGCACGCTCGAGGCTGAGCAACACCCAGTTCACACCGAACAACGAGTGCCTGGGGACCACCAGATTCTGCGGATCCGGCTGCCAGCTCCCACCCTTGAGCGTGCCGTGGCGGGGCCCGGCATCGTACGAGACCCACTCGCCCACGTTGCCGATCATCTCCTCGACGCCGAGCGGGCTCGCTCCCTCGGGGTGCGGCGCGACGGGGCGTGGGCCTGTCCGGCGCTCGTAGCGCGAGGTGTGTGCGCGCGTCTGCTGCTCGCGCTCGGTGTCGCGGCCACCCCAGGGGAAGGAGCGCGCGTTGCATCCCTCGTCGCCAGTTCGCCTGTCGATCTGGCGCGGATCGTCGCACGTGGCTGGACCTCGGCCGGCGGCCTCCCACTCTGGCTCTGTGGGCAATCGGCGCCCGCTTGCCGCGCAGTACGCCTCGGCCTCGACCCGAAGCACCTCGGCCGGCATGGCTGGATCGATGCTTTGGCCGGCATCGGGAAGCGGCGGGCATGTCGTGCATCGTGCGTACTGCTCGCGGGTTGTCTCGTGCTTCGAGATCCAGAACGCAGTCGGGAACGTCACGAGCGAGCTCACCTGCTCGAAGATGACGTCATCGCCACGGTAGGTGACGACATACGTCTTTGCTGGCACCCGGATCTCTGGTCCCCACCCGAAGTCATGCTCGCAGTACTGCTGCGCGTTGCACGACCCTGGGCAGCCCGACGGGTCGTTGGCACATCCTGTCCGTGGTCCGGACGACGAGGTGTCGCCGCTGCAGCCAGCGATGAGGGCTGCGACTGTCGCCCAGCGACACCTCATGTTGTCTCCTGGGCCGTGCGAAAGGGCGCGAGGCGCTCCTCGGTGAGCTTGCGGTACTCGGCCTGCGCCCCGGCCACGTCGCCGACGTCCAGGCCCAGTTGCCTGAGCAGCTCGATCCAGCTCCATTCGCTCTCCGTGAACGGTGTCATCAGCGCCTTGAGCCCATCCTCCAGCGATGTCAGCGCGCCGTACAGGTGCACGGCCATGGTGCGGAACGCCGTCTCCGGGTGCTGCTTCATCAGTCCATCCAGGTTCACGTCGCTGACGCCGATCGCGTTCGCGAGGGCGGCGAAGTCTCGCACGTCCTCTCCGAAGCGCTTGTCTAGCTCGCTCCCGACCTTGCCGGCCGAGACCGTGCCCAGGTACTCGGCCAGGTCGCGGCCCAGCATGGTCCGCAGCTTGACGATCACGACGATCAGTCGCTCGAGGCTCACCGCGGTCGACTCCTCCTCGGTGCGGAAGTCCTTCAGGTGCTCGAGCCCACGCTGCTTCAGCATCGCATCATCGATCTCGCTGAGGAACCGGCCGATCGTCTCCTCCGACGTCGCCTCGCGCAGCAGCCCGCCGGCGCGGAGCTCCTCGTACAGCGAGATGTACCGCATGAACACGACCTTGATGATCGGCCCGAAGACGCCGATCTTCAGGTTGTTCTTGAAGAACGTCCCCAGCAGCGGGATGTCGTGGAACTTCTGCCACTTCTTGCCCGCGCTGGCGTCCTTCCACTTGCCCTTGCGGGTCGCGTAGGAGGGGTCCTTGAAGATCATCGAGTTGAACGCGAACGCGCCCAGCAGGCTGCCGACGATCTCGCCGTGCACCTTCGCGCGCTCGGGCGTCGGTCCGGGCAGGTTCGTCACCAGGTCGCTCAGGAGCTGCGTCGTGGTGTCCCAGACCGCGCCGTCGGTCTCGTCGTTGGCGTACATCAGCAAGCCGACCAGCCCGGCCGCGGCGACCAGGTAGATCGCCGGGCGCGCGGGCCGGACGTACTTCACCTCCCACTTCTTCCACTTCTGCGGCCGGTTCCTCCACGTGGAGGTCACCGCGTGGGAGAGGTACGGCTCGAGGATCACCAGCGTCGCGCCGAGCTTGAGCGCCGTGCTGTCCTTGAGCGCCGCGACGAGGCCGGTCACGTCGGACAGATCGAGCTGCTCGTGGATCTTGCCGGCGATGCCGCCCACCTGCGCGCCCATCTCGACCTCGAACTCCTCGCGGCTCGGCGGATCCGGATACTCCGGGTCGACGTCGCGCGTGAACGCCTCGAGCAGCGGCTGGACGTCGTCGTAGTCCGCCCACCCGAGCGCGCCGAGCAGCAGCAGCACGCCCTGTCCGACGCTCTCGACCGCGGTGCGGAACAGCCGGACGCCGGTGTCGAGCGTGTCCTCGTCGAGCTCCTCCTCCAGCGTCTGGACGACCTCGTGCACCTTCTCGATCGCCATGAACATGCGCTTGGCGGTCATGTACATCCGGTACTCCTTGGGTCCGTTCGTGACGAACCCCAGGACCATGTTCTCGTAGAAGTTGTTGTAGATCGTGTTCAGCAGGTAGCCCTCGAAGAAGCCCTCGGCGAACGCCCTCCACTCGTCCTCGCCGAACAGCGTCGCGACCACCTTGGTCATCTGCGCCGCGAGCGCGGGCAGCAGCTTCTTCGCCAGCTCCTTGAGCCCGCGGTGGAGCGCGCTCGACACCGCCTCCTTGCTCAGCCAGCTCGCGACCGCGGCCGGGCCGGCGATCGCGACGACCGGGGCGGCGGCGGCCGCCGCGAACGTCACGGCGAGCAGCGGGATCGTGCCGCGCGTGTTCTCGTAGACCAGCTGGCTGACGCCGCCGACGTGGATGTCCCAGATGTACTGGTTGGTGGGGCGGACGTAGACGGCGCCGGTCTCGAGATCGCGCTCGTAGCACCAGCCGCGATCCGCCCCGATGAAGCGCGTCCGCGGCGAGCTGCGGAAGCCCTGCGGCAGCGTCAGGTACTCGGGGTTGTCGAGCAGCGCCTCGACCTCCTTGCGGCGCGCCGCCGTGATCGGCACGAACCAGGGCTTGCTCGGGTCCTTCTCGTCGAGCTGGGCGCGCGTCTCCGCGTTGGCCCAGTCGCGGACGGCGGCGAGCGCCCCGTCGTCGGGGCGAACCGATCCGACCGGCAGGTGGAGCGCGTAGAACCGCCCCGGGAACCAGCCCGCGACCATCTCGACGAACCAGTCCCATGGCTCGCCCAGCCCCAGCTCGGACGCTGCCGTCGCCTGGCCTCGCTCGGTGTCGGCGAGCGACTCCACCATGCGACGCGGGTCGAGGATGATCCGATCGCCGGGCCGCCCGGCGGCGCGGTACGCCCGGCGGCGCGTCCCTGCGAGATCGCGCTCGCCGTGCGTCGCGTAGAAGAAGACCGCGTGGTGACTACCAGCCACGACCGGGCCGACGTGGAACGAACCGTAGGACCCGACGATCTCGGTCGCGCCGACGTCGGCGTCGCGCTCCTCGAGCACGAACAGTCGGTAACCGCCGCGCGCATCGACGAGCATCAGGTAGTCGAGCCCGCGCTCGAGCCGGACCTCGCGGCTCGCCTGAGCGCAAGGAACGAAGTCGATGACATGTTGACCACTCGGATGCCAGCACGGTCAGAACTCTGCGGGCAACCTCAACCCCTTCGTCTGGACGACGGCCGGAACGGCGAAGCCGGCGCGCTGCATGTGCTCCTCGAACTCGGCCGGAAGCTCCACGTCGTACCTCTCCACGTAGTGGGCGAGCGCCGCGTGCCACGCAAATCGGCCGTCGGTGAGGATGTGCATAGGTCCGGCCTTGAGGGACGGGGCGAAGACGTCTTGCGCTAGCCCGCCGGGCGTCACGACGATCGCCTTGCCAGCTCTGAGGTATGCGGCCACGGCCGAGCGGTTTGCGCTCACACGCCTGTCGCGGAGACTCGCGAGCGAGGGGCCTCGCGAGTAGCCGAACTCGCGAAAGGACACCAGGTGCAGCACGGCTGCGCCGTCGCCGCGGATCAGCGCGCTACGGGGCGGGCGTCCAGCCTGCGCCGACGCGATCAGACGACGAACCATTTCGGCGTGGCTCGCTGCATCTCCCACGCTCGAGGTGCGAAGCGCTCCCTCGTACGCAACGAGCGCTTCCTCGAGATCCCCGAGCTCTTCGCGGCACTTCGCGACCAGCAGCATGCGCTCATGTTCGCGCGCCGCCCCGCCAGCCGAGTGAACGCCTTGCTCGAGATCTTCGAGCGCCTCGACAAACTTCCCTTGCGCGAAACGCACAGCTCCGCGAGCGAACCGAGCATCGGCGCGCGTCGGGTCGAGGCCGATGACCTCCTCGTACGCAACTTCCGCCTGGCCGAGATCGCCGCATGCACGGTGTGCGTCGCCGAGCAGCATCCAGTGCGCCGGCTCGTTCGACATCGCGCAGACCTTCGCCATCTGGTCAACCGCACTTGCGTGGTCATGTCGCACCATGGCGAGCCTGGCGGACTCGAACATGCGAGCGCGGTCGGCATGCGTGAGCTGTGGCTTCTTCACCATGTGGCGCCGTTCATTCTCCATCGGCCAGCCCAAGTTGCTCCGGCAGCGCCCTCAGAAACTCGCTGCGCTCCTGATCGCCATCGTCGTGCGCTTGCCGCGCACGTGCCGCCACGAACGCCAGGAACGCAGCTCGCTCCACTGGCCCGAGCCCTCCCAACACAGACGACATGTGCTCCAACTGCTGGAGCGCCGCGTCCTGATCGACGACTGTGTCGTCACTGAGTGCAAGGAACGCGACCGCATCGACCACTGCCTGCATCAGCGCTTCGTTCATGGCTTCACCACCCTGGTCGAGATGTTCGAGATCCCCAGCTTCTGGAACATGCGCATCGCTCTCGTTGCGTCGCCTTGGGTGGGAACCTCCCACACTCCGGTCAGTCCGTTCTGCTCGAGCGCCTTCGACTGCCGAAGCGCCTGTTTCTCGGACTTCGGGAAGGTGGTCACCGACTTCTTGCGATCGATCATCACGTTGCCCTCGACGCCATCGAAGCGCACCGTGTCGGCACTGCCGTCGTCCTTGCGGTACGTGAGTTCTGGCGCCTGCGGAGCCTTCGTCTCTCGATTCGACCGTGCTCCGTACGCACCGTCCTGATAGTCCCGCGCCTCCCTCGACATGTGGGCGCGCTCATCAACCCACTGCGCGGGCCCACCGTCCCGATCCGCGGGCCCGTCCGTCGCGGTCTGCTGTTCGTCTGAGCTCGCGGCGCGTCCCCGTTCATCGCTCGATTCGTCTCGAGCTGTGCCGGCCGGTTGTTCGCGATAGGGCTTGTACCTGAACTCGGACTGCGCTGGCTTGAACGGCTTCCATCGACCCGTGTTCCGATCCTTGGAGGGACCGATCGTATGAGTCCCATCGCTGTTGATGTAGAGGTCCTCCGTCGGTGCGAGGACTTCGACGCCGAGCTTGTTCGCAAGGTGCTGCGCGACCCCTTTTGCATGCGCTCCGGTCTTGCACGCGACCAGCCGGATCCGCTCGAATCTCGCGCCGGACTTTCGGATGAAACGTGCGAGTTGTCGATGATCGAAATGGAGGTCCTTGCCATCGACCAGGACGAGCAGGTCGTCGATCGTTCCGTGAACGACAACATCGAGGTAGCCCGGCTCAGGCGGGAGCCACGACGCCGCCGCGCGAAGGTCCGCGTCGCCGCGCCCAGCAAGCACGATGCGGCCGTTTTGGTCTCGTTCGCCTGCCCCCGCGGCAGTCCCCTCAGCAGCGGTTCGCTCGTGGGCTTGAACCGCGCGTCCGCCGACGTTGATCGTCCAGACGCCGTCCGCCTCGTCGCGCGAAGCATCGACCTTGATCCCCTGGCGTCGCGCTTCGGTGATCGCCCCTTCGATCTGCTCCCTCGTCCCACGCCACGCGGTGCCGGGCACGAGCTCCTCGAGCCCGGACAGATGGAACGTCACGTCCGCCACGGCATGCCCCTGCGACTCGCGAAGCTGCTGATGGACGTCGCCCATCGAATCGCGCACCTCGGCCGCATCGAACCCGGCGAGCTTCATCGCGGCCGGATCCTTCAGAAGCGCGTCGAGCACGCGCAGCTCGGCCTCCAGTAGATCGCGCCGTTGCGCGAGAAGCTCCAGCGCGTTCTCCGCCTGCGGGTTCTTCTCGACGCTCGCCGCGATCTTCCGCAGGAACTGCGCCTGCTGGAGCAGCGCCTGGCTGCCGGGGATGTTCTTGAGCCGACTGATCCGGGTGATGCCGTCGAGGTGCGCCTCGACGCTCTTGTTCACGTAGCGGCCGATCGTGATCGCCGCGCCCTGCATGAACCACTCCTCGATGGTCGCGGGCGTGGGCTGAGACTTGCCGGTGACGACTCGATGCGCGACGTAGCCGAGCGCCGCGCCCATGATCGCGTGCCCCGACAGGGCGCCGATCTCGCGGATCACCGCGCCACCCTTGCCCATGCGCTGGAGCAGCGGCTTCGCCTGGTGCTCCAGCCTCGCGACGGCTGCGGCCTCGCGTTCGAGGACGCCAAGGATCGCCATGCTGCCGGCGCTCATGGCGAGGTTCTCCAGGAGCCCGTCGCCGAAGCCGTCGCCCATGACCGCCGACTGGCCGGCCGCGTTGATCGCGGCATCGGTGAGAACGTTCGCGCTGGTCGACATGAACCTCGCGCTCGCGGACAGCTCGGTCACGGTCGTCGCGCCGCCGGCTCGGCCCAGCCATCCTCCGAGACTCCTGGCGATCGCCGAGCCGGCGAAGCTCGCCGCGATGCTGATCCCGATCAGCGCGGCCATCTTGACGCACGCGGTCCGGAACCCCTGCCACTGGACGAGATCTGCGCCCTCGCGGAGCATCCGCCCGATCCGGTCGTTCTTCGCGATCGCTTCGAACGCCGCCTGCGCCCGCGCGAGCGCCGAACGCTGGTTCGAGCGCCGCTTGCTGCTGCGCTGCTCCGGGGAGTCGTGGGCCGCGTCGACCAGTCCGCCCGCCACGTCGTCGTCGAGCAGGTCGAGGGCCAGCGTCAGCGAGAGCTGCAGGCTCTCGGTCGCGCCTTCGAGGCTCGAGAAGCCGTCACTGAACGCGGCGGCAAACTCGGCGGCGTGCCCGTCGCGAGCGTCGTGCGCCGCCTGGCGGAGCACGTCGAGCTGGTGCTGCGCGCCGCGCACGCGAGCGCGTAGCGCGAGCCGGTCAGACTGCAACGTGAGGTCGTCGAGCTCACTCGGATCGACGCTCTGCCCGGCGATCAGGCGGCTCTGCAACGCGGTCGAGCGCTCGCCGAGCTCGTCGCCAGCCCGGAGCAAGTCGCTGCGCCACGAGTCGTCGCCGGCCGTCGCGTCGCGCAACCCGTCGAGCGCGAAGCCGAGGCCATGTGACGATGCCTGCACCGCCCTGAGCGCCAGGCTGCCCTGCTTCTGCGCGGCCTGATCGATGAGCGCGCGGCTCGTGTCCACCAGGTGTGAGACGCCTGCCGCGCGGGCGTACGCAGCCAGAACCTCGTGGAACGCGGCCCCCTCCGGCGCGGCCGGATCTTTCACACCAAGGTCTGCCGCGCGCCGGCTGATCTCGCGGACAGCGCCGCCGACTCGGGCGAGGTTCTCGCGCTGGCCGTTGAACAGCCGCGCCCACGTCGCGAGGTTCGCGTCGGGTGTCGCGAGCACCTCGACGAGCTTCGACTCCAGGAAGCCCCACGTCGCGCTCAGTGTGTCAGCGAGGCCCCACGGCTCCAGTGCGCCGCGGAGGTAGGTCAGCTGGATCCGGTTGCCGGCGGCGAGCTCGGCGAGAGCCTGGCGTGGTGCAGCGCCTCGTACCGGCGGCAGCACCTCGTCGCTCGACTGGTGCAGGGCGATCTCGGCGGTCGCCGGCCCGGAAGCCACGGCCAGCACGCGCTCGTCGGCGCCCGCGTCGCCGGCCGCGCTGCTCCACGAGAGCCACGGCGCGTAGCGGGTCGCCTCGGCAAATCCGCGCGCCCACGCTGGAGGTACCGCGAACAGCGGCGGTGCGGCGGTGAGCCCGTACGCCAGGAAGCTCGTGCGCTCGCCGTACTTCGACTCCGAACGCGCGAACAAGCTCGCCGCCACTTCCTCGACCGTTGCGTCCGCCGGCTCGATCGCCTTGACCCAGTTCCAGAGCTGCGGAGCGCGCGCGCCCTGCCACTCCAGCCTCACGCTCCGACGTCCGCGCGTGTCGCCGCCGCCCTCGGCGCTCGGCCGTCGTGGATCGTCCTGGAGGTCGAACACCGCACGCTCGGTGATGGCGCGACCGACGATCCGGTCCATGGGGTGCGACGCGATGAGCGACTCGTAGCGAACGGGCGAGAGGGTGTCGTCGAGCGCAGCGTGCTCGTCCACGCCCTGGTCGGCGACCTGTACCCACGATGGGCCCAGACGCCGGAGCGACGAGACGACCGCGGCCTCCAGCTGCTGCGCGATCGCCAGCCCGATCGACGGACGCCAAGCTGCCGATCCGACCGGACCGCCGACGTGCGGTTGAGCGTTGGTGGGCGTGGCAGGCGTTCCCGGGGCTGGCGCGCCGACGGGGCGCATCATGTCGACGAGCGCGAGCGGATTCGACGGGAAGCAGATGCGCTTCAGGTTGTCTGGCGCGTCGAAGTCCGCCAGGTGCTGGGAGACGAGCCGCGCGAGTGTTCTCCGAAACGCATCGAGCTGGCTCCAGGCGAGCCTCGGATCGGGCGCGGGCCAGTCGACGCCCGAGAGGTGACGCACGATGGCCTCGCGCAGCGATGCCGCGTTCGAGTGAAGATACGCGGCAGCGTTGACCAGCGTCGGAGCGCCACCTCCACCTGTCGAACGATCGAACGAGATCGCCGCGCTCGGTCGGGCGCTCACGCGCGCCGACGTAGCGCCGCGCGCCACGGCCTGCGCGACCGCGTCGGCTTCGAGCTCCGCAGGGTCCCATTCGACGCTCCATGTGCCGTGCGCGCCCGTTGCGCCGCTGGCGCGGCGGAGCTGTTCCACGTGCGCCAGCTCGTGCGCCACGACGTCCAGCGTCGGCTCGGTGTCGGCGAACACGATCGTCTCGTCCCACGCCGCGCCACGCGCGCCGTGCGGCGCGAGCACAGCCTCCTCGCCGACGTGCGCGCGCACGCCGCCGAACGAGGTTCCGAACGTCTGCTCCAGGTGGGAGCGGAACGGGATCTCGACCGGGGGCGACGTCGGCACCAGGTCCGGCTCGATCGCCGCTGTGAGGTGATCGACGTCGGACGTGTCGGGCGCCTGCTCTCGCAGGCGCCCCATCAGCTGGTCGACCTCGTGCATGCCAGGGAGACGCTCGACGCGGCCTCCATGGCGACCGCGGCGGCGCGCCTCGGCCTCCACGCGCGTCACCTTGCCCGGCGCGATGTTGGCGTACGGCTCGTACGGCTCGTAGCCGTTGACCTCGACGTCGACGCGCGTGACCTTGCCCGGGTCGGGGCGGAGCCGGCCGCCGCTGGCGGCAACCCTCGCGGCGACCTGATGGAAGCGCTGCACCGCGGCGGACTCGTCGCAGCGGCCACCACCGTCCGTCGCCTCGCGTCGAACGTACGCCCAGATCTCGAGCGCGACTGACGGCGCAAGGTCGTAGCGAGCGCCCTCGGCGATCGGATCGAAGTCGCGCTCCCGGCCGCGCCTTTCGCCGCCCTGTCCGCGGAAGCCTCGCTCGTTGCTGCTCACCTCCAACCACCGCGGTTGCACGCGCTCCTTGCGCCTTCACCCCGGCAGGCCCGGCAGGGTGATGCTCGTCTGCCGCGGCGGCGGGGCGGCGGCGTGGGGCGTGCGGGGCGCGATGGCTCGTGCGGGCGCGACATGAGGCTCCGTGGGCTGGCTGCCCCGGCCTATCGCCGCCCGCGCGCCGCGGTTGCTAGCGGATCTCGCCTGACTACCGCGCCGGCAACGGCGTGACCGCGCGCCCGTCGGCGCGGCCCCGCACGGCCCAGACCGCGTCGTTGAGCGTCGGCCCGAGGTCGAGCTTGCTCAGCAGCACGCGGACCTGCGTCTTGATCGTGTTCTCGCCCACACCCAGCACCTCGGCGAGGCGATCGCGCGGCGTGCCGTGGACGCTCGCGACCAGGATCTGCGCCTCGCGCTGCGACAGCCCGCGCTCGCGGATGACGTCGGCGAGCGCGGCGCGGATCCGGCCGAGGTCCGGCTCGAGCGCCAGCGCCGGCGCCGCGGCGCTCGGCCGGCGAGTCCGCCCTGACACCCACCGCGAAGTGGGTCGAGGCCCGGCTCGTCTGCAGCTTGCCCGGCACTTCCGTACTGCATCCCCGTGAAGGTCGGTCCGCCGAGCGCACCGTTGTCGGCGTGCCCTGCACCGCCGCCACCCGAGGTCGAGTTCCCGGACGCGACCCGTTCACCACCGCCGACGCAGTCACCAACTGCCACGGCGCCAGGGCCATTCAAGTGCAGATCCGCCGAGACGTCGAGCACGCCGGTGATCGACACTTCTCCGTCGGCGACGAACGCCACGGGCAGGCTGCCGGTGACCTTCAGCGTGCCCGAGATCGTGAGGAGCTTGAACATGAAGACGCGGATGCCGTTCGCGGTCGTGTTCGGGATCTCGACCTCGTTGGCGCCGATCATCACCACGCCGGTGTCGGTGTTCATCGTCGACACGCCGGTGAAGCTCAAGCTCACGACGTCTTCGTCGTCGCGGGGCATGGTCGAGGTAGCCGGTGAGCCCGTTGCTCGCGACGACGTCGAGGCACTTCTCGACGTCCGGCGCGCAGCCGAGCGGGCAGTCGATCACCACCTCGGGCGCGCCCTCGCTGTCGCAGTCGACGTAGAGCCCGGTGCCCTCGTCGCACACGATCGAGTCCGGCACGCACACCGGCGCCGCGTCGACCGCGGCGTCGACCTGCGTCGCGTCGCGCAGGTCCGCGTCGTGGTCGACGTCCGCCGGCGGCGGCAGCGAGCACCCCGCCGCGAGCGCGGCGGCGCCGCGGGTCATCAGGTAGCGGGTTCGCATCACTCTCACTCCTCTCAGGTCGGGGACCGTGCGTCCACGACCGGCATCACCTCCGTGACGCGGAGGAACCGCCCTCGCGCGGAAACGGCTCGATCGTTGCGGGCGCAGCTGGTGGGTGCCGGACTTGCTCACGGATGTCGGTCTCGAAGCAGGTCGGGCGGCACGTCGAGCACCTTGCACACGCCCTCCAACGTGGTCTCGCCGAGAACGTCGGGCACGCGCTCGTAGTACGTTGAGAGGGAGGTTTGGGGGCCGCACCATCGGGAGGGCCTTCCACGCTCCTCAATCTCGCACCAGAACTGACCGGTTGCGTTGTTGTAGGAGAGCGCGTAGACGGGGCCACCGAACTTCTTCGCGTAGTCCTTCGCCGCGTAGACGACTCGACCAGTAACTAGCGTTCCGCGCGGGTGTGCGCTGTGCTCAAGAGCGTCGAACCCTAGCTTCTCGGCTGCCTTCGGCGACACCCCCTCGATGACGAGCACGCTTCGCACGGGGCTCGGCGGCGGGGGCTCGTAACCAGGCGCGATGATCCCGTGGTCCTTCAGGAACGCAGCTGGATGGCCTCGGCGCCTTCTCCTCTTCCCCTGTCCGAACTCGACGATCGATGGCCCTTCGTCGTCGAAGTCGAGGAGGTAGACGGCTGCGTCGCTGCGCGCCATGAAGACGGCGGCGAGTTGCGCGTCGGCCTCGCCGTCGCCAACGGCGAGCGCGGAGAATCCTTCCTCGCCTTCGAGTACAGCCCATCGCCGTCCCACGAGCAAACGCGTCGCCATGTCCTTGAACAGGGACGGCTCGACGGAAGCCGCCAGTGCCCATCGTGTATCGAACCTACAACTGCTCTGCGAGGTGCTCTTCACCTGGGTCCTCCGATTCGATGTCGTCGAGCAGCAACAGCGACACTCCAGTACCGATGCCCATGGCAGTCCTCAGCTCACGAGCGGTGGCAGCGAGTTCGCTCTCGCTGAAGTAGAGCAGCGTCACCGGCAGACCTTCTTGGCGCAGGGCCGCCTCAACGGCGTCGCGCGTCGCGGCCGGCATCGCGTCAGTCACTGCGAGGTAGACGGGCTTTCCCGATGCCGTCGCCTTCCTGAGCTGCGAGAGCGCGTGGATGATGGCTTCGTCGCCAGCCTTTCGGCGCTTCCGTAGCTGGTTCTTGAACCAAGCGTCGAGCTGCCGATTCCATCGCCTGGCCGTCCACCCCTTCACTTCCAGCAGCGCGGCGTTGCCGGCGGGGTCGATCAGGCCGAAGTCGAGGATCTTGCCGTCCACGTCGACCTGGTGGACGTGGATCTTGAAGCCGTCCGGGAGCTTCAGGTTCTTGACCACCAGCTCGGCCGCGACGCCGCGGGTCTTGCCGGCGGCGTCGATCGCCGCGTTCGCCGCCTCCTCGCCGTCGAGCGCCTTGGGGAACATGTCCGACGGCTCGTCGGACGCCTTCTGGAAGCTCTTCCAGTTGGTGGCGTCGTTCTCGGCGAGGTACTCGAGGTACTTCTCCGCCAGCGACGTCCGCCGCAGCCAGTCGAGGTCCGGCGCCTTTCCGGCTGCCGCCTTCCGGAGCAGGTTCTTCCGGGCCTTCGCGTTGATTCCCTGCTTGGTCACCCAGAGCGCGTCGTCGAGGAACGCCGTCTCGTCAGCCATCTCGGTCGAGCGACGGAGGACCGCGACCAGATCGTCAGCCTCGATGTTCGAGTCGTTCAGCTTCTCGACGGCCTTGAGGTACTTCTTCGGCTCCTTGACGAACCGCATGTGCTCGAAGACCTCGGTCATGGCCTTCTCGCCGCCCTTGATGCCCTCGGCGAGCGCCTGCAGGCTCCCGGCGAGGTCGTCGACGTCGGTCGCGCCCTTGCCCTTGCCGACGCCGCGGGCGTTCAGGTCAGACACCGCCTCGTCGCGGGCGACGTCGAGGCGCGATCGTTCCAGCATGCGCTGCCCGTCGCTGCCGTCGGGGAACCGTCCGACGATCGTCCCGTCCGGTGAGACCTCGAGCTCGTCGAACGCGCGGACGAGCCCGTCGAGGAAGTCCTGGAAGCCCTCGACGGTGGTCACCGCCCAGTTCTTGAGGGTCTTCTTCGTGTTCTTGACGAGCTGCCTCGCGTCCTTGAGCAACGCCAAGGCGCGGACCTTGAGGCGCTTCGCCGCCTCGGCGGCGCGCGCGGCCTTGCCGCCCCAGCTCGCCGCGGTCCCGACGCCTCCGGTGACGACCCCGAGCGCGAAGTCGATGCCGACCTCGTTCACCATGACGAAGAGGGCCTCGGGGTTGCCGTTGCGCGCCTGCTCGAACGCTTGGTCGAGCCGATCGAAGAAGCCGTCCCACATCGCCTCGACGATCTCGCCGGTGCTCTTGCCCTCCTGGTACGCCTTGCCGACGGTGCTCCAGGCGCCCCACTCGATGTCCACGCCGGCGGCGTCGAGCGCCTCGGCGCCGGCCCACCGCGCGAGATCCGCGCCCATCAGCCCGAGCTCGATGCCACCCTCGACGAGGCTTTTGGTGGCCTTCAGCGGCGCCGTGACGACCATCCAGGCGTAGTCGCTGGCGTCGAGGTCGGGCGCCTTCGCCTCCTTGGCCATCTGCCACGTGTCGTAGAGGGAGGCGTAGATCTTCTCGATCCGGTCGAGTTGCTCCTTCTCGTCGGCGTCGGCCTTCCCGCGCGAGATGTTGCTGGCCATCCGCGCGCGCTCCTTCTCGATCGCGCGCAGCCACTCCTCCGCCTGGTAGATGACCTCAGGGTTGCCGTCGAGGAAGTTGCGCACCTCCTCTGCGTGCGCGGACAGCGCGGCGTTCATCTCCTGGACGCCTGCGCCGAGGCGGGCGAGGAAGTCGTCCCCGCGATCTCTCGCGCGGACCTTGTGGTAGCGAGCGCGCAGCGCGTCGATGCGCTCCTGCGGCGTCGACTCGAACGAGAGGATCTTCTCGTCGGCGACGAGGTCTTCGAGGGACTGTCCCTTCGAGTGCTTCATCGTCCGCAGGAGCTGGAACGACTCCGGCTCCATGATCGAGATGCCGGCGTCGTGGCTGGCCCAGACCGCGGCGGCGTGGACCGACGCCTTCACGTCGTTGGGCGCCTTGTCGGTGGCCAGGTGGGCGCGCGAGTCGACGTCGACGATGCCCTTGACGCCGCCGTGGAACTCGAAAGCCATCTCGCGCTTCACCGCGTAGACGGCCGAGCTGCCGACCTCGCGGTCACCCTGGAGCGCGAACGCGTACTCCTCGCGCATCGAGAGGAGGTCGCCGTCGAGGTTGTGGTCGGACTGGACCGGCAGCGTGCGGACGTCGCGCATCGGCGTCGCGCCGGCCCAGTCGAGGATCGCCGGTCGTCCGTCGCTGGGCCCCTTGTTGGCGTCGCCAACCTTGGCGTCGCTGGTGTCCGCGCTTGCCTGCGCGAGGAGGTAGTCCTGCATCGGCTTGTACGCCGGGGCCCCGGGAGCTTGATCGTTCGCGTCGGCGTCGTGTCCGAGATCGCCGTCGCGATCCCGGTCCTGAGTCTTGTCGCTGCGCTTGTCGCGGCCGCCATCGCTCACAGCGTCGACTCCACCTTCACGATGCGGCCCATCGCCTGGGTCTCTTCCCGCGCGCCCCGGCGCAAGACGGCCTGGGAGATCGGCGAGCCCTCCGCCGCGGCGAGGAACGCCGCCGTCGTGATCGCGTTCCGGATGTGCGCCCCGGCGAACGCCGGGAACGCCTCGGCCAGCTCCTCGACGTCGATGTCACGCGCGAGCGGCGCGCCTTGCGGCAGCATCCGGCGCCAGAGCTGGCGGCGCTCGTCCTCTTCGGGATGCGGGAACTTGACGTGCGCGGCGAGCCGGCGGCGGAACGCTGGATCGAGGCTCCCTTCCATGTTCGTCGTGAGGATCGCGATGCCGGCGAAGCTCTCCAGGCGCTGGAGCAGGAAGTTGATCTCGAGGTTGGCGTAGCGCTCGGTAGCGCCCTTCACCTCCGTGCGCTTGGCGAAGAGCGCGTCCGCCTCGTCGAAGAGGAGCACCGCGTGGCCACTCTCAGCGGCGGCGAAGACCTCTTCGAGCTGCTTCTCGGTCTCGCCGATCCACTTCGAGACGATCTGCGAGAGATCGACGCGGTAAAGGTCGAGGTCGAGCGCCTTCGCGACGAGCGAGGCAACCAGCGTCTTCCCCGTCCCTGGTGAGCCGCTGAACAGCGCGGCGACCCCTGGGCCGGGCAAGTGCCGCCCGATGCCCCACTCTTCGAGCACGAGGTAGGAGTGGCGGATCCTGGCGACGAGCTGCTCGATCTGCTCGGCGGTGTCGGACGGCAAGACGACGTCGTCCCAGGTCAAGGCCGTGGAGTGACGTCGCGCAAGCCCCTGGAGGCGCTCCTCGATCGTCGACCGCACACCCTCGGCGAGGTGGGAGGCGCTGATCGACACCCCCTGCGCGGCGGCGGCGGCGCGGGCGCTACCCACCGCGGCGCCGATGCCCCCGGGGCCGAGCTGGAACCGCAGCGCCGCAGCGCCGACGTCCTGGTCGATGCCTTCGGCCGCGTCGCCGAGCGCGCGCCGCCAGAGCGCGGCGCGCATCCGCGCCGACGGCAGCGGGACGTCGATCCGAACGGGTGTCTGCCGGGTCTCGATCCGGGGCACGGTTCGCGTCGCGGTCAGGAAGACCGCGCCGCGGCAACGATCGACGAAGCGCGCGACCTCGCGGCGGCGATCGTCGACGTCGTCACCCGGACCGCTCAGCTCGTCGAGCCCTGCGATCAAGGGAAGCGCGCCGCCCAGCAGCACCTCACGGCCGAGCGCGGCGAGCGCGTCACCGAGGCCGTGCCGATCGCGTGGGACCCGCTCGAGATCGACGAACGCGACAGGCCGATCGGCGGCGATCCGCACGAGCGCGCGTCGGCCAACGCCGCGCCGCCCGAGCAGGACGACGGGGCTGCACACGGGGCCGTTCGCGAGCTGCCGGAGGCGCGTGACCAGCGCCTCGCTCGGACCGTCGAGCACGGGGGATTCGGGTCGGTCGACCAGGCCACCGAACGCCTCCAGCGCCGGGTCGGGCGTGTCGTCGCCCGAGAGGTAGCTCGCGACGCGGATCGGCGCGACGAGGCCGGTGTCCGGACCGAGCGGCTGTCCGACGCGTGGCTCGACGAGCCCGTGGACACGGAGCGGGTGGGCGCCTGCCACGCGGAGCGCGAGTCGGCGGGCGCGCGCGTGATCCAGCTCGACCATCGCCGTGTACTGCGCCAGGGAGAGCCCGGTCGCGTTCACCCCGCCGCGCCGCGGCCCCGTGCTCGGCAGGTGCAGGGCGAGGACCGGATCGATCGATGCAGCGACCACCGCCCAGAGCAGACCCACGTCGTCAGGCTCGAGGCCCAGCCTCGCGCTCAGATCGTGGACGCGCTCCGCCGCGTCGGCTCCACCCACGGCGGCGAGGCGTGTCGTCAGCGCCTCGGCGTCAGGCTCGCGCCCCTCGATACGCGCGTACGTGCGGAGCGCGCGCAGGCGAACACGGTCGAGCTCGCGCTCGAAGGCTCCGAGATCGCCCGTGGCGGCCGGCGGGTTCGGGGCGAGATCAGCCGTGGCCTTCACAGAAGGTGTCATTGTATCCCCCGAAAGGCGCGCCGGACTCGATCGCCGCGATGCTCGTCCTCGGTGCGCGCTTCATCCCTGGACACGACAGCTCCTGCGCGACGATAGCCGGGCGCGTCCGCCAGCGACAACGCGGCCGCGATGACCGTGGGCCCACCCACCGTGGTTGCACGCGGCGGGCCGCCGTTCACCCCGGCAAGGGGATGCTCGTCCGCCGCGATGGCTGGGCGGCGGCGTGGGGCGCGAGGGCTCGTGCGGGCGCGACATGTGGCTCCGAGGGCTGGCTGCCCCGGCCTATCGCCGCCCGCGCGCCGCGGTTGCTACCGATCTCGCCTGACTACCGCGCCGGCAGCGGCACGACCGCGCGCCCGTCGGCGCGGCACCGCACGGCCCACACCGCGTCGTTGAGGGTCGGCCCGAGGTCGAGCTTGCCGAGCAGCACGCGGACCTGCGTCTTGATCGTGTTCTCGCCGACCCCCAGCACCTCGGCGAGCCGATCGCGCGGCGTGCCGTGGACGCTCGCGACCAGGATCTGCGCCTCGCGCTGGGACAGCCCGCGCTCGCGGATCACGTCGGCCAGCGCGGCGCGGACGCGGCCGAGGTCCGGCTCCAGCGCCAGCGCCGGCGCCGCGGCGCTCGGCCGGCCGTCGCGCGTCCTGCGCCCGCCGCGCGCGCTGCGCGCCGCCGCGAGCGGCGCGGGGATCGTGGCGAGCGCGGCGGCGAGCTGGTGCTGGACGTGATCCGCGGTCGCCGCGACCAGGCCCGCGACGAGCCCGTCCACCGCCGCGACGAGGCGACGCTGGGCGTGTTCGAGGGCGGCTGCGGGGCGGCGAGGGCGGCTCACGGGCCCAGCATCGCGGGTGGCCCGGGGGATGTCCAGCGGGCGTGCGTGCGCGATAGTCGGCCCATGAAGAAGCCGAGCAAGGGCGCGCTCCGCGACGAGCTCGCGGAGCGGCTGCGCGCGGCGCTCGCGACCGCGCGCGCCGCCCACGCCGCGGCGATCGAGGGCGCGACGCACGAGGAGGCGAAGGCCGAGAACGACAAGGACACGCGCGGGCTCGAGCAGTCGTACGTCGCGCGCGGCCAGGCGCAGCGGGTCGAGGAGCTGGCCGGCGAGCTGGCGACGGTCGAGACGCTGGCGCTGCGCCGGTTCGCCGAGGCCGACGCGATCGCCGCCGGCGCGCTGGTGACCGTCGAGGAGGACGGCGAGCCGCGCCGGTTCTTCGTCGCGCCGGGCGGCGGCGGCGAGGCGCTCGCCGGTGGCGCGGTGCAGGTCGTGACGCCGCGCTCGCCGCTGGGGCGCGCGCTGTGCGGCAAGCGTGTCGGCGAGGTCGGCGAGGTCCGCGTCCCCGGCGGCGTGCGCGAGCTGGACATCACCGCGGTCGAGTGAGCCGCGCGCGCCGCGACTTGACGCCCGTCAACTCGAGTTGACCTTCGGTCAGTGACGCTCGGTCGCATGGACCTCACCGAGCTGCCCATCAACGCCCGCGCCGCGCGGATCAACCGCCGCGTCGAGCACCTCGTCAACCGCGCCGTTCGCCTCCGCGATCGCGTGCGCGGGCGGCTCGGCCTCGGCGGCCGCGCCGCCGACTACGACGACGAGCGCTACGAGTTCGTCGGCGGGCCCAACGACGAGATGCGCAAGCGCCACTACGACAAGAGCCTGCGCCTGCTGTGGAAGGCGGAGCAGCACGCGCCGTGGACGACGTTCCGCGATCTCACCGAGGCCGAGCGCGCGGTGCGCGACATGGCGGAGCAGGCGATGAGCCCGGCCGACAAGCAGGCGCGCGCCCGCCTGGGCAGCCGCGAGTTCCGCGAGCTGCTCGATCGCACGTACACGCCGCGCCAGAAGCAGGCGCTCGTCAACATCCTGTCCGCGATCGGCCACGGCGAGGCGTACGCGTGGCTGGTGTCGGCGACCAACCTGCGCGACGTGCGGTCGAGCGGCGCCAAGGCCGCGGTGACGATGCAGGTGCTCGAGGAGGCCAAGCACTTCGTCGTGATGCGCGAGCTGATCGGCGCGTTCGACGTCCCGGTGCCGCGCCAGAGCGCGTGGGAGTACCTGCTGCTCGAGGGCGTGCTGCGCGCGCGCGGGCTCGAGAAGTTCTACGGGATGAACGTGCTGGTCGAGACGATCGCGCTGTCGATCTTCGGCGCGCTCGCGCACCTGCCGGGCCTGGAGATCCTGCGGCTGTTCCACCTCGACGAGTCGCGCCACACCGCGCTGCCGCAGAGCTACTTCAAGGACTTCCCGATGTCGAAGTGGCAGCAGCGCAGCCCGCTGGCGCGGTCGCGCCGGCTGCGCATGGCGCTGCCGACGCTGCCGTTGATCCTGCTGCTCGAGGAGGACCTCGCCGTCCTCGGCGTCGACGCGTTCGACTTCGCCGGCTCGATCCTGCGCAAGGTCGTGCACCTGTCCGAGCGCGCCGGGTTCCTCTTGCCGCGGCCGGCGCCGGAGATGCTGGCGCGGTTCAACAAGCTGTTCAACGCGTACTGCAAGCTGACCCGGCCCGGACACCAGTTCCGCGACTTCATGACCGCCGACACCAGCCGCGACGCCGAGGTCGCGCGGGTCGAGCACGAGGTGTTCGTCGTCGGCGACGGCGTATCCGAGCGCGTGGGCGAGCGGCCGCGGGCGCAGGCGTAGCGGCGCGGCGCTCGACCAGGATGCGTGGCGTGGCGTGGCGCGGCGCGCTCGACGCGCGGGCCGTCACTGCGCGCGCGGCTCCCGTTCGACGCGGGACGGTCCGACGCGATACGGTTCGACGCGCTCGCGGTCGGTCGCGATCCGCACGATCCGTCGATGAGAATCACCCTTCCCCTGCTTGCGACGTTGGCCGCCGCTGCGGCGTGCGAGAAGGCCGCGCCGTCGGCCGTGAGCTCGTGGTGCACGCTGGCGGACGCGCAGGTCACGTGCGTGGTGGCGGAGGGGCGTGGCGCGCCGCCGACCGCTGCGCAGCGTCCGGACAGCGTCCTGATTCCTGGGCGAGTGCGTAGCTCGGCCACGCCGGACGATGGAGGGTATGCGTGCGTCGTCGCAGACGGCGATGTGTACTGCTGGGGGCGCAGCGCGGATGGCCAGCTTGGCGACGGGGTCGAAGCCGAGGAGAGCCGCGGTCCGGTGAAGGTCCCGGGGCCGACGGACGCGACCGAGGTCACGACCACTCACCTGCTCGCGTGCGCGCTCGAAGCGTCGGGACGGGTCTGGTGCTGGGGTGGGCTGTACGGAATCGCGCCCGAGCCGCCCTACAAAGGTCCGTGTCCCCTCGTCGTTGCGACCGGCGCGTCCGACGTCGCTGCCGGCTGGATGCAGACGTGTGTGGTCATCAAGGGCGAGGTGCACTGCTGGGGCGCCAACTATCCTCGCGAGGACGGTCGGCAGGTCCACACCTACGGCGTCACGCGTATCCCGGGGATCACGGACGCGATCGCCGTGCAGGGCTACCAGGCAGCGACGTGCGCGACGTTGTCGAGCGGGCGGAAGAAGTGCTGGTCGACGACCGTGATCCCGCTCGACGACGGCGAGCAGCGCCCGTAGGCAGCTCGCACCCTCGCGGTATTCCGCCGCTCCGTGCGGCGCTACGGCTCCGCCGGGCGGAACCGCAGCGTCGTCGTGGCGCGGACGTCGCGCCCCTGCTTCGGCTTGGGGAGCTCGAGCGCCTCGACCACGCCAGTGACGCACGCGTCGACCTCGGGATCCGGCCCCGTGACCCGGGCGGTCGAGATCCGTCCCTGCGAGTCGATCGTGAGCTCGAGGCGGACGTCGGCGCCGCTCGCGGGCGGCACGGGGAACCTCGTGAGGTAGCAGGCCACCAGGTTCGTGCGCACGCGCCGGAGGTAGCGGCCGACGACCGCTTCGTCGAGCGCGCCGTCGACGCGGACCTCGTCGACCTCCACCGTCGCGGCGGCGCGGGCCGCGACGACCGGCGCGCCGTCCGGCCCGAAGGCGGGCGTGCGCCACGGCGCGACGCCGACACCGACGCGGCGCGCGCCGGCGGCGTGGAGCGCCGCGAGGCCATCGACGAGGTCCTGCACGGTCGCGTGATCCGCCACCAGCACGTCGACCACGGGCTCGGCGCCGGCGGGGAGTCGGGCACGGAACCGGGCGAGCGACGCCTCGACGCGGGCCACGTCGACGCCACCGTCGACGATCGCGAGGCGCCGCATCTCGGCGCCGGCGTGGGCGTCGATGACGAGGCCGCCGCGCACGATCCACGCGTCGTAGGTGGGCGCGTCGTCCGGTGCGGGCGCGCCGCCCCAGCCGGCCTCGGCCCACGGCGCGGCGAGCGCCATCGCGGCGAGCGCGCCGTCGGCCTCGACGGCGATGACCCCGCCGAGCACGTCGAGCGCGCCGAGCAGGTGCTCGACGTTCAGGTCGGGGGCGACCACGAGCAGCGGCGTGGTCGCCGGTAGCGCGGCGTCGGTCGCGATCAGGTAGGTCAGCGAGACCTCGGCCTCGTCGTCGTCGCCGGGCAGGGCGGGCACCTCGCCGGCGACCTCGGCGACGCCGGTGTTGGCGGCTGCGACCTCGAGTGCGTCACGGAACGCGCGAGCCTGGTCTGCGGCGGGACCGCCGCCGCTCGCGAGCAGCTCGAGGGCTCCGTCGCGCGCACGATCGTGGCGCTTGAAGACGGTACCCGCCGCGAGGTCGAGGGTCGCGAGCTCGCTCCATGTCGCGGGCGCGCGATGCAGCCGGTAGCCGTCGCGATCGAGCCGCAGCACCGCGGGGGGGGGTTGGCCCGGCGTGATGGTGAAGGCGCGCGGTGCGCGTGGCAGCTTCCCGGCGAGCGAGCCGACGGGCGGCGCGGCAGGCGCGGCATCGCGCGGCGCGGACGGCGCGACGAACGCGTCCTCCGACGCCGTCCGCGCCGCGCCCGCACCGCTGCCGTCCTCGCGGCTGGAGCACGCGGTCGCGACCGCGAGCCCGAGCGCGGCGAGCCCGAGCGCGCCGCGTGCGGTGTGGTGCACGGTCACGCCCCCGTCGGGCGGAACGTCAGCGTCGTCGAGACGTTGACGATGCCCTTGTCCGGCTTCGGGAGCTCGATCGCCTTGATGACGCGGGCGACGCAGCGCGTGACCTCGGGATCGAAGCCGGAGGGCTCGACGGTGGTGATCCGGCCCTCGGTGTCGACGGTGAACTGCACGCGGACGTCGCCGCCGATCGCGGGCTTGGTGACGAGCTGGTCCTTGTAGCAGCCCATCAGCGAATCGTGGGCGCGGCGGAGGAAGCGGCGGATGATGGCCTTGTCGAGCTCGCCGACGGCCTCGATCTTGCCGTAGCGCATCACGGGGACCGTCGAGCGCTTGCCGAGCCCGATCGGCCCGAAGTCGCGCTTGCCGTCCATGCCGAACGCCGGCATCGCCCACGGCGCGACGCCGACGCCGACGCGGCGCGCGCCGGCGGCGTGGAGCGCGGCGAGGGCGTGGACGAGATCCTGGGTCGAGGCGTCCTCGGCGGCGAGGACGTCGACGACCGGCTCGGCGCCGGCGGGGAGCTGGGCGCGGAAGTTGTCGAGCGACGACTTCACGATCTCGGGATCGACGACGCCGTCGACGAACCCGAGCCGGCGCATCGCGAAGTCGTCGTGGGCGTCGATCACGAGCCCGCCGGGGACGATCCACGCGTCGTAGGTGAGCTCGTCGTCGGGCACGGGCGCGCCGCCCCACCCCGGATCGGTCCACGGCGCGGCGAGCGCCATCGCGGCGAGCGCGCCGTCGGCGTCGACGACCAGGGTGCCGCCCATGGCGTCGAGCGCGCGCAGCACGGCGCCGACGTGGGTCGTGGGCGTGGCGATGATCGTCGGCGTGATCGCCGGCAGGGTCGCGTCGGTCGCGACCAGGTAGGTCAGCGACACCTCGACCTCGACCGGGGCGTTGCCGTAGCCGCCGCCGGTGCCGGCGCTGCCGAAGCCGCCCGTGCCGAAGCCGAGCTCGCCGAACGCCTCGCGGAACGCGCGCGCCTGGTCGGCGGCGGGGCCGGTGCCCTGCGCCAGCGCCTCGAGCACGCCGGCGCGCGCGCTGAAGTGGCTGCGCTCGGCGGGGCCGCCGAGGCGGTCGAGCCCGGCGAGCTCGCCCCAGGTCGCCGGCGCGGGCTTGATCCGGAAGCCGTCGGGGTCGATCACGACCACGGCGCCGGTCGGGCGCGCGAGCGCGACCGCGAACGCACGCGGCGCGCGCGGCACCTTGCCGGCGAGCGCGCCGGCGGACGGCCCGGCCGGCGCGGCGTCGGGCGCGGTCGCGGCGGTCGCGGCGTCGCGCGCGGGCGCGGGCGCGGCGGTGGCCCCGCCGGTCCCGGTCGCTGCGCCGGTGCCCGCCTCCTTCTTGTCGCCGCACCCGGCGAGGGCCGCGGCCGCGAGCGCCGTCAGCGCGATGTGCCTGCGTGTCATGTCGTCATTCCCCCGGTCTCGGCCGTCATCGTCCTGGTCCTGCGCGCGGGCGCGAGGCCGCTCGTCAGGCGGCGCGCCCACTCCAGCTCGAACGCGGCGCGCGGCTGGCGCGCGCCGAGCGGCGGCGGCGGATCGAGCTGGATGAACCCGGTCTCGCGCAGCCGCAGCGCGCGGACGCGGCACAGCGCCGCGTCGCGCACGGTCGCGCCGACGGTGCGCTCGAGCACCATCCGCGCGGCGTCGAGCGCGCGCGGGCTGACCTGCGGGCCGACCTCGCGCTCGCCGCGGTGCTCGCTCGCCGCGAGCGCCGCGCGGAACAGGCCCCACGAGTTGCCGGCCGCCGCGAGCCGCTCGGGCGTCGCGAGATCGCCGGCCTCGAGCGCGGCCCACGCCTGGCGCTCGAGCGACGTCTCGGCGCTGGGCCGGAACGGCGGCGCCTGCTGCGCCTCGCACAGCCGCACCGTCTCGGCGAGCTCGGCCGCCTGATCGGCGAGCGGCGCGAGCGCCGCCGCCTCGCGCGCGCACCGCAGCGCGTCGCCCCACGCGCCGCGCCCGGCGAGCGCGCGCGCCATCGCGTGCAGCCCGCACGCGCGGAACGTCGGCTCGTTGCCCGCGACCTCGAGCAGCCGGCGCGCGACCTCCTCGCACCGCGCCCACTGCCCCGACTCGTACAGCGCGGTGGCGAGGCCGTGCAGGGTCTGCGCGTCCTCGGTGCCGCCGGCCTCGAGGTAGCGCTGGTAGCCGATCGCCGCGATCGCGTCGTCCTCGGCGTACCACGCCGCCGCCGCGACCAGGCGCCAGTCGTCGGGCGTGGTCAGCCGCGGCATCGCGTGGCGCAGCGCGCGCACGGCGGCGGCGTGGTGGCCGGCGTGGAGCAGCGCCGCGCCGGCGAGCCGGCCGGCGTCGTCCGAGGTGGCGGGGCCCTCGCCCCGGCTCGGGGTGACGGCGGCGAACGCGCGCAGGCAGCGCGCCGCGTCGCCGGTGAGCGCCCACGCCTGCGCGACCGCGCGCCCGAGCTCGGCGTCGCGCGGCGCCTG
>WYBA01000090.1 GCA_011526095.1 Myxococcales bacterium | reverse complement strand
GCGCGGCGTCGGCCGCGGGCGCGCCCGGCACCGTCGCGACGCCGGCGCGCGGCACCCGCGCGGCGAGCGCCCGGCCGCGCTCGGCGTCGCCGGCGTCGGCCCAGTCGGCGCCGGCCAGGGTCAACAGCGCGCGCGCCAGCTCGTCGACCCCGGGCCACGCGACGCCAGATCGGGCCGCGACCGAGACGCGCACCGCGTGGCCGCCGTCGACCTGGACGCGGACCGCGAGCTCGGCGAGCAGCCGCGACTTGCCGATCCCGCCCTCGCCGGCGAGCAGCACCGCGCGGCCGCGGCCGCCGCGGGCCTCGCGCCACGCCGCCTCCAGCTCGGTCAGCTCGCGCTCGCGCCCGACCACCGCGCCGCCGACGCCGAGCGCGCGCGGCGTCGAGCGCGACGCGCCGTCGGCGCGCGGCTGGGCGACCCCGCGCGCGCGGGCGAGCTCGCCCAGCCGGTCGCGCACCTCGTCGGCGGTCTGGGGCCGGGCGCCGGGCGCCGGATCGCACAGCGAGACGATCAGCTCGGCGAGCCCCGGCGACAGCTGCGGGCGGAACGTCCGCGGATCGAGCGGCGCGCCGCGGCGCTGGGCCAGCAGCACCTCGTGCGGCGTCGCGCCCTCGAACGGCCGCTGCCCGGCGGCGAGCTCGTACATCACGACGCCGAGCGCGTAGAGATCGCTCCGCGCGTCGACCCGGCCGGCCCACGCCTCGGGCGCGGCGTAGAGGAACGTGCCGCGCGCGGCGCCGGCGGCGCCGGCGACCGCGGCGAGCCCGAAGTCGGCGAGGCGCGCGGCGCGCCCCGGGTCGGTCGCGAGCGCGTCGGCGGCGACGAGGATGTTCGACGGCTTGATGTCGGCGTGGACCATGCCGCGGGCGTGGACCGCGCCGAGCGCGTCGAGCACGCCGCCGAGCAGCGCGAAGAACCGCGCCGACTCGGCGGGGCCCGCCGCCTGCGCCAGCGGCGGCCCGGCGACGAGCTCCATCGTGAAGTACTCGTGGCCGCTCTCGGTCAGGCCGTAGTCGAGGACCGAGACGATGTTGGGGTGGCGCAGCCGGGCGAGCGCGACGAACTCGCCCTGGAGGTTGGTGCCCCCCGCCGGGCGCGGCATCACCTTGAGCGCGACGTGCTGGCCGGTCACCCGATCGAGCGCGCGGTGCACGACGCCGAGGCCGCCGGCGCCGAGCCGCTCGATGATCTGGTAGCGCTCGGACGGCCGGAGCACGCGCGCATGATCGTCGTGCCGGCGATCACGTTCAAGAGCACGGGGGAGTGCGATCCCCGCTACAGGTGACCGCCGCGTTACCCGTGGCGCGTCAGGCCGCGCCGAGCGCCGCGGCGCCCCACACGACGCCGACGACGACGCTGAGCGCGCCGGCGGCGCCGATCAGCGCGGCGCGCGCGCGCGCGCTGTGCACGACCGCGCCGAGCGAGGCGCCGACGACGCCCGACACCGCCGCCATCCCGGCGACCGAGCCCGCGCCGAACGCGCCGATGTAGACCATCGCGGCGCCCGCGCTCGGCATCTCGGCGAGCGCCAGCGCGGTGAGGCCGCCCGAGCCGGCCAGGCCGTGGATCAGGCCGATCACCAGCGGGCGCAGCGCGACCGCGCGCGCGCCGAGGTGGACGTGGTCGTGCGCGCCGGCGTGGGCGTGGGTCACCGCGCCGTGGCGGTGGGGCGCGACCTCGCCCGCGCCGCCGCGCAGCGCCTGTCGCACGCCGCGCGCGCCCAGGACGATCAGCATGACCGCGACGGCGAGCTCGGCCGCGCTGATCGCGCGCTCGGGGAGCTGGCCGCGGGCGAGCAGCAGCACGGCGCCGACGATGACGAGCGCGCCGGCGTGGCCGATGCCCCACAGCGCGCCGAGCAGCGCCGCCTGGCGCGGCCGCGGCCGCTCCGCGACGAGCGTCGACACCGCGGCGAGGTGGTCCGGCTCGAGCGCGTGGCGCGCGCCGAGCAGCGTGCCGAGCAGCGCGCCGGTGACCAGGCCGACGTCGCCGACGCCGCCGAGGTCGATCATCGAGTCAACCCGATCAGCGCCTCGTGCAGCCGCCGCACCCCCTCGACGATGTTCTTCATCGCGCACGCGTACGACAGCCGGACGTGGCCCGGCGCGCCGAACCCCGAGCCCGGGACGACCGCGACCTTGGCGTGCTCGACCAGCCAGTCGCACAGCGCGACGTCGTCGCCGAGCACCTTGCCGTCCGCGGTCTTGCGGCCGACGAACGTCGAGACGTCGGGGAACGCGTAGAACGCGCCCTTGGGCTCGCGGCAGGTCACGCCCGGGATCGCGCGCAGCAGCTCGACGATCTTGATCCGGCGCTCGTCGAACGCCTTGCGCATCGTCTCGACGCAGTCCTGCGGGCCGGTCAGCGCCGCCAGCGTCGCGACCTGGGCGATGTGCGTCGGGTTCGACGTCGACTGGCCCTGGATCTTGGTCATCGCCTTGATGATCGGCGCGGGGCCGGCGGTGTAGCCGATGCGCCACCCGGTCATCGCGTAGGTCTTCGACACGCCGTCGACCAGGATCGTCCGCGCCGCCAGCGACGGCGAGACCGCGGCGATCGACGCGTACTCGGCGCCGGCGTAGACGAGCTGGCGGTAGATGTCGTCGGAGATCACCAGCAGGTTCTGCTCCTCGCACACCTGGGCGAGCGCCTGGATCTGCGCAGGGGTGTAGACCGCGCCGGTCGGGTTCGACGGGTTGTTGAGCACGATCGCGCGGGTGCGCGGCGTGCACGCCGCGCGCACGGCCTCGGGGCGCACCGCGAAGTCGTCCTCGGCCTTGCCCTCGACGATCACCGGCTTGCCGCCGGCGAGCATCACCATGTCCGGGTACGACACCCAGTACGGCGCGGGGATGATCACCTCGTCGCCCGGGTCGAGCAGCGCCATGAACAGGTTGTAGAGGCTGTGCTTGGCGCCGGTGGAGACGAGCACGTTCTCGGGGGCGATCGTCGTCTTGTGGACGCGCGACAGCTCGGCGGCGATCGCCGCGCGCAGGGGCGCGATGCCGGCGACGTCGGTGTACTTGCCGACGCCCTTGTCGAGGCCAGCGCGCGCCGCGTCCTTGATGTGATCCGGGGTGTCGAAGTCCGGCTCGCCGGCGCCGAAGCTGATCACGTCGACCCCGTCGGCCTTGAGCTTGGCGGCCTTGGCCGTCACCGCGAGGGTGATCGACGGCTTGATCGGATCGAGGCGAGACGCGGTCTTGAGGTTGGGCGTGGCCATGACGACTTTCCTTGCAGCGGCTTCAGGCAGCGGGTGACCGCCGCCGGGCAGACGCCCGGCGGTCACGGTCCAGACTTGGGGCCGGACCTGGATCCGGAACCGACGGCGAACTTGGCGGCGAGCGCGCGGACGACGGGCGGCGGGACGAGGCCGGTGACGTCGCCGCCGAGGCTCGACACTTCCTTCACCAGCGAGCTCGACACGTAGTGGTTGCGCTCGTCGGTCATGAAGAACACGGTGTCGATCCCGGGCGCGAGCCGGCGGTTCATGTGGGCGAACTGGAACTCGTACTCGAAGTCCGCCATCGCGCGCAGCCCGCGGACGATCACCCGGGCGTTGCGGCGCTGGCAGAAGTCGACGAGCAGCCCGTCGAACGACGCGAACTCGACGCGCGCGGCGTGCGGCGCGATCGCGTCGCGGATGAAGCCGATCCGCTCGTCGACGGTGAACAGCGGCTGCTTGCGGACGTTGAGCGCGATCGTGACGATGATCCGGTCGAACATCGCGAGCGCGCGCTCGAGGATGTCGAGGTGGCCGTTGGTGATCGGATCGAACGTGCCCGGGTAGACCGCGACCACGTGCTTGCTGTCGGGCTGGCTATCGCTGGGCGTGACGATCATGGCCGGTAGAACGCGAGGTGGGTGTCGCCGTAGCGACGCAGGTCCGTTCTTAGCAGAGATCCATGGCGTTCGAGCGGCGGGTTGCGGCGATCGTACTCGACGATCACGACCGCCCCGGCGGCGAGCGAACCCGGCTCGGCGCCGAGCCGCTCGAGCGCGCGCGCGGCGAGGTCGGACCGGTAGGGCGGGTCGATGAACACCCATCGCCACGGCGCCGGCGGCGGCGCGGCCACCACCGCCAGCGCGTCGCCGGCGACGACGCGCGCGCGGTCGCCGACGCCGAGCTCGGCGATGTTGGCGCGCAGCGCGATCAGCGCGGCGCGGGCGGTGTCGGCGAACGTCGCCGACGCGGCCCCGCGGGACAGGGCCTCGAGCCCGAGCGCGCCCGAGCCGGCGAACAGGTCGAGGACGTGGGTGTCCTCCGGCGGCGGCCCGAGGATGTTGAACAGGGCCTCGCGGACCCGTTCCGAGGTGGGCCGCGTCGCCGCCCCGGCCGGGGCGCGGAGCCGGCGGCCGCCGAGCTGGCCTGCGACGATGCGCACGGTGCTACTATGCCCGCGGATGACGTCGCCGTCCCACAACCTGGCGCACCGCCTGTGCCAGGGCGCGCTCGACCGGGGCTTCGCCGACAAGGTCGCGCTGCGCGAGGGCGAGCGGGCGTGGACGTTCGGGCAGCTCGCCGACCAGGTCGGGCGCGTCGCGTCCGCGCTGCGCGCGCTGCGCCTCGGCCGCGGCGATCGCGTCGCGGTGATGACGCGGGACACGCTGGAGGGCGCCGCGTCGATCCTCGGGATCATCCACGCCGGCGCGACCGCGGTGCCGCTGTCCGAGCTGTCGCGCGCGCACGAGGTGCGGACGTTCCTCGACCACGCCGGGTGCGTCGCCGCCGTGGTCGACGCCGACCTGCTGCCCGTGCTCGACGAGGCGCGCGCCGACGTCCCGGCGCTGCGCGAGGTGATCGTGGTCGGCGTCGCCCGCCGCGACGCGGGCGAGCGCGACTACCACGCGCTCGTCGCCGGGGCGGCGCCGGGGCCCGCCGCCGAGGTCGACCCCGCCGAGCCGTGCCTGATCCTCTACTCGGCCGGCACGCCGAGCGACGACCTGCGCGGCGTCAGCCACTCCCACGCGACGGCGCTGGCGGCGTGGGAGTCGTTCGGGCACCACCTGTGCGCGCTGTCCGAGGGCGATCGCGTGCTCAGCCTGCCGCGGTTCGCGACCGCCTACGGCCTGGGCACCGCGCTGCTGTTCCCGGTCGCCGCAGGCGCCGAGTCGATCCTGGTGCCCGAGCAGGCGCACTCGGACGTCGTGTTCGCGGCGGTCGTCGAGCACGAGCCGACGGTGATCTTCGCGACGCCGTCCATCTACGGCCAGCTCGCGCGGGACGCCGCGGCCGAGGGGCGGCTGCTGCCGCTGGCCGCGGTCCGGCTGGCGATCGCGGCGGGCGAGGGCATGCCCGAGAAGCTGCTGCCGCGGATCCGCGAGACCCTGGGGTGCGCGGTCAAGGTCGGCTACGGCCTGACCGAGCTGCTCCAGATCGCGCTCGCCGCGCCCGCCGCCGCCGACGGGCGCTCGGCGACGTGCGGCCGGCCGCTGCCGGGGATCGAGGCGCGCGTCGTCGACGACGACGGCCGGACGGTCGGCCCCGACGAGATCGGCACGCTCGAGCTGCGCGGCGGGTCGATGTTCGTCGGCTACCACGGCGAGACCGGGCCGGGCGCCGCGCCGTTCCACGACGGCTGGTTCGCGACGCGCGACCGGTTCATGGTTGATGGCGCCGGGATGTTCCACCACTGCGGCCGCGTCGACGATCTGTTCAAGGTCGGCGGCAAGTGGGTGTCGCCGCTCGAGGTCGAGCGCGCGCTCACCGCGCACGAGGCGGTGTGGGAGTGCGCGGTGATCGGCGCCGACGACGAGGACGGGCTGATCAAGCCGCTGGCGTTCGTCGTGCCCAACGTCGGGCACGACCGCGGCCCGGCGCTCGCCGCCGAGCTGCGCGACTACGTCAAGCAGGAGCTCGCGCCGTACAAGTACCCGCGGTGGATCGAGTTCGTCGACAACCTGCCGCGCGGGCCGGGCGGCAAGCTGCTCCGCTTCAAGCTGCGCGCGCCGCGGCGGCCGCGCCGGGCCGAGACCGCGGCGCCGCCGATGGGCGAGCACGTCGCCGGCGTCGACGACCCCGACGCCACCGAATGACCGCGCCCGCGCCGGACACGGTCGCGCGCGTCCTCGCGGCGGCGGCGGTGCTCGACGGCGGCGTGGCCGCGCTCGCGCGCGTCGCCGGCCCGCTCGGCGCCGCGGCGCGGGCCGAGGCGGCGCGGCTGCTCGCGGTCGCCGGACCCGGGCGCGCGCTGGCGATCGCCGAGGTCGTCGCGCCGGCGCGCGCGGCGCGCCCACCACACG
>WYBA01000089.1 GCA_011526095.1 Myxococcales bacterium | reverse complement strand
GGCCGTCGACCGCAAGGCGCGCGACAGCGCGAACCGGTTTCGCATCGCGCGCGCCAGCGCCGTGGAGGCCACGACGGCGCTGCGGCTCGGCGTCGCCTGGGGCCACCTCGCCGACGCCGACTGCGCCTACGCGACGCTCGACCGGCTGCGCGCGATGCTGTGGCGGCTGATGCGGTAGCGGCGGGCGCCGCAGGCGCGCGCCCGCGCGCCACGGGCGCCGCGCGCCCGCCGGCGCTACCGCACCATCGGCCACAGCAGCCGCTGCACGCGGTCGGCGCACGCCGGCGCCGTGACGACCCGTTCGAGGGGAACTCCCACCCCCCGCCATCCACGCCCTCCCCTCGGACGGGTCGGCGCGGCGCGTGCGCGATCCGGGGGTGAACCCCGGACCGAGGGGCCCATCCATCCCGCGCATTCGCCACGAGTCACCCGGTGCTCGTGCCGGCGGATGCGCCGCGCGCGCGACGAGGACGTGCGCGGTGTGCGCGGCCCGCCGCGAGCCACGACTGTCACCATCCTTCGACACGGGCCTCGCTGGCGCTCGGCCCTGCTCAGGATGAGCGGAGCTTTCTCCGCCTCCGCCTCCGCCTCCGTATCCGCCTCCGCCTCCGTATCCGTCTCCGCCTCCGTCTCTGCCTCCGTCTCCGCCTCCGTCTCTGCCTCCGTCTCCGTCTCCGTCTCCGTCTCCGTCTCCTCGCTACGGCGCGACCGGCGTCGCGAGCCGATCGTCGGGGCCGACGATCGCGGTGGTCGCGGCCTCGATCCGGCGGCGCAGCTCGGTCGCGTCCGCGGTCGACGTCGTCGGGACCGGCCACACTCGCAGCGTGCCGTCGCGGCTGGCGGTGAGCAGCGTGCGGCCGTCCTCGATCCACCGCACCGCCTCGACCGACGCCGCGTGGCCGCGGAGCACGCGCGAGGTGCCCTCGGCGACGTTCCACACCCGGACGGTGCGGTCGTAGGCGGTCGTCGCGAGCAGCGCGCCGTCGGGCGAGAACGCGGCCGCCATCACCAAGTCGGTGTGGCCGGTGAACGTGCGCAGCAGCCGTCCATCGTCGGCGCGCCACAGCCGCACGGTGCGGTCGGCCATCGCGCCCGCGAGGGTCGCGCCGTCGGGCGAGAACGCGACGTTGGTCGCGTGGTGCCCGGTCCACTCGAGCGGGGTGATCGCGCCCGTCGCGGGCGTCCACAGGTGGTTCGAGCGCTTGTCGATGAGCAGCACGCGCTTGCCGTCGGGCGCGAACGTCGCCTTGCTCGCGCCGAACGTCCACCCGACGTCGGCCATCGCCACCCGGGCGATCACGCGGCCGGAGAAGTCGAGCACGGCGAGCTCGCGGTCGCGCGCGACCAGGAGCTGATCGCGCGTCGTCGGCACGCCGGCCTCGATCACGGGCGCGCCGCGCGAGATCACCTCGCCGGTGCCGCGCGCGACGTCCCATCGCCGCACCGTGCCGTCGTAGCTCGCCGTGATCAACGCCGCGCCGTCGGCGGTGAAGCCTCCGCCCGAGACGCGCCCGGTGTGGCCGCGCAGCACCACGGTCGTCCCGTCCGGGCGGACGACGTGCACGTCGCCCGCTTGCTCGCGCGTGTACGCCACGTCGCCGGCCGCGGAGATCACCGGGCGCATCGTCTTGAACACCGAGTCGGTGCGCGGGATGACCGGGGTGGCCGTGCCGGAGGCGAGGTCCCAGCGGTGGACCTGGAACGGCATCGACACGGTGATCGCGTCGCCGTCGGGCAGCAGGTGGACGCCGAAGATCGCGTCGACGTCGCCGCCCAGGACGCGTCCGCCGCTGCCGCCGAGCGGCCATAGCCGCGCCGTCCCGTCGAGGCTGGCGGTCGCGACCATCGTCTCGTCGGGCGAGAACCGCGCCTGGTAGACGTCGTCGTCGTGGCCGCGCAGCACGTCGACGTGACCGGTCACGAGGTCCCACACCTTGGCGGTGCCGTCGTCGCTCGCCGTGAGCACGCGCCTACCGTCGCGGGTGAACTCGACGTTGTAGATCGCGTCGGCGTGGCCGAGCACGCGCGGAGGCGCCGGCGGCGTCGTGGGCGCGGTCGCGAACAGGTAGGCGTCGTGCATCTCGCCGCACATCGCGAGCTGCGCGTCGTCGTGCGACCACGCCAGCCGCCGCACCGGCGCGGACACCGAGCCGATGACGTGGATCGCGCCGGTCGCGAGGTCCGCGACGTGCAGGTCGGTGCCGTCGTAGATCGCGACGCGCTGGCCGTCGTGCGAGTACGCGAGCTGACGCGCGGCGCGCGGCAGCGTCCAGTCCTGCGCGGTGGGCTCGCCGCGAGCCAGCCGCGCGACGCGACCGTCGGGGTAGGCGACGGTCCAGTCCTGGACGTCGACGGGGGACACGGCGCCGGCGGTCATGTTGGCCAGCTTGACGTTGTCGTGCACCCGCAGCACCTGCGTGCCCTGGGGGAGTTGCCACGCGCCGATGTCCTCGTTCTCGCTGCCGACGAGCAGGATGCCGTCGGCGTCGACCTCGAGCGTCGCGATCGGGCCGTCGAGCCGGCCGATCTCGCGCGGGGCGCCGCCCGCGGTCGGCCACAGCCGGACGCCGCCGTCGATGCCGCCGGTGATCAACGCCTTGCCGTCCTCGAAGAACCGCACGGCCATGATCCCGCCGGGGTGCTCGCCGAGCACGCGCACGGCGCCGCTGCCCGTGTCGTAGACGCGGATCCTGCCGTCCTTGCTGGCGGTGGCGAGCGTGCGGCCGTCGGGCGTGAACGCGACGTCGTAGACCCAGTCGTCCTGGCGCAGCACGTGACGCGCGACGCCGGAGGCGAGCGCCTCGTCGAGCAGCGTCGCGACGTCGTCGGCCGAGTCGGCGTCGAGCGGGTACTGCTTGAGCCAGGCGACGGTCGCGGTCGGATCGCGGCGGACCGAGCTCTCGGCCTGCAGCGCGCGCAGGTTGTTGGTCTGCGCCTCGGCCAGCGTGCGCGCGACCTGGGCGCGCTTGCCCTCGCGGCGCGCGACGTTGCGCTCGTCGACGATGCGGCTGATCATGCCGATCGCGACGAGCACGAGGATCACGCCGGACGCGACGAGCGCGGCGACGACGCCGCGGTTCTTGCGCACCCACCGGCGCACCAGGTGCAGCGTCGAGTAGTGCTGCGCGGAGACGAGCTGGCCGGTGGCGAACCGCTGGAGGTCCTGCGCCAGCTCCTTGGCCGTCGGGTAGCGCTGCGCCGGGGCGCGGTCCATCGCCTTGGTGACGATCGCGAGCAGATCGGTCGGGACGTCGGGCTGCGCGCCGGCGAGCGGCGGCGGCGGGCCGGCGCAGACGCGCTCGAGGATCGCGTCGGCGTCGGGGCCGGTGTACGGCGGCGCGCCGGCGAGCACCTCGTAGAGCAGCGCGCCGAGCGAGTACACGTCCGAGCGCGCGTCGACGACCTCGCCGCGCGCCTGCTCGGGCGACATGTACTGCGGCGTGCCGATCACGCGGCCCGACACGGTCTGGGCGCTCCCCGAGGACGGGATCAGCCCGGTCGTGAGGCGCTCGTCGTCGGCCGCCGCGTTGGCGGCGCGGCCGTCGCGGGCGAGGCCCCAGTCGACGACGACGGTCTCGCCGAACTCGCCGACGACGACGTTGGCCGGCTTGAGGTCGCGGTGGATGACGTCGCGGCTGTGGGCGTAGCCGATCGCGTCGGCGACGGCGATGACGTGCGGGAGCAGGGCGAGGCGCTGGGGCAGGGTCTTGCGGTCGGCGATCAGCTCCTTGAGCGAGCGCCCCTCGACCAGCTTCATCACGTAGTACGGCTCGCCCGACGGCCAGCGGCCGGCCTCGATCACCGGGACGATGCCGGGGTGCTGCAGGCGCGCGGTGATCAGCGCCTCGCGGACGAACAGCGCCTCGGCCGTGTCGCTCTTCTTGAGCAGCTCCTTGACCGCGACCGTGCGGCCGAGGCGGGTGTCGACCGCGCGCACGACGCGGCCGAGGCCGCCGCGGGCGTGCTCGCCGACCAGCGAGTAGCGGTCGGGGTCGTCGATCGGGAGCGCGGACGGGAGCGTCGCGGTCGCCTCGTTCCACGACGGGGTCCCGCGCGCGACCGTCGGCGCGGTCGCCGGATCGCGGTCGCGCGAGGCGTCGCGGCGCGGCGACTGGATCGTCTGCGTGCGGTCCGGGCCGGCGCTGGCCGACGACGTCCCGCCGGACGCGGACGCGGACGCGGCGCGCGGATCGGGAGCGGCGGGCACAGGACGGTCCATGGGCAGGGCGACGGTGCGCTGAGTACCAGGGCCAGCGCCCCGGTCATTCCGCGTCAGCAAGGATCCCCGGCCCACCGTCGCGGTGGACGGCGGCCGGACAGCCATACGATGGCTCCTCTCCGCGCGGGGTGTCACCCACCCGGCCGCACTGTCAGCACCACCCCCCGGTCGTGGCTCCGTTGTCATCGTCGCTACATCTGGTCCGGGGTGGCTGACACCCGGATCGGGGCTCCGGGGTTACCCGATCCGGGTGGCTGACACCCGGATCGGGGCTCCGGGGTTGCTCGATGAGGCCTTCGGGGCCAGCGGCGCGGGTGCCAGGCACCCGGCGCGGGCGTAAGGGAGATCACCTCAAGTTCTGCTTGGATCGTCATTCAGAACGAGTAGATTCCCGCCCCATGCGTGCACCGAAGCTCGTTCCTGTCCTGGTCCTCGCCGCCGCCAGCGCCGCCTGCGGGCGGGGGGTGCCCGGAGGTGAGGATGCGGACCCCGGCGCGCCGGACGCCTCCTCCACGATCGATGGGACGCCCGGCCCGGACGCGATGATCTCGGACTTCACCACCGTGTACGCCCACAGCGGCACGACCCTGTACCGGGTCGACACGGCGACGCTGGGCTTGATCGAGGTCGGGCCGTTCGGCGCGGCGATCGAGACGGCCAGCATCACCGACATCGCGATCGACAAGGACGATGCGATGTTCGGCTGCACGCTGAGCAAGATCTTCTCGATCGACGAGACCACCGGCACCGCCACGTACATCGCGGACTTCTCCGGCGTCTCGAACCTCACCTCGCTGTCGTTCGTCCCGGTCAGCGACGAGATGGACAGCGCCGAGCGCCTCGTCGCCGCCACCTCGGCCGGCGACGTCTACGAGATCGACCAGGCGACCGGCGCCGCGACCCTGCTCGGCAACTACGGCATGAACGGCGACGCGCAGATCGCCTCGAGCGGTGACATCGTCTCGGTCCGCGGCTTCGGCACGCTCGCCACGGTCAACGCCTCGACCGACTTCAACGACCCGGACTACCTCGCCTGGATCGACCCGACGACGTGGGAGGCCACGCTGATCGGCACCTCGACCACCGGGTTCGACAAGATCTTCGGCATCGGCTTCTGGCGCGGCACGGTCTACGGGTTCGTCGACGGCGGCGCCAACGCCGGCTCGTTCATCACGATCGACACCACCACTGGCGTCGGCACGCTCGTCGAGTCCGGCAACGTCCGGTGGTACGGCGCCGGCGTCACCACCGACGCGCCGATCGTCGACTGACGCGGCTTGCGCGGCTCACGCGGCGCCGACCGCGGCGAGCATCGTCCGCGCGCGCGCCTCGATCCGGTCCCACGCGCGCGCCGCGAGGTCGTCGGCGCTGAACAGCGAGCGCACCATCCCGACCGCGAACGCGCCGGCGCCGAGCCACGCGGACGCGTTGTGCTCGTCGACGCCGTGGGTCGGCACGACCCGCAGCATCGGCAGCGGCGCCAGCACCGCGCGGAGCCACTCGGGCCCGCCGTGCGGCGCGGGGAACAGCTTCTGCAACGGCGCGCCCGCCCGGTGCGCGGTGAACAGCTCGGTCGGCGTGTGCGCGCCCGGGATCGCGACGCAGCCCAGCCGCGCGGCCTCCTCGATCACGGCCGGGTCCGTCACCGGCGACACCAGGAACCGCGCGCCCGCCGCCGCGCACGCGCGCGCCTGCTCGACCGTCAGCACGGTGCCCGCGCCGATCGTCAGCCGCGGATCTGCCGCCAGCCGCGCGATGTGGTCGAGCGCGCCCGGGGTGTTCATCGTGACCTCGAGGCAGCGGAACCCGCCGCGCACCGCGGCGTCGAGGGCGCCCGCCGCCACCGCCGCGTCGCTCGCTCGCAGGATCGCGCACGCGCGCGCCGCGCGGATCTCCGCCAGGGTGTCGTCGATCGAGTGGGCCATCGCGGCCGAGCATACGCGCGTAGTACCGTCGCCGGCATGACTCGCCAGCCGAGGTTCGTCCTGCTCGCCGTGCTCGCCGCATTCGCCTGCAAGGGTGACGACAAGTCCGCCGGCAAGCCCGCGCCGGCGCCGGGCAGCGCTGCCGCGTCCGCCGCGCCCCGGCCGCCCCGGCCGATCGACGCGTCCGTCCACGCCGGCGCCGTCGACGCCGGCCCGCCCGCGCCGCCGCCGGTCGAGCTGGTCGGCGTGTGGTCGCCGTACCCGGAGGTCGTCGACGGCAGGTTCCACGAGGTCGAGATCCTCCGCGCCGACGGCTCGTTCGAGTGGCGCGAGACCGAGCTGCGCTGCGACGCCGACGTCGTGCGCGTCGCCGGCAAGTGGCGGTGGGACGCCGATCGCCTCGTGATCGAGAGCGAGACGGTCACGGCGTGGGAGGGCAAGCGCAAGGGCGAGGGCGGCAAGTGCAAGCACGACGGCCAGGAGCTGGTCGTCAGCCCGCAGGTCGAGCTGTCGCGCGAGCCCGTGACCGCGTGCCCCGCCGAGATCGAGTACCCCGCGCCGGGCGGCGGCATGGCGCGCGCGAAGGTCGCCGACCTGAAGTTTCCGTGCGTGATGCACGGCATGGACTACAAGTTCAAGGTCGCGACGGTCGAGGCCTACGATCCGGAGCACCCGGCGCCGCAGCCGCCCGCGCCGCCCGCGCCGCCCGCGAAGTGAGCGGCCCTACGCCCACCGCTGCTCGAGGCGCGCGTAGCTGTCCTCCATGCCGTGCTCCATGCCGGTGGCGAGCATCGCCGCGCGCGTCGCCGCGTCGGGCAGCGTCATCCGCATCACCATCAGCGTGCCGTCGCCGTCGGCGGTGAACGTCGTCTCGACGCGGTTGTCCGGCGTCGGATCCGGCAGGTGCATCCGCTCGACGTGGACGATCCGGCGCGGCGGATCGAGCTCGACCAGCTCGCCCGTCAGGTAGAAGCCGTTGCCCTGCCCGTCGGTCCACTCGTAGCGCATCCGCCCGCCGGGGCGAGCGTCGATCTGGCACACCGGCATCGTCCAGCCGTCGGGGCCGGTCATCCACAGCGGGATCAGCTCGGGATCGACGTGCGCGCGGAACACGTCCTCGGGCGGCGCGGCGAACCGGCGGCGGACGACGACGACGGTGTCGCCCTCGGTGGTGAGGCTGAGCTTGCTCATCTCGGATCCTTTCGACGAGAGGTCGGCATGCGGGCGAGGAGGCGATCGAGCCGGTCGTAGCTGCGCGCCATGCCGTCGCGCAGCATCGTCAGGTAGGCGTCGAGCTCGTCGAGCGCGCCCGGCGCCAGCCGGCACGGGCGGTTGGTCCCGTCGACGCGGCGCAGGATCAGCCCGGCCTCCTCGAGGATCTTCACGTGCCGGGAGATCGCCGGCTGCGAGATCGAGAACGGGGCGGCGAGCTCGTTCACCGTCGCCTCGCCAGCGACGAGGCGCGCGAGGATCGCGCGCCTCGTCGGGTCGGCGAGGGCGGAGAACGCGGCGTCGAGGCGGCTCGATGCATTCACGAGTCATTATATAACACACTCGTTATATTATGTCCAGCGCGAAGCCGCGCGCGCCTCCGCGGGCGCGCGCACGCCGCTACGCCAGCGGCGCCAGCAGGTCCTCGAGGTCGCGCTCGGTCAGCCGCGAGCCGCTCGCGCCGTCCTCGGCGAGGATCGCGTCGGCGATCCGGCGCTTGTGCGCCTGCAGCGCCAGCATCCGGTCCTCGACCGAGCCGGCGGCGATCAGGTTGTAGACGAACACCGGCTTCTTCTGGCCGATGCGATACGCGCGGTCGGTCGCCTGCGCCTGCGCCGCCGGGTTCCACCACGGGTCGTAGTGGATCACCGTGTCGGCGCTGACCAGGTTGAGCCCGGCGCCGCCGGCCTTGAGGCTGATCAGGAACACGTCGACGCGGCCGCCCTCGAACGCGTCGATCGGCTTCTGGCGGTCCGGCGTCGACCCCGACAGCGTGACGTGCCCGACGCCCTTGCCGAGCAGCGCCTCGGAGATCAGGCCCAGCATCCGCGCGAACTGCGAGAACACCAGGATCCGGCGGCCCTGGCCGAGCTGCGTCGTCACCAGGTCGAGGAACAGCTCGAGCTTGGCCGACTCGCCGACGTCGCGCGCGGCGTCGGAGGTGACCAGGCGCGGGTCGCAGCACACCTGGCGCAGCTTGAGCAGCGCGTCGAGGATCGCGATCGTCGAGCCGGCGAACCCGCGGTCCTTGATCTGCTGGCGGACCTCGGCGTGCGCCGCGACGCGGATGCTCTCGTAGAGGTCGCGCTGCTTGCCGGTGAGGTCGACGGCGCGGACGATCTCGGTCTTGGGCGGCAGCTCCGGCGCGACCGCGTCCTTGGTGCGGCGCAAGAGGTACGGGCGGACGCGCTCGCGCAGCGCGCCCAGGCGCGCGGCCTCGCCGTGCTGCTCGATCGGCACGCGGAACCCGGCGCGGAACTCGTCGGCGGTGCCGAGCATCCCCGGGTTGAGGAAGTCCATCAGCGACCACAGCTCGCCGAGGTGGTTCTCGATCGGCGTGCCGGTCAGGCACACGCGGTGGCGCGCCTGGATCGCGCGCGCGGCGTCGTGGGCCTGGCCGTTGTGGTTCTTGATCGCGTGCGCCTCGTCGAGCACGGCGAGGTGCCACTGGCGCTGGGCGAACGCCTCGCGGTCGCGGTGGAGCAGCGGGTAGGTCGTGATCGCGACGTCGCAGGTATCGATCTCGGCGAACTTGGCGTGGCGGTGCGCGCCGTGGAGCGCGACGACCTTCAACCCCGGCGCGAACTTCGCGAGCTCGCGCGACCAGTTGCCGACGAGCGAGGTCAGCGTGACGATCAGGGCGGGCTTGTCGAGGCGCCCGCCCTCCTTCTCCGACTGGATGTGGGCGATCGTCTGCAGCGTCTTGCCCAGGCCCATGTCGTCGGCGAGCACGCCGCCGGCGTCGCACGCGCGCAGGTGCTGCAGCCACGACACGCCGGCCTGCTGGTACGGCCGCAGCGACGCCTGCAACCCGGTGAGCGTCGGCGCCTTGGCGCGCGGGCCGAGCGCGAGCTCGTAGCCGAGGTCGCGGATGTGGGTCGCGCCGTCCCACCGCACCGGGCGCGACTCGTCGTGGAGCGCGGCCCCGAGCTGCGCGACCGAGGCGGCGCGCGACAGCGGCAGCGGCGCCTTCACGTCGCGGTCCTTGTACATCTCGCGCAGCACCTCGAGCAGGCGCTTGAGCCGCTGCGGCGGGACCGGCAGCCACCGCTTGTCGTCGACCGGCACCGCGAGGCACTTGCGCGGCAGCCGCCCCAGCGCCTCGAGGCTCGGCGCGGTGTCGAGCAGGTTGAGCAGCGCGGGCAGCAGCGACACGCGGTGGCCGTCGAGCTCGACCCCGAGCTCGAGCCCGAACCAGTCGGGGCGCTGCTGGCCGTCCGGACCGACATGGACGTACATCGGCACCTGGGTGTCGACGACCTGCCAGCGGTAGTCCTCGTCGATCGTGACCCGCCAGCCGAGCGCGCGGAGCTGCGGCACGGCGTAGGCGGAGAACGCGCACAGCGCGTGGATGTCGCCGTCGAGGCGCAGCACGTAGTCGAGCTGGGCGCCGGGCGTCGTCGCGACGTCGTCCAGGCACGTCAGCTCGATCGCGCCGAGGCCCTCGAGCGCGCGCCGCGCCTCGCCCTCGGCCAGCCCGTCGCGGCGGACGGTCGAGCGGCGCGAGCCGGCGCGGACGATCGTGCCGGCGTAGTCGAAGTCCAGGCGCAGGCCCGCCGCGACGACTTCGTCGCCGCTCTCCCCGACGAAGAGCGTCTCGGTCGAGAGCCGCAGACACGGGACGAACGACCCGACTGCCTGCGGCGCCTGCTGCGCCGACATGGCGTCCACAGATACCAGCGTCGGATCCACGGGTCCAGAAACCGGGTGGCGCCGCGACACTGATCAGATGGATCGTGGTGATCCGGAATCGCCGCGAGATCAGAAGTGTCGCGCGAGATCTTGCGCGCCGATCAGAACGCGCGTCGGTCCGCGGCGGCCGCTGCTCAGAACGAGCCGCCGAGCGCGACCGACACGCGATCCTTGCCGACGTCGAGCCGCGGCTGGACGCGCGCGATCACGCCGGCGCCGGGGATCTCGACCTCGTGCTTGCCCAGCACGGTCCAGTCGAGCGCCATCGCCCCGACCATGCCGGCGGCGCCGCCGACGACCATCCCGGCGATCGGCGCGAGCCCGCAGCCGAGGTCGTCGCCCCGGCAGTCCTCCATGAACGCGACCATGCCGAGGACCGCGCCGCCCATCGGCAGCAGCGCGCGCGCCGCCAGGCTCTTGGCCGCGCCGCTGGAGTTGCCGTGCTTGAGGTGGATCGCGGGGCCGGTGACGAAGTAGCCCATCGCCAGCACGCCGGCGATCGACGTGTCGGGGTCGTCGTCGTAGCTGCCGTCGTCGGCGTAGCCGCCGCCGCGGCGCGCCTCGAGCGAGCCGACCAGCATCGTCGCCGCGAACCACGCGACGTCGGCGACCAGGATCTGGCTGCCGTAGCGCTCGGTGCGCGTGGCGCCGGCCGCGAGGTTCGGCTCGTCGAGGCCGTAGCCGGGCTCGGTCCGGCCGGGCGGCAGGTCGGCGCGGGCGGTGCCGGCGGTGCCGGCGAGGGTGGCGGTGAGGGCGAGGGAGGCGAGGAGGGTGGTGAGGACGGGGCGCATGCCCGGGGATAGAGCAACCGCGGGGCCAGCCGCGCGCGCGCCGCAAGTCCGCGTGGCGCCTGGCGTGACGCGCGTCGCGACCGCGCCCCCATGGCGGCCGTGTCAGGCCCCTGATCCGGACGTCATGGCCGGGTCGCACCCGTTCGCAGATTCTGTGCACGCGGCTTGCTCTTCGGTGCGAGCATGCGAGGGACCCGCACGATGAGGGATCGTGTCACCAGCGAAAGCGCGCGGTTGCGCGGCTCCCGGACGGCGCGGCGCGCGACCGCAAACGGCCGTGTGCGGGGCGCACTCGCCGGCTGCGCGGTGGCGTGGGCAGCGGCGGCCGCGCCGGCCGAGGCGCGCGCCGACACGGTCGAGTCGTACGTGCCGACGGGGTGCTCGACCTCCGTGGTGATCGAGCTGTCGCGCCAGATCGCGGAAGAGGTCGACTGCATGCTCCCCGGGCAGCTCGTCGCGCTCGACGAGGGCGCGGGGATCGTGTTCACCGGCTCGGCCGTGCTGCCCTACATGAGCAGCGACGCGCGCGCCGCGCTGCTCGACGCCGCGGCCGACGGCGGCGAGATCCAGCTCAACAGCGCCTACCGCACGGTGGTGCAGCAGTACCTGCTGTACCGGTGGTTCGAGGACGGCCGGTGCGGCATCACCGCGGCGGCGCCGCCGGGCAGCTCCAACCACGAGAGCGGCCGCGCGATCGACGTCAACAACTGGCCCGAGCGCCGCAACGTGCTCGAGGCCAACGGCTGGGAGCAGACGGTGCCGGGCGACGAGGTCCACTTCGACTTCCTCGACTCGCCCGACATCCGCGGCAGCGACGTGCAGGCGTTCCAGCGGCTGTGGAACCGCAACCACCCCGACGATCTCATCGACGAGGACGGCGAGTGGGGCCCGATGACCGAGGCGCGCATGGCGCAGTCGCCGGCCGAGGGCTTCGCGGTCGGCGCGCTGTGCGGCGCAGACGACCCCTCCGACGACCCGGGAGGCGGCGGCGGGCTCGACGATCCGCCGGGCGGCGGCGACAACGACGACGGGCCCGGCGTCGGCGATCCCGGGGACCTCGGCGGCGGCTGCTCGACGACCGGCGCGGGCGGCGCGGGCGCGGGCGCGGGTGGCGCGGCGTGGCTGGTGCTCGGCGCGCTCGGGCTCGCGGCGCGGCGGCGTCGCCGCGCGACCGCGCCGTGACTACAGCCCGACGCCGAGCCCGACGAAGCTGACCAGCGCGTCGTCGTAGGTGAGTCGCCGGGCGAGCTGCCAGCGGACGAGCACCGGCGCGCGCCACAGCGCGAGCGCGAGCGTGACCGAGGCGCCGATCGCCCGGTGGTCGCCGTCGATCTCGGCGGTCCGGCTGGTGATCGTCGTGGTGTTCACGAACGCCTCGAGCTGGACCTCGCGCACCAGCACGGGCGGCAGCACCCACAAGGGCGCGATCCACCCCGCGTCGATGATCACCGGCGCGCGCAGCGACAGCTCGAGCATCGCGACGCGCGAGACGGGCAGCGAGAGATCCTCGAAGCCACGCACGGACTCGGTGAACCGCAGGTGATCCGGCAGCAGCGCGGCGTCGAGCGACGGCGGCGCGTCGAGCGGGTCGCCCTGGTGCACGGCGTCGTACAGCGGGGCGAACGCGCCGCCGCCGCCGAGCTCGAGCAGGTCCTCGTTCGCCCCGAGCAGCATGCGCGCGCGGCCACGCGCCGACATCGTCGCCGTCCGCGTGCCGCGCACCGGCGCGTCGGCGATCGCCGTGAGGTCCACGTCGGTGAGCCGCCCGACGCTCGAGGCGCGCGCGGGGAAGTGCGTGAAGCCGACCGCAAGGGCGTGGCGGCGCCGCACGCCGCCGCGCGGCGTCGCGTCCGCGGTGTCCAGCGCGAGCTGTCCGCCGGCGCCGGCGAGCTCGCGCACCGCCGCGTCGCCGAACGCGTCGCGCGTCGCGACGGCGTGCGCGGCGAGGTAGGCGGTGCCGCGGACGACGCGGCCGAGCGTGGCGGTGGCGTCGAGCTGGCGGTGCGGCTCGTGATCCTCGAAGCCCGGCTCGTCGGGGTCCTCGTCGACGCCGACGTGCCAGCGCAGGTCGCTGGCCGCGAGCGACAGCGACCACGGCGCGAACCGCGCGGTGTGGTAGGCGCCGGCGACGCTGAGCCGGGCGGGCGTGCCCTGCGAGTGGACGTAGCCGGCGATCGCCCAGCGCTGGAGCCCGAGCGTGTCGCCGCCGCCGAGGACGAGCCCGAACATCGAGGCGTCGGCGGTGGGGGAGGCGGCGGCGATCGCGTGGAGCTGGGGGCGGAGCAGGCCGTCGGTCCACGAGTAGGGGCGGTCGGACAGGATGGTGAGCGGGAGGGCGTCCTTCGACACGGGACTCGCTGGCGCTCGTCCCTGCTCAGGACGAGCGGGGGTGGGGGCGAGCGACGGAGACGGAGACGGAGGCGGAGACGGAGACGGAGGCGGAGGCGGAGACGGAGACGGAGGCGGAGACGGAGACGGAGGCGGAGACGGAGACGGAGACAGAGACGGAGGCGGAGACGGAGACGGAGACGGAGACGGAGACGGAGGCAGGTCGAGCTCGGCCAGGTGCCACTGCCAGCCCTGGCGGTCGAGGAACCGCACCGTGCCGTTGCCGGACGCGCGCGGCTCGAACGCGGTGTACGGCGCGCGCGAGAGCACCTGCTCGGCGCCGGTGCGCCAGGCGCGCACCGCGACCTGGAACCGGCCGTCGTCGTCGCGCAGGTAGACGACGCGCTCCTCGTCGACGAAGCTGCCGTCGTAGACCGGCGCGCCGCCGGCGCCGCCCTCGATCACCGCCAGCCGCTCGCCGCTGGCCGCGTCGATCACCCACAGCGCGAACCGCTCGCCGTCCCACACGCTCAGCACCAGCCGCTCGCCGGACGGCGACGGCGCGGCGCGCACGACGTACACGCCCGGCGTCGGCGGCACGATCACGCGTCGCGCGCGCGTGTCCAGCTCCACCGCGGCCAGCCCCCACGCGTCGCCGTCGACCTCCACCGCCCAGTAGGTCAGCCCGTCCGGCGACACCGCGCCGCCGGGGCCGAGGCCGTCGGCGACGTGCTCGAGGCGCCCGCGCTCGACGTCGACCCGGAGCAGGCGCGTCGTCTGGTAGGTCGCGCCCTGATCGACCACCGTCAGGTACAGCCACCGCGCGTCGGCGGTGAACGACATCCCCGAGACCAGCAGCGGCGCGGCCATGACGAGCGCGCGCGGCGGGACGACGTCGACGAGCGCGCGGTCGTAGACGACGCGCCCGGCGCCGTCGCGGACCTCCAGCCGCGTCCGCGCGTCGACGTCGCTCGACACCACGGCCTCGCTGCCGTCGGTGGCGCGGGCGTAGCGCGCGTCGTTGCCGAGCGCGCGCACGTCGCGCTGCGCGGGGTCGGGCGCGCGCCGCGGGATCGTGCGCGCGACGTGGCGCCGCCACTCGGCGACCAGGTCCGGCAGGTCCTTGCCGTAGGCGTCCTCGAACCTCCCGCTGACGCCGAGCGGGAACGCCAGCGCCGCCGCCTGCGCGCTCACCACCGACCACAGCCGGCCCTCGCCGTAGCGCTCGATCAACCAGGCGACGAAGTGGCTGCCGACGACGTAGTGGTGCCCCGACGTCGCGCGCCGCTGGTACTCGTTGAGCTCGTCGCCGTCGAGGTCGTCGCCGCCGGCGTAGCCCGCGGCGAACACGCCGCGCCACACCGGCCACGCCAGCCGCCCGGCGCCGGGCTGCAGCGTCGTCTCGTAGTGGACGGCGACGCCCTCCCAGAACCACGGGTCGAGCCCGAGCTGTGGCGTGATCACCGCGCCGAACACGTCGTCGAGCCGCCGCCACGCGCCCGAGAGCTGCTGCTCGTGGATCGCGTGGACCAGCTCGTGGCACGCGATGAAGCCCGGATCCGGCGGGAGCCCGAACGCCGTCGTGAAGTCGAGGGTCGAGTGGGTCGCGACCACCGCGATGTCCTCGGCGCCGCCCAGCCGCGGCGCGACGAACGCGTTGTTGAGCGGGACCTCGGGCAGCACCAGCGTCGGGCGCTCGCGCGTGACCGGGCGCGACGCCGCCGCCTCGGCGCGCGCGCGGACGTCGAGCGCGCAGCGCGTCGCGCGCGCGGCGACGCGCTCGGCCAGCGCGCGCTGCCCCGCCGGGTAGTAGACGACGAGCGCGTCGGTCTCGAGCACGCGCATGTCGTGATCCGCGATCGCCGCCGCGACCTCGTCGGGGAACCGCGGCGCGGCCACCGGCGCGCACGCGGCGGCGATGGCGACGGCGGCGACGGCGAGCAGCGCGGGTGACACGGCGGGGCGGACCATGCCGCGACCCTACCGGACGCGTCGCGAGGTCGCGAGCGGCGGCCGCACCATTGCCAGCCACGGCGCGTCGCGCCGCGCCGGCGCGCGTGGCACAACTCGGTCATGCGCGCCGCGCTGCTGCTGCCCCCGCTGCTGCTCGCCGGCTGTCCGATCTGCCCCACCGGCGAGCTCGAGGTCGTGTCGGGCGCGGTGGCGGAGGACGTCATCGCGCCGGGCGAGATCGTCGTGCTGCGCGCCACCTACGGCGGCGACTGGACCGCCGGCGCCGGCGCGTGCGGCGGCCACTGGTACGTCAACGACGTCGAGGGCGGGTCGGCGGCGCTCGGTACGATCGACGCGTGCGGCCGGTACATCGCGCCGCCGGTGTTCCCCGACGACCTCGCGCAGCTCGAGGTCGAGGCGTCGGAGCACGCCGCGGGCACGTGCGCCGACTGCTGCCCGTCCGCGGTGCGGTGGTTCCGGCCCGGGGCGCCGCCCACGCCGTGATCGCCGGGCGCGTGGCGGCGCCGAGCCCGCCTTCAGGCCCGACCTCCGCTATCCTCTCGTGCTCCGTGCCCGTGTTCCGTCTCGATGATCGGCTGGTGTTCCCGCCGGTCGAGCTCGCCGAGGATGGCCTGCTCGCCGTCGGCGGCGACCTGCGCCCCGAGCGCCTGCTGCTCGCGTACAGCCGCGGCATCTTCCCGTGGTACGGCAAGAACCTGCCGATCCTGTGGCACTCGCCGGATCCGCGGATGGTGCTGCACCCCGACGAGCTGATCGTCAACCGCAGCCTGGCCAAGCAGCTCCGGCGCGCTCCGTACGAGCTCAGGCTCGACACCGCGTTCGGGGCGGTGCTCGAGGGCTGCGCCGACGCGCCGCGCCCGGGGCAGCGCGGCACCTGGCTCATCCCCGACATGATCTCGGCGTACACGCGGATGCACGAGCTGGGGTTCGCGCACTCGGCCGAGGCGTGGCTGGACGGCGAGCTGGTCGGCGGGCTGTACGGCGTCGGGCTCGGCGCCTGCTTCTTCGGCGAGTCGATGTTCGCGCGCGCACCGGACGCCTCGAAGATCGCGTTCGTCGCGCTGGTCCGCCAGCTCGCCGCGTGGGGCTTCACGCTGATCGACTGCCAGGTCCACACCGAGCACCTCGAGCGGTTCGGCGCGCGCGAGATCCCGCGCGAGCAGTTCCTCGCCGAGCTCGCGACGGCGCTCGAGCAGCCGACCCGCCGCGGCAAGTGGAGCTACGAGCTCGACCTGTCGACGCTGGGCGCGACCGCGACGTCGGGCCCCGCCGGGGCGTGAGGGGCGTCACTGCGCTCGTCACAAAGCGCCCGGCAGATCCTCGCCGCCGGGGGCCGGATTTTTCCGGACGCGGGCGCGCGCTTCGCGGGTATAGAGCCCGGATGTCGCGCACCTACCTTCGACGGACCCTGACGCTCGTCATCGCCCTCGCCGCCGTCGCGGCGGCCGCGTGCACCGACGGCGGCGGGGACTACGCCGATGCCCCGGCGGCGCCCGATGGCGGCGACGACGGCGGCGCCGGCGTGGTGCCCGAGACGGTCCTGACCGTCACGCCGCTCGAGCTCAGCAACGAGTCGCCGGCGCGGTTCGAGTTCACCTCGGCGCCGCCGATGCTCGGGTTCCGCTGCCGGGTCGACGGCGCCGCCGCGGCGCCCTGCACCTCGCCGCTCGAGCTGTCGGTGACCGACGGCGAGCACACGTTCGAGGTCGCGGCGGTCGGCGCCGACGACGTGCCGGACCCGACGCCCGCGACGTTCACCTGGACGGTCGATCTGACGCCGCCGGACACGACGATCGTGTCGGGCCCGCCGGCGCTCGACAACAGCGTGACGGTGTCGTTCGAGCTCGCCGCGTCCGAGGACGCGGGCTTCACCTGCGCGCTCGACGGCGGCGCGGCCGTCGAGTGCACCTCGCCGCACGAGGTGACCGGGCTCACCGACGGCGCGCACACGCTCGTGGTCACCGCCACCGATCTTGCGGGCAACGTCGATCCGACGCCGGCGACCCACGCCTGGACGATCGACACGACGGCGCCCGACACCACGATCGACAGCGGGCCGACCGGCGCGGTCAGCGCGGCCGTCGCGACCTTCACGTTCTCGACGCCCGACGCCGGCGCGGGCGCCACGTTCGACTGCGCGCTCGACGGCGCCGCGTTCGCGGCGTGCACGTCGCCGGTGACGTACAGCGGGCTGGCCGAGGGCGCGCACACGTTCGAGGTGCGCGTCCGCGACGCCACCGGCAACGTCGATCCGACCCCCGCGACGCGGACCTGGACGGTCGACACGATCGCCCCGACCGTGATGATCACCGGCGGGCCGACCGGGCCGACGGCGGACACGACGCCGGAGTTCACGTTCACGACCGGCGGGTCGCCGACGACGGTGCAGTGCCGGGTGGACGCGGGCGCGTTCGCGGCGTGCACGTCGCCGCACACGACGGCGACGCTGGCGGACGGGGATCACACGTTCGAGGTGCGGGTGACCGACGCGGCGGGCAACCAGGCGACGGCGACGCGGAGCTTCACGGTCGACACGGCGGCGCCGACGGTGATGATCACGGCCGGGCCGACGGGCGCGACGAACGACGCGACGCCGACGTTCACGTTCACGACGGGCGGGTCGCCGACGACGGTGCAGTGCCGGGTGGACGCGGGCGCGTTCGCGGCGTGCACGTCGCCGCACACGACGGCGACGCTGGCGGACGGGGATCACACGTTCGAGGTGCGGGTGACCGACG
>WYBA01000088.1 GCA_011526095.1 Myxococcales bacterium | reverse complement strand
TCGCATTCTGCTCCGGCACGGCACGTCGCCTCGATCACACGGGGCTCGCCGCCCCGCCCGACGAGCAGAGCTCGTCGGGACCCACCCCGCCCAGACGTCCTCCGACGCGATCACTACGTGTCGGTCGCAGGACTAGCCTTGCGGGCGGCGCGGGAAGTGATCGAGGATGCCCGCGGTTTCGTACCCGGAGCACTCCCATGCGCACACCGTTCATCCTGCTGTCGTCCTCGCTGTTCCTCCTCGCCGCGGCCGCGTGCGAGAAGTCCGAGTCCGGATCGAAGCCGGCCCCGTCCAAGGGCACCGGCGCGGCCCCCAAGGGCGAAGGCGCCGGCGGCGCGGGCGCCGGCACGCTCAAGGGCGGCAAGCCGGCCGGCGGCGGCGGCGGCGGCGCCGCGGTCGCGCCGAAGGGCGACGACGCGGCGAGCGAGGTCCGTGCGCCGACGGCCGAGGACATGGCCGAGTACCTCAAGGACTTCCCCGGCGACGGCCCGCTGACCGCGACGTTCGAGACCAACCAGGGCACGATCCACTGCACGCTCGAGCACGAGAAGGCGCCGCGCACGGTGGCGAGCTTCGTCGGGCTCGCGACGGGCAAGAAGCCGTGGTTCAACCCCAAGACGCGCGAGGTGATGAAGGGCGTGCCGTTCTTCGACGGCCTCACGTTCCACCGCGTGATCCCGGACTTCATGATCCAGGGCGGTGACCCGCTCGGCGTCGGCACCGGCGGCCCGGGCTACAACTTCGACGACGAGATCCACCCGGACCTCAAGCACACCAGGCCGGGGGCGCTGTCGATGGCGAACGCCGGCGTCCGCGGCGGCAAGGGCACCAACGGCAGCCAGTTCTTCATCACGGAGGTGCCGACGCCGCCGCTCGACGGCAAGCACTCGGTGTTCGGCTACTGCGAGGAGGTGGACATCGTGAAGAAGATCGCCCGCGTCCAGACCGGCCCGAACGACAAGCCGGTCGATCCGGTCGTGATGACGAAGGTGACGATCTCGCGCGGCGCGAAGAAGTAGCGCGCGCGCCTGACTGTCAGCGCCCTTCGACACGCGCTTCGCTGGCGCTCGGCGCTGCTCAGGGCGAGCGGGAGCTGCACCAGACCTGCCGAGCAGGCCCAGCTGAACCGGCCCGCTCGAGCGGATGCTGGCCTGCCGGTTCCGCGTCGAGGTCGGCGCGGGATCTCGGCAACAGGGGCATGCCGAACCGTCCCGCGATGTGTCGGATGCGTATGTCCACCCGGCCGTCGCCCGCTTGCCGCTGTCTGGTTCCCGGATGGGGGGTCTTGGGGGGAGCAGTTCCGGCTCCCCCCGAGATCTGTGGTTCCGGAAGATCTGGCCGGCGATCGCGCGAGCTCGTCCCGATCATCAGATCGGCAGGGGATCGCACGCGCCCGAAGGATCACCCGAAAGAGGATCCACGCACGGCGCGCACTTGTAGCCGTCGGCGCAGCCGTCCTGGCCGAGCAGGAAGTTGTCGACGGCGGGCAGGCAGTCGGGCAGGCACCGGCCCTCGGCGACGTCGGGGCCGAAGATGACCTGCAACAGGCCGGTCTCGCACGTCGCCGGGGTGAAGTCGCCGTCGAGGAAGACGTTCGGCGCGCACACCAGGCCCTGGTCCTCGGGGCACACGTCCTCGCCGAGCTGGTCCGCCTGGTCGCCGGCCGCCGACGCGGGCACGCAGGTGCCGCGGCCGTCGCAGCACGCCGGCAGCTGGGTCGGCCCCTCGGTCGGGCCAGGGTCGCACGACAGCCGGCACGCGCCGGTCTCGGTCCCGTCGAGCGGGCTGAAGCACGGCACGCACAGGTGATCCGCCGCGCAGCTCGACTGCGGCAGCAGCGTCGCCTGCGACGCCACCTCGGGTAGCGCGGTCGACAGGCACCGGCCCTCGGCGCCGGCCACGGACTCGCACGTCGCGGGGATGAAGTTGCCCCCGGTGCGGATGAACTCGTCCGGCACGCACTTGCTCGCGCCGTCGGGGCAGTCGGCGAGCTGGTCCGCCATGTCGGCCGGCACCAGCGCGTCGCTCAGGCAGTGCGCGCCCGGCGCGCAGGCCGGCATCGTCGACGGGTCGAGCACGTCGGCGCCCTGGTGCGGGCACTGCGGCTCGCCCGGGTCCGGCCCGTCGCCGCCGCCCGGCCCACCTTCACAGGTGAACGCGAGCTTGCACACGCCGGTCTCCGTCCCGTCGATCGGGTTGACGCACGGCACGCACCGCTCGTCGTCGGCGCACGCGTCCTGCGGCAGGATCCCCCAGTAGTCCTTCACCTGCGGCACGCACCCCGACAGGCACCGCCCCTCGGCGCCCGACAGCGAGGTGCACGTCAGCGGCTCGAACACGCCGCCGGTCTCGATGAACGGATCGGGCACGCAGTAGCCGCCGCCCGCGCACGTGCCGAGCACGCCCTCGAGCTCCGGCGGCACGTCGTCGACGCAGTGCGCGCCGCCGACGAAGTCCTCGCAGCACGCGGGCAGCGCGTCCGGATCGCGCGGCGCGCCGAGCGGCCCGTCGCAGTCGGCGACCGGCACGCCGTCGTCGTCGCCGCCGCCGAGCGCGCCGACGTCGCCGACCTGGCAGCCGGCGCTTGCGCTCGCCGCGGCGGCGAGCGCCACCGCGGCGAGCACGGAGAAGGTGGGGGAGGAGGGAAGGAGGGAGCGAGCGGGGCGGGCCATGGCGCGATGTAGTTCAAGGTCGGGGCCACTCGCCCCCACGCAGCAGTTGTCGAGGGTTGGCGCGCGATCGCGGTGATCGCTTCCGGACAGTTGACCGCCCTGGCAACGTGGGGCCCAAGTCCCGGGAATCGGAGCGATTGCTCCCAGGGTGGGGGCGGCGTGCGCGCCTGCCGCCGATCCCGCTGTCCGCATCCGGGCAGCAGATCCGAGTGCCCACCGCGGGTTGCGCCGGTGCCGGAGAAGGTGTGCTGGCAAACCACCTGTGGGCCCGTTCTTGCTTTGGCCCCAGGACGTGAACCGCCAGACCACCGTGCCGCCCGAGGTCCTGGTTCTGGATGACGAGACCTCGCCCGGGCGCGCGCTGCTGGTGCAGGCGAGCCGCGCGCGCCGGCGGATGTACGCCGGCGCCGCGCTCGCGCTGGTCTACGCGACGGCGCTGTTGTGGGTCGCGGCGAGCTCGGCCGACCTGGGCTTCCTCACCTATCAAGGTGGGCCGGTCGTGCTGGTCGATCCCAGCTCGCCCGCCGCCGCCGCCGGCGTCCAGGTCGGCGACGTGGTCGTCGCGATCGACGGCGTCGCGGTCGACGGCCTTGGCGATCGCCAGCGGCGGATCGAGGCGGTCGAGCCCGGCGCGCGCGTGACGCTCACGGTCGCGCGCGGCGACACGATCCGCGAGGTCGCGTACACCGTGCCGCGCCGCGTCCCGATCGGCTCGGGCGCCGGCGCTGCGCTCGGGACGGTCATGCTCGCGCTCGCGATCCTCGCCGACCGCGGCCGTCGCCACGAGCTGCCGCAGGCGTTCTTCCGCTCGACCGTCGTCTACGTCGTGTTCCTCGCCGGCGCGTTCTCGCTCGACGTCGCCGTGCGTCACCCGGCGCTGCTGGTGCCGTGGCTGTTCGCGATGACGCTCGCGGCGCCGCTGACGTGCCGGTTCATGATCCGGTTCCCCAACGGCCGCAAGTGGTTCTCGCGCGGCGAGCTGGCGCTGCTGTACGCGCCGCCGGTCGTCGTCGCGACGCTGTTCTCGGTCAACCACCTCGCGTTCGAGCTCGGCGCGCCGATCCCGGGGCACGGCTGGATCGCCAAGGTGCTCGGCGCGGTCGCGGTGACGATGGCGACCGCCTACCTCGCGGTCGGCGCGGTGGCCCGCGCGCGCCGGCTGCGCGCCAAGCGCGGCGAGATCGATCCGGTCGCGGTCAAGTGGCTGCACCTCGGCGGCGCGGTCATGGTCGTGCCGCTGGTCGCGTCGCTGTGGTGGGCGAGCCGCGACCTGCCCGGGTTCATCGCCGGCGGGTTCCGCCCGTTCGTCGCGGTCGCGATGGTCGGCGGCTCGGCGTGCGTCGTGCTCGCGATGAGCCGGGTGCCGTTCGGCGACCTCGACCGGCTGTGGCGGCGGTCGAGCGGCTACGTGCTCGCCACGCTGCTCGCGACCGCGATCTACCTCGGCATGATCGGCCTGCTCGGCGGCGCCGCGAGCGTGTTCTCCGGCGGTGAGTTCCGCATCGCGCTGGCGGCGACGCTGTCGGCGGCGGTGCTGTTCGGCCCGGTGCGGGCGCGGCTGCACGCGTTCGTCGACGAGCGGTTCGCGCGCGACCGCACGCGCGCCCGGCGCCTGCTGCGCGAGGCGAGCGAGGCCGCGGTCGCGACGCTCGACATCGACGAGCTGCAGCGCGGCGTGTGCGAGCGCGTGCGCGGCGCGCTGTCGGCCGAGGGCGTGGCGCTGTACGTCGCGGTCGACGACGGCTGGCGGTGCGAGGTCGCGGCCGGCGCGGTGGCGATCGACGAGATCGTGTCCGGCGGGCCGGTCGGCAAGCGGCTCGACGCGGCGCTGACCGCGCGCGCGCCGCGGCCGGTCGTCGGCGAGACGATCGCCGTGCCGCTGCCGCTCGGCGACCGCCGCCCGGCGGCGCTGATCGTCGCGCCGCGCGACGGCGACCGGCTGCTCGACGAGGACGTCGAGCTGTTGTCGACGGCCGCGGCCAACCTGACGATCGCGCTGCGCAACGCGCGCGCCCACCGCGAGCTGCGCGAGATGGCGGAGCGGCTCGAGCGCGAGGTCACGGTGGCGGAGAAGCGCCGGCGCGAGATCGCGCGGCTCAAGGAGCGGCTCGAGGAGGAGAACCGCGCGCTGGTCGGCGAGCTCGCTGGCCGCAGCGGCAAGCCGCCGGTGATCGGCCGCGGCCTCGCCGACACGTTCGACCTCGTCCACAAGGTCGCGCGCCACGACGCGACCGTGCTGATCCGCGGCGAGACCGGCGTCGGCAAGGAGCTGATCGCGCGCGCGCTCCACGCCGCGTCGTCGCGCCGCTCCGGCCCGTTCGTCGTCGTCGACTGCGGCGCGATCGCCGCCACGCTGATCGAGTCGACGCTGTTCGGCCACGAGAAGGGCGCGTTCACCGGCGCGATCCGCGCGGCCCAGGGCGCGTTCCGCCAGGCCCACGGCGGCACGATCTTCCTCGACGAGCTGGGCGAGCTGCCGCTCGAGCTGCAGCCCAAGCTGCTGCGCGTGCTCCAGGAGCGCGAGGTCCAGGCGGTCGGCGGCGATCGCCCGGTCGCGGTCGACGTCCGCGTCGTGTGCGGCACCCACCGCGACCTCGCGGCCGCGGTCGCCGCCGGCACGTTCCGCCAGGACCTGTTCTACCGGCTCCAGGTGGTCGAGATCGCCGTGCCGCCCCTGCGCGCGCGCAAGCAGGACATCCCCGAGCTGGCCGAGCACTTCCTGCTCGCTGCGGCCGAGCGCAGCGGCCGGCGCGATCCCAAGCGGCTCGCGCCCGACGCGGTCGAGCTGCTGCTCGAGTACGACTGGCCCGGCAACGTCCGCGAGCTCGAGCACGCGCTCGAGGCGGCGTCGGTCTACGCCGAGGGCGACGAGATCCGCGCGGTCGACCTGCCGGTGGCCGAGAAGCTGTGGCGGATGAAGGGCGAGAAGGCGGTCGCCGCGGCCGGCGCGGTCGCGCCCGCCGCCGACGGCGCCAAGGCCGGCCTCAAGCAGACGCTCGAGGAGCTCGAGCGCGACCGCCTCGCCGCCGTCCTCACCGAGCACGCCGGCAACCGCAGCCGCGCCGCGCGCGCGCTCGGCCTGTCGCGCGGCGCGCTGCTGCGCCGGCTCAAGCGCTACGGCCTCGACGAGGCCGAGGCGTAGCCCGCGTCTCGGGGCCAGCGACGGCACCCGCAGACCTCTTGGCGGGGTGGGCCCCGTCGCGCCGCGCGCGATGGGCGTGGCGGCGAGCCCCGTGTGGTCAGTGCCAGAACCCGACGCTGATCCCGCCGTTGCCGTAGCGCGCGGCGACGTCGGCGGTCAGCGACAGCCGCACCCGGTAGAACCACCGCCAGACCTTCAGGCCGAACATCGCGGCCTCGACGCCGAGCGTGCCGTGGAGCCGCCCGCCCGGGCCGGCGAGGCGCCCGGGCTCCCAGTACGAGCCGGCGCGGACCCGCAGCCGGCCCGGGATCCACTCGTGCTCGGCGCCGGCGCGCACGCTGACGACCGCGTGGTTGCCCGAGCGCTGCAGCTCCTGGCGGCCGAACGCCTCGAGCCCGTGGCCGTCGGCGACCGCGCCGGTGACGACGACGTCGGCGGCGAGCAGCCACGCCGGCTCGTCGCGGAAGTCGAGCGGGATGTGCTGGTTCCACCGCGTCGGCGCCCACCGCCACGCCACGCCCGCCGCGAGCTGCCACGGCACCTCGACCCGTGACGGCAGGATGTAGCCGCGGCAGTCCTCGAGCGTGCAGCCGTCGTCGGCGACCGCGACGTCGCTGCCGCTGATCGGCAGCGACGCGGTCACGCCGACGCGCCAGTCACCGCGCGGCTGGCGCCACAGCCCGCCGACCTCGAGCCCCGCGCCGTCGAGCGACAGCAGCGTCGTTCGGACCCGGGCGCGGCGCTCGGCGATCTCGAACGTGCCGACGCGGAGCCCCAGCCCGACGGTCCACTGCTCGTCCGCCGACTGCCGCGCGACCGCGACCTTGCCACGCAGCGCGCGCGCCTCGAGCGCGTCGTCACCTCCACCCGCGGCGCCCGCGCCGGTCAGATCGACGCCGGCCGAGGACACCGTCGCGGCGACGCCCCAGCCGCGCATCATCCCGGCGAGCCCGTAGGTCTCGAGCCGGTTGGCGTAGCCCTCGCGGTCGGCGACGCCGCTGTTGTCGAAGTCCTGACCCGGGACCGCGACCAGCCAGTCGAGGTGGAAGTCCCAGTCCCACCACCCGTCGGAGGTCGTCGCGCGGACGGCGGCCGCCGCCGGGTTGACCAGCGTCCCGGCCGAACCCTCGGCCGTGCCGAGCGCCGCGCCGCCCATGCCGACGAGCCGCAGCCCGCCGAGCGCCGCGCCGCTGTACAGGTCGATCGCGTAGTCGGGATCGGTCACGGGCGGGTGCGCCTGCGCGCGCGCCGGGCTCGCGCCCGCGGCCCACGTCGAGACGAGGGCGGCGGCGGCGGCGGCGAGCCACGTCCCCCGACGGCGGCACATGGAGCCGATCCTATCCTGTATGGTTGCGTCCATGCCGCTGGTACGCGACGCCGACGAGGTGCGGGTCACGCAGGCGGGGCCTGCGGAGCCCGCCGGCGACGGCGTCAGCCCGGTGCCGTTCAAGCGGCGGCTGGTGTGGCCGAGCCTGATCCTCGGCGCCGGCGAGGTCGTGCTGGTCGCGATGCCGCTGTGGACGCTGTTCGACGTCGGTCACGTCGGGTCGTCGACGCTGCTGCGCGTCGCGATCCCCGTGCTCGTCGGCGCGACGCTGGTGTGGCTGGCGGCGATGACGACGTGGCTGTTGCCGGTGCGCACCGCGGTCGTGCTGCGGCGCCGCGGCGATCGCGTCCCCAAGGACCTGGCGTCGCGCGCCTACCGCGCGACCCTGCGCGTGCCGCTGCGCGCGCTCGTGCTGCGCACGACGCTGTGGACCGTCGTCGCGCTGGCGATGAGCCTGTTCTTCGTCCGCTACGCCGACTGGACGCTGGTCAAGACCTCCCAGGCGACCGCGCTCGCCGCGCTCCACGCGTTCATCCTCGCCGCGGTGCGCGCCGCGTGGCTGGCGTCGATCCTGTCGGGGGTGCGCGCGCGGCTGTTCACCGTGTCGCCGCCGCTGCGCCGGTTCACCGACGCGTACTTCCGCCGGCTGATCCTCACCTACCTCGTCGTCGCCAGCGGCACGCTCGGCACCCAGGCCGCGTTCCTCTACTACTTCGTCCCGGTCCCGTTCGAGCACTACCTCCAGATCCAGACCTACGTCCCGATCGCCGCGCTCGTCACCGCGCTGGTGTGGGTCGTCGTCGCCCGCCAGCGCACGCGCAGCTTCCACGCCTACCTCGAGGCGGCGCAGGGCTCGGGCGGCGAGCGCAGCTCGCCCGACAACGCGACGATGGTGTACCGCCGCGCCCAGGCGCTGCCGTACCGGCTCGCGCTGTTGTCGGGCGCGCTGTGGATCGCGACCTCGCTGGTCGGCGCGCTCGTCGCCCGCTACCACCTGCGGTTCGAGCTCGACGACACGATCGTCATGGTCACCGCGATGCTGGTCGTCGGCGTCGGCGCGGCGATCTACGAGTCGCTGTGGCACCGCGACACGATGCACCCGCTGCTGGCGCACCTCACCGTGCGCTACCGCGTCCCGGTGCGCGGCCTCACGCCGGCCTTGTCGCTGCGGACCAAGCTGCTGCTGTCGTTCGGCAGCGTCGTGCTGCTGGCGTGCGGGATGGCCCTGCTGTGGGGGTTCGTCCAGTACAAGAGCCTGGCGACCGAGTCGAGCGACCGCCAGTCCGACCTCGGCATCAAGTGGCTCGCCTCCGAGATCCGCTCCGCCGCGGCCGAGCGCGACGCGGCGCCCACGCCGGCGTTCGTGCGCGACGTGATGCAGCGGATCGCGCGCGAGTCGCGCGAGGCGACGGCGGTGATGTACTACCTCGACGACGGCGGCCCGCCGCACCCGACCGACGCGCTGGTGGCGTCGGCGGGCACGCTCGGCGTCACCGCGGTCGGCGGCGGCCCGCAGGGCGCGCCGAAGCTGCCGTGGTACGTGCGGCTGCAGATGCGGCAGGCCGCGCCGGTCGAGCTCGGCGCGGCGGCGCTCGCCGGCCGGTCGGCGCGGCTGCGCGTCGGCTGGCACGGCACGGTCTACGACCTCGGCGCGATCGCGGTGATGTACCCCGACTACCGCGGCCGCAGCGAGTCGATGGTCAAGCCGCTGCGCGAGCTGCTGGTGTTCTTCGTCGTGCTGTTCGGCGCGTGCGCGGGGATCGTCGTCGTCACGGTCGCGCAGTTCGTCACGCCGATCCGCGCGCTCGAGCAGCGCGCCGACTCGATGGCGCGCGGCGAGCTGGCCGACCCGGTGAGCTCGGGCGGGGAGGGCGACGAGATCGGCCGGCTGACGTTCGCGCTCGAGGAGATGCGCCGCGCGCTGCGCGACAAGCTGCGGTCGACCGAGGAGGTCAACCTCGACCTCGAGCGCGCGGTGCAGATGCGCACCGCGGACCTCGCGCGCAAGAACCGCGAGCTGGCCGAGACGCTCGACAAGCTGACGCGCACCCAGAACCAGCTCGTCCGCTCGGAGAAGATGGCCTCGATCGGCCAGCTCGTCGCCGGCATCGCCCACGAGATCAACAACCCGGTCAACGCGATCGTCAACACGGTCGGCCCGCTCGAGGACGCGATCGGCGAGATCGAGTCGGCCGACGCCGCCGCGCGCGCCGACGCCGCGGGCGACATCCGCGAGATGGTGCGCGTCGTCCAGCGCGGCGCCCAGCGCACCAAGGCGATCGTCCAGGCGCTCCACAACTACTCGCGCACCGACGACGAGAAGCTCGTCGACTTCGACCTCAACCGCAGCCTCGACGACTCGCTCGAGCTGCTCCGCCACCTGCTCAAGCAGCACGTCACGGTCGCCAAGCACTACGGCGAGGTCGGCAAGATCCGCGGCCACGCCGGCCAGATCAACCAGGTGTTCATGAACCTGCTCACCAACGCCGCGCAGGCGCTGGGCGGGCGCGACCACGCGACGATCACGATCGACACGCGCGGCGACGGCGACCACGTCGTCGTCAAGATCTCCGACAACGGCCCGGGCATCCCGGCGGACGTCCTGCCGCGGATCTTCGATCCGTTCTTCACGACCAAGGACGTCGGCGAGGGCACCGGCCTCGGCCTGGCGATCGTCCACGAGCTGGTCGAGCGCCACGGCGGCACGATCGACGTCCACACCGAGCTCGGCGCGGGCACGACGTTCACGGTCGTGCTGCCCCGCCAGCCGGCCGACGCCAAGCCGGTCCGGACCGCCACCCGGGCATGACCGGGCCAAAGTGACAAGCGCCTCCCCGGGCGCTGCCAATCTGGCAGGCGCACCGTGCGGATGGCACTCCCGGGTACGAGCAAACTCGATGGGTTAGCGGAATCAGGGCTGGCATCCGGCTTGTAAGTACGCCGTGGACGCCACCATGCTGCTCCAGCGCCCGTTCCAGCCCCTCCACGGCCGCAGCCGGACGCGCCCGGCGTGGATGGAGTCCCCGTCGCGCGCGGCCGAGCACGCCTCGACCGATCCGCGGTCGCCGGCGACGCCCGGCGACGACCCCGACGGCGATCCGTCGGGCCTCCACGGCGACGCGTGGGATCCCGCGCGGGTCGTGCTCGTCGTCGACGACGAGGCCGCGATCGTCGAGTCGCTGGCCAAGATCTTCAAGCGCGAGGGCCTGACCGTCCTCACCGCGACCGACGGCAACGCCGGCCTCGACCTGCTGCGCAAGCACCGCGTCGGCGTGCTGCTGACCGACCTGATGATGCCGCGCACCACCGGCATGGACCTGCTCAAGGCGGCCAAGACGGTCGCGCCCGAGACCGAGGTCGTGCTGATGACCGCGTACGGCACGGTCGAGACCGCGGTCGACGCGATGAAGGAGGGCGCCTACGACTTCGTGACCAAGCCGCTCAAGCGCGCGCACGTCGTCCGGATCGTCAAGAACGCGCTCGAGAAGCAGTCGCTGCTGGTCGAGAACCGCGCGCTGCGCGCCCAGCTCGCCGAGCGCCGCCGCCGCGCGATCATCGGCACCTCGCTGGCGTGGCGCCGCACGATGGACATCGTCATGCAGGCGGCGCCGAGCGAGGCGACCGTGCTGCTGCTCGGCGAGAGCGGCACCGGCAAGGAGCTGCTGGCCCGCGCGCTCCACGACAACTCGACCCGCGCGCGCGGCCCGTTCGTCGCGATCAACTGCGCCGCGATCCCCGAGTCGATCCTCGAGGCCGAGCTGTTCGGCTACGAGAAGGGCGCGTTCACCGGCGCGACCACCAGCCGCGAGGGCCGGTTCGAGGCCGCCAGCGGCGGCACGCTGTTCCTCGACGAGATCGGCGAGATCTCCCGCCACGTCCAGGTCAAGCTGCTGCGCTGCCTGCAGGAGGGCGAGATCGAGCGGCTCGGCGGCGGCGGCAAGGCGCGGCGGATCGACCTCCGCCTGGTGTGCGCGACCAACGTCAACCTCGCCGAGGAGGTCCGCGCCGGCCGGTTCCGCGAGGACCTCTACTACCGGCTCAACGTCATCCCGGTCGCCGTGCCGCCGCTGCGCGACCGCCGCGACGACGTCCCGCTGCTCGTCCAGCACTTCCTGCAGCTCTACGCCGAGAAGAACGCCAAGCCGATCACCGGCTGCTCGGCCGCGGCGCTGGCCCGGCTGTCCGACTACGCGTGGCCGGGCAACGTGCGCGAGCTGGAGAACGCGATCGAGCGCGCCGTCGTGCTGACCCGGTCGCCGGTGATCGACGAGGACGCGCTGCCCCGCGAGATCCGCGACGCCGCGGCGCTGCCGGGCGCCTCGGCCGCGGGCCTGACGTTCCCGGTCGGCACGCCGCTGGCCGAGATCGAGATGCGCGTGATCCACGAGACGCTGCGCCACACCCGCGGCGACAAGCGGCTCGCCGCCAAGCTGCTCGGGATCGCGACGCGCACGATCTACCGCCGGCTCGAGGAGCCGCACCCGGCGTCCGACGACGCGCCGCCGTCCGCCGACGACGCCGGCGACGAGGCGGCGCCCGGCGCCAGCGGCGCCGGTCCCGACGTCGAAGGAGGCCAGCCGTGAACCTCGACCTGCAGGACCTGATCAAGCGCCACTTCTGGGCGGTCGGGGCGATCACCGTCGCGACGTGCTCGGTGTTCGCCGGCAAGGCCGTCGGCCACTACGTCGAGGGCAAGTTCCTCACCGACGCGACCAAGGCGGCGAAGATCGACGCCGTCGCGCGCGCGACGGCGCCGACGACGACCGCGCGCAGCAAGTCGGGCACGCCGCTGGCCGATCGCAACATTTTCTGCTCCGAGTGCCTGCCGCCGGTCGTCGATCCGGTCGCGACCACGCCGACCGACGGCTCGACCGTGCCGCGCACCTCCGAGCCGCTGGTGCTGATCGCGACCAGCGTCCACCCCAGGGGCGGCGAGTGGTCGATGGCGACGATCCTCAACACCTCGACCCAGGCGCAGGGCGGCTACGTCGAGGGCGCCGAGATCCCCGGCGCCGGCAAGATCAAGTCGATCCAGTACAAGTGGGTCGACTTCGAGAACAAGAACCAGAACGGCCGGCTCGAGCGCATCGGCCTCACCGACGACCCGCCGCCGGTCGCCGCCGCGCCGGTCGTCGCCGCCGCGCCCACCGACACCGGCCCCAAGGACGAGCTGACCGCGGCGATCGACTCGGGCATCAAGAAGATCGACGACACCAACTTCGAGATCGACCGCTCGCTCGTCGACAAGCTGCTCGCCAACCCGCTCGCCGTGTCCAAGGGCGCGCGCGTCACGCCATCGATCAAGAACGGCAAGCCCAACGGCATCAAGCTCTACGCGATCCGGCCGTCCTCGATCTACGCCAAGCTCGGCCTCGCCAACGGCGACACGATCCACTCGATCAACGGCTTCGAGCTCGACTCGCTCGACAAGGGCCTCGAGGTCTACCAGAAGGTCAAGGACGCCAGCGGTCTGCAGGTGTCGGCCACCCGTCGCGGCAAGCCCATCGTCATCAACTACTCGGTCAAATGAGCACCCCCATGTTCCGTACCCTCCTGCTCGCCGGGCTCGTCGTCGTGATGAGCGCCTCGCCGGCGCTCGCGCAGACCAAGACCGACCCCGCGCCCGCCGCGGACGCCGACGCCGCGCCCGGCGAGGACACCCAGCTCTACTCGTGCGGCAAGGCCAAGGGGCCGGTGTCGGTCTCGTTCAAGGCCGACATCGAGCTCAAGGACCTGCTGACGTGGGCGATGGGGTTCACCTGCAAGAACTTCATCTACGAGCAGGGCGTGCTGTCGCGCAGCAAGAAGCTGACGATCATCGCGCCCAACAAGATGTCGCCGCAGGACGCCTACCGGCTGTTCCTGACCGGCCTGTCGACGATGGGCCTGACCGTGATCCCCAAGGGCAACGTGCTCAAGGTGATCGAGGAGTCGCAGGCCAAGGGCAGCACGGTCGCGATCAAGAAGGGCGGCGTCGCCAACTCCGAGGAGTTCGTCCGCCTGATCCTGCGCCCCAACCACGTCGCGGCCCAGGACCTCGCCGACGCGCTCAGCGTCGCCAAGAGCGCCCAGGGTGACATCAAGCTCGTCGCCAAGAGCGGCGCGCTGATCATCACCGACTACTCGTCCCACGTCCGCGACATGATCACGCTGACCCGCGAGCTCGACAAGCCGATGGAGGGCGCGGGCGTCTACACGATCAAGGTCATCCACGCCGACGCCAAGACGCTGGCCGACATGCTCGGCAACATCCTGGGCACGTCGTCCGCCGGCGGCGCGGCCGCGGGCGGCTCGGCGGCGGCGGACGCCAAGGGCGGCCGCGGCGGCAAGGCCACCGCCGCCGACATCGAGGCCGCGGTGCCGTCGAAGATCCTCGCCGACGATCGCACCAACACGCTGATCGTCGTGTCGAACGAGGCCGGCTACCTGCGCGTCCGCGCGCTGGTCAAGCGGCTCGACGTCTCGATGGAGACCGAGGGCGCCGGCTCGATCAACGTCTACCCGCTGGAGAACGCCAAGGCCGAGGAGCTGGCGCAGACGCTCAACAACGCGCTGCAGGGCATCTCCGGCCAGCAGGGCGGGGGCAACACCGGCGCGCGCGCGCCGACCCGCCGGGGCGGCGAGCAGGCGGCCGCCGCGGGGCCCGTGCCCGAGGGCTCGGCCGCGTTCGAGGGCCAGGTCCGGATCACCCACGACACGCCGACCAACTCGCTCGTCGTGATCTCGAGCGGCCGCGACTTCATCGCGCTGCGCGAGGTCGTCAAGAAGCTCGACGCCCCGCGCCGCCAGGTGTTCATCGAGGCGGTGATCCTCGAGCTGCAGGCGAGCAACGACCTCGACATCGGCACCAGCTTCCACGGCGGCGACGCCACCGACGGCGGCGACCTGCTCGTCGGCGGCCTGCAGCACTCCAACCTCAAGTCGCTCGACGTCAGCTCGCTCGCGACGGCGACCGGCCTGCTCGGCGGCCTGATCGGCCGCGAGCTGCCCGGCTCGGAGGAGCTGCTCGGCACGTCGATCCCGTCGTTCGGCGTGCTGTTCCAGGCGCTCGCCAAGAACCGCAACGCCAACGTGCTGTCGTCGCCGCACATCCTCACGACCGACAACATCGAGGCCGAGATCACCGTCGGTCAGAACATCCCGTACATCGGCGGCGTGAACATCGGCGGGTTCGGCCTGCCGGGCGGCGGCCAGACCGGCGGGCTGTCCGGGCTCGGCCAGGTCTCGGTCCAGCGCCAGGAGGTGGCGCTGACGATGAAGATCACGCCGCACGTCAACGCCAGCGACATGGTCCGGCTCGACATCGAGCAGGAGATCCAGGACGTCGGCGAGCGCGACCCGCAGCTCGGCCCGACCTGGACCAAGCGCAAGATCAAGACGACCGTCGTCGTGCGCGACCAGCAGAGCATCGTGATCGGCGGCCTGATGTCCGACCGCGTGACCTACAGCGAGTCGAAGATCCCCGTGCTCGGCGACATCCCGCTGCTCGGCTACCTGTTCAAGTACACGACCAAGGCGAAGCAGAAGACCAACCTGCTGGTCCTGCTCACGCCGTACATCATCGAGGACCAGCTCGACATCGAGGCGATCGTCGAGCGCAAGGTGCGCGAGCGCCAGGAGTTCCTGCGCTCGGTCAACATGCGCGACAACGCCAAGTACATGCCGAAGCTCGACTACCGCAAGAAGCGCGGCCTGATCGAGGACATCAACGCCACGGTCGAGTCAATCGAGGCCGACATCGAGATGCTGCGCGGCTACGAGCTCAAGGGCGTCGACGTCCCCGACGGCCCGCTCGAGTACGAGGACATGCCGTCCGGCGCGGGCGCCGAGCCCGAGCCGCCGCCCGCCGCGCCGCCGGCCGAGCCGGCGCCCGAGCCCACCAAGCCCGACGCCAAGAAGAAGTGACCGCCGTGCCCGTCCAGACCTGGCTCCAGTCCTCGACCCCGCTGCTCGGCGAGCTGCTCGTCGCGCGGTGCGGCGTCCGCCCCGAGGCGATCGAGACCGCGCTCGCCCGCCAGCGCGACGAGGGCGGGCTGCTCGGCGAGGTGCTGCTCCGGCTCAAGCTGATCGACGAGGACCAGCTGGCGTGGGCGCTGGCCGAGCAGGCCGAGATGCCGTGGCTCAAGGAGCTGCCCAAGGCCGACGACATCCCGGCCGAGCTGTGCGACGCGCTGCCGATCAACTTCGCCAAGCAGCACCGGGTGATGCCGTTCGCGCGGACCGAGCACGGCGTCGTCCAGGTCGCGATCCCCGACCCGACCGACCTCGACGTCCTCGACGACGTCGCCGTGCTGCTCGCGGCCACGGTCGAGCCGGTCGTCGTGTCGCCGACCAAGATCGTCGAGACGATCAACAAGGCCTACGCCCGCCTGCGCGGCGGCGCCGAGCTCGAGCACAAGCAGAAGGACGATGGCGACGAGGACGAGTTCGGCGGCGAGGAGCTGGTCGACATCCTCGACCTCACCGACGAGGCGCCGATCATCCGGTGGGTGAACTCGCTCTTGTTCCAGGCGGTCAAGGAGCGCGCCTCGGACATCCACATCGAGCCGGGCGAGAAGGACGTCGGCGTCCGCTACCGGATCGACGGCGTGCTGCGCGAGGCCAAGCGCGCGCCCAAGCAGTTCACCTCGTCGATCCTGGCGCGCGTCAAGATCATGGCCGGGCTGAACATCGCCGAGAAGCGGCTGCCGCAGGACGGCCGCATCCGCCGCAAGATCGCCGGCAAGGACGTCGACATGCGCGTCGCGACCGCGCCGACCGCCAACGGCGAGCGCGTCACGATCCGTCTGCTCGATCGCAGCTCGGTGCTGCTGGGCCTGGCCGACGTCGGCATGTCGGCCGACCTGCTGGTGTCGATGCGCGAGATCATCCAGCGCCCGCACGGCATCCTGCTGGTCACCGGCCCCACCGGCTCCGGCAAGACGACGACGCTCTACGCCTGCCTGTCGGAGATCCTGTCGCCCGAGCTCAACATCCTCACCGTCGAGGATCCGGTCGAGTACCAGCTCGAGGGCATCTCGCAGACGCAGATCAACCCCAAGATCGATCTGACGTTCGCCACCGGGCTGCGCTCGTTCCTGCGCCACGACCCCGACGTGATCATGGTCGGCGAGATCCGCGATCGCGAGACCGCCGAGATCGCGATCCAGGCGTCGCTCACCGGCCACTTCGTGTTCTCCACCGTCCACACCAACGACGCCGCCGGCGGCATCACCCGCCTGGTCGAGATGGGGATCGAGCCGTTCCTCGTCGCGTCGTCGCTGGTCGGGCTGCTCGCCCAGCGCCTGGTGCGCCGGCCGTGCAAGGAGTGCGCGCGCCCGGTCCGCCCGTCGGAGCAGGCGGTGCTGCAGCTCGGCCTCGACCCCGCGACGTTCTACGCCGGCGCCTACAAGTTCCCGCACACCAACGGCGCGCGCGAGCTGCCGCCGGGCACCGTGCTGCAGGCGGTCGGCTGCCCGACGTGCCTGAACGTCGGCTACCGCGGCCGGACCGGCATCTACGAGCTGCTCATGCTCGACGAGGCCACCCGCCGGCTGACGCTCGACAAGTCCGACGCCGGGACGATCCGCTCGGCGGCGCTCAAGGGCGGGATGGTGACCTTGCGCTTCGACGGCGCGCGCAAGGTGGTCCAGGGCATGACCACGCCCGAGGAGGTCATGATGGTGACCGCGGAGGCCAACTAGCCATGGCGCGGCTCCCTTCGGGAAGGTCGGAGGCCTGACCATGCCGATGTACGCCTTCAAGGGCATCGGCCCGACCGGCAAGGCCACCAGCGGCCTGCGCGACGCCGACTCGCCGAAGGCGGTGCGGCAGATGCTGCGCCGCGACGGCGTCGTCGTCACCGAGGTCACGATGTCGGCGCAGGGCGCCGCGGGCAAGGCGGCGCAGGCCGGCAAGGGGCTGTCGCGCAGCGTCGACCTCGGCGGCATGTTCGGCGGGGTCTCGCGCACCGAGATCGCGAACTTCACGCGCCTCTTGTCCACGCTGCTGCGCTCGGGCATCCCGCTGGCCGAGGCGCTCGGCGCGATGTTCGAGCAGATCGACAACGTCCGGCTCAAGGTGCCGGTCGGCGAGATCCGCACCGCGGTCAACGAGGGCTCCTCGCTCGGCGACGCGCTGGCCAAGCACAAGAAGCTGTTCGACGAGCTCTACGTGTCGATGGTCCGCGCCGGCGAGGTCGCCGGCAACCTCGACACCGTGCTGCTGCGCCTCGCGGACTTCCTCGACAACAGCCAGAAGATCCGCGGCAAGGTCCAGGCCGCGATGGTCTACCCGCTGCTGATGCTCGGCGTCGGCACGGTGCTGATGGCGATCCTGATGGTCGCGGTCATCCCCGAGATCACCAGCATGTTCAAGCAGAGCGGCAAGGCGCTGCCGCTCAAGACGCGCGTGCTGATCACGTTCTCGGACTTCATCCGCAACTGGTGGTTCCTCCTGATCCCCGGGATCATCGGCGGCATCATCGCGTTCATCTGGTGGTCGCGGTCGCCCGCCGGCCGCCCGGTGTGGGACGCGTTCGTGCTCAAGCTGCCGGTCGTCGGGCGGCTGTCGCGGATGATCAACGTCTCGCGGTTCGCCCGCACGCTCGGCACGATGCTGCAGTCCGGCGTGCCGATGCTGCGCGCGCTCGACACCTCGAAGGAGATCCTCTCCAACGTCATCCTGCGCAAGACGATCGAGCAGGCCAAGCAGGCGGTCACCGAGGGTGACTCGCTCGCCGGCACGCTCAAGAAGTCCGGGCACTTCCCGCCCACCGTGATCCACATGATCGGCACCGGCGAGAAGTCCGGCCAGCTCGAGGGGATGCTGATGCGCATCGCCGACGACAACGAGGCCGAGGTCGACCGCCAGCTCACGAAGATGACGTCGATGCTCGAGCCGCTGATGCTGATCGGCATGGCCGTCGGCGTCGGGTTCGTCGTGTTCTCGATCCTCGAGCCGATCATGGACATGAGCACGATGAGCGGCCAGCGCTAGCCGCCGGCCGCATCCGTTCCCACACTTGCTACCGAGTCCGTCTCCACCGTCAGAAGCGTCCGAGCCCAAGGAGAGTCCCATGTTCGCACTGCCCACCCGCCGCCTCCGCCGTCGCAACCGCCGCGCCCTGCGCCAGGCCGGCATGACCCTGCTCGAGATCATGATCGTGCTGGCGATCCTCGCCCTCGTCATGGGCTTCCTCGTCGGGCCGCGCATCTACCGCGCGTTCCAGGACAGCAAGGAGGACAGCCAGCGCGTGATCGTCAAGCAGTACGTCAACGAGGGCTTCCTCAGCTGGTCGCGCCGCAACATGACCAAGGGCTGCCCGTCGCAGCTCACCGAGGTCGCGCAGGAGATCGACCGCCCCGACACCAAGGACCTGTGGGGCCGCGAGCTGCTGTGGTTCTGCGGCGACAACCTGCCGCCCGGCGCCAAGGGCGGGTTCGCGGTCATGTCGCTGGGCCCCGACGGCCAGCAGGGCACCAAGGACGACATCAAGTCCTGGGAGTGATGCGCGCGCCGGCTCGACATAGCCGGGGCCTCACGCTCCTGGAGCTGATGGTGTCGCTCGCCATCATCGGGATCCTCAGCTACCTGGGGGTCGGCGCGGTGCGCTGGCTGCGCGGCGCCAACGTCACCGAGGCCAGCCTCGAGCTGACCGCGGTGATGCGCCGGACCCAGCAGCTCGCGGCCGAGACCGGGATGCTCCACCGGGTCGTGCTCGACCTCGGGATGGCGCCGGGCGACCCGCAGACCTACCGCGTCGAGGTGTGCGCGGGCGGCCCGGGCGCGATCTCGCGCAACCCCGAGGCCGCCGGCGACGCCAACCTCGACGACGATACGCGCAAGGCGGCGGTCGAGGCGGCGAAGGAGAAGCTGCGGTCGCTGCCGTCGTCGTCCGGGATGGTGGGGGGCGCCGGCGGCGCGGGCGGCGCGGGCGGGATGGCCGGCGGGATGGGCGGCGACGAGCAGGCCGAGGAGATGGCGCTCGCGCTCGCCGGGCAGCTCGCGGCGCGGCGCACGTGCGTCGTCGCCGTCGGCGTCGTCTCGGGCGACGCCGACGGGCGCGAGCTGGTGCGGATGATCGATCCGAACCGCTCGGCGCGGGTCAAGCAAGTGTGGGTGCAGCACCTCGAGCGCCCGGTGTCGTCGGGGCTGGTCGCGATCCACTTCTTCCCGCTGGGCTCGGCGGAGAAGGCGCTGGTCGAGATCGGCGACGACAAGCACGTGTTCACGGTCCGGGTCCACGGCCTGACCGGGCGGGTCGAGGTGACCGACGGCGCCGTCCGGGATGCGGACGACTTCCTGATGCGCGACGCGGTCGGAGACAAGGAGGGCGCGCGATGATCGCCGGCGCGCGCACCCGCCGCGGCGCCGGCGGCTTCACGCTGATCGAGGTCATGGCCTCGCTCGCGATCCTCGCGATCGGCCTGGTGTGGATGATCAAGGCCACCGCCGGCAGCGTCCGCCGCGTCGAGGAGTCGCGGATGGCGTCGGTCGTGGTCGAGCTCGCGCGCGGCAAGATGTGGGACATCGAGGAGGGCCTGCTCAAGGACGGCTTCCTCGAGACCGATCAGAGCAGCGAGGGCGACTTCTCCGACGACGGCTGGCCGAACGTGACGTGGAAGGCCGAGGTGCTCAAGATCGAGCTGCCGTCGCTCGACAAGCTCGCGGCGATGAGCCAGCCCGACCCCGAGGCGCTGGCCGCCGCGGGCGCGGGCACCGGGACCGGCGCGGGCACGGCCAGCGCGGCGCAGCTCGCCGCCGCCGAGTCGGGCGGCGGCATCTTCGGGATGCTCGCGATGATGGGGATGGGCGGCGGCGGGATGGACGCCGGCGACGCGGCGGGCGGCAGCTTCATCGCGTCCGGCTACCCGATGATCCAGCAGGTGCTGGAGGTCTCGGTGCGCAAGGTCATCCTGACCCTGGAGTGGAAGGTGCTCGGGCGCGCCGAGTCGATGCAGACGATCATGTACTTCACCGATCCGGCGGCGATGACGCGCGTGATCGGCGCGATCGGCGGCGCCAGCGCCGGGGACTACGGCACCGACGGCCAGGCGCCGACGCCGGGCGGCAACCCCAACCCGAGCCCGAAGAAGTGACCCGCGTTCGCGACATCGCGCGCCACCAGGCCGGCCTCACGCTGATGGAGGTCATGATCGCCTCGACCATCCTCGGCGGGATGATGTTCATGGCGTGGGGCACGACCTCGCGCACCAGCGAGGCCAAGCGCACCTACGGCGAGGTCCAGGCCCGGGTCCAGGAGATCCGCGTCGGGCTCGCGCGCGTCGTCACCGACCTCGAGCACGCCTACCTGTCCAAGAACGAGGACACCGACGCGTTCGATCGCCGCACGTTCTTCTCGGGCAAGGACGGCGGCGACGTCGACGAGGTGCGGTTCTCCAGCCTCGCGCACCAGGTGCTGTGGGCCGAGGCCAACGAGAGCGACCAGACGCTGATCAGCTACAGCGCGGCCGCCGACAAGGAGGATCCGGGCAAGACCAACTGGATCCGCCGCGAGGCGCGCCGCCTCACCAACCCGGGCGAGAGCTGGAAGGAGACGCCGGGCGAGTCCGACATCGTGCTGCGCGACATCGAGGAGGTCGAGTTCGAGTACTGGGACTGGAAGGACCAGCAGTGGAAGGCCGACTGGGACACGACCAAGGCGGACGGGCAGAAGGATCGCCTGCCGACGCGGGTCAAGATCACGGTCACCTGGCGCGAGGCCGGCGTCGAGCGCGAGCTGGTGACGCAGGCCCGGCTGCTGCTGCAGGAGCCGCTCGAGAGCCGGTTCGGCACCGAGTACGAGAGGGGCCAGTGACGCGCGCGACCTCCACCCGAGGCAGCCGCGGGTTCGCCGTGCGCCTGCGCCCGCGTCGCCGCCGCCCCCGCCGTGACCGCCAGCGCGGCGTCGCGCTGATCGCGGTCACGGTCGCGCTGACGATGACGGGCCTGCTGGTCAACGAGTTCCGCACCGACGCGCAGGTCGACGAGTTCGCGTCGGACAACGCGCGCGATCAGATGCGCGCGGAGATGCTGGCGCGGTCGTCGATCAACCTGGCCGAGATGCTGCTGCGGCTGCAGCAGGTCCTCGACAACAAGGACGTCCAGGACGCCCTGCAGCTGGGCCCGATCCAGATCACCGAGTACGCGGACCTGTTCATGCAGGCGTTCGGCGGCACGGCCGAGGAGGTCGCGGCGTCGACCGGCCTCGCCGGCGACGACGCGCGCAGCCTCGGCGCGGACATCGGCGCGTTCGGCATCTCGATCGACAGCGACGACGGCAAGATCAACCTCAACTGCGCCAACGGCAAGCGCGACTACGCGCAGCTCACGTACACGCTGCTCGACGCGCTCTACTACTTCCCGGCCTACGACCCGGTGTTCCAGGACGCCGACGCCGACGGCTGGCGCCGCGATCGGCGCCTGCAGACCGAGGCGATCCTCGACTTCATCGACGAGGACACCAGCAAGGTGTCGCCGCCGGGCGAGCCGACCGCCAGCGGCCCCGAGGACTACGGCTACGAGGGCCTCACCGACGACTACAAGCCGAAGAACGACTACCTCGACTCGCTCGAGGAGGTGCGGCTGATCCGCGGCGTCGACGAGCGGTTCTGGACGCTGTTCTCGCCGGCGTTCACGGTCTACGGCGGGTGCAAGCTCAACGTCCGCGCGGTCTCCGACCCGCGGATCCTCGCCGCGATCATCTTCCTGACCGTGGACAACAAGGACGACCGCGTCGTCCGCGACGGCAACCTCTTGTGGCTGCACGCCCAGGCCGCGTCGTGGGCGGTGCAGAACGGCATGCCGTTCGACAAGCCCGAGGACTTCGTCGAGTTCATGAAGGACCCCGAGGGCGCGATCGGCGGGCTCGCCGGCCTCGGCGGTGACGGCACCGCCGCGACCGGCGCCGTGGCCGGGACGACGCCGCAGATCACGATCCCGGGCATCCCGCCCGGCACCGACCTCGGCGTCGAGCTCAAGCAGGAGGAGGTCGCCAAGATCCTCCGCGCCGGGCCGCAGCGCACCTACCGCCTCGAGGCGTGGGGCGAGGTCACGCGCAACGCCCCGTTCATGCCCGTCCGCCGCACGATCACCGCGGTCTGGGACATGGGCACCGTCAACGTCAACCAGCGCAGCACCGAGGCGCGCGCCCGTAACGGCGCCTGGGTCTACTTCCGCAGGAACTGAGCAGGGACACCCACCACCATGGCGAACCGGATCATCGCCGTCGATCTCGGCGCGTGGAGCGTCAAGATCGCGATCGCCCAGCCGGGGCTGCGGCACGCGACGCTGTCGTCGTTCCACGAGCGCCCCATCCTCGACGGCGACGAGCCGTGGGAGGCCCGCGCGTCGCGCGCGCTCGCCCAGCTCGCCCGCGAGGTGAAGATCGATCACGACAACGTCTACCTCGCGGTGCCCGGCGACCACGTGTTCACCCACGTGCTCGAGTTCCCGTTCAAGACGCTGCGCCGCGCCGATCTCGAGAAGGCCGTCGGCGCCGAGCTCGAGAACGTCGTGCCGGTCGACCTCGAGAACATGGTCTACGCGTTCGAGACGCTGCCGCCGGATCCGACGCCGGCCGCGGCGCCGGGCGAGCCGGGCGCGGCGGCCGAGCCGGTGCGCGGCCGCGTCGCCGCGCCGTCGTCCGGCATGCGCGTGTTGACCTACGCGATGGCGCTCGACCGCGCGCAGGCCTGGCTCAAGGTCGCGAGCGACGCCGGCGCGCCGGCGCGGAGCCTGGTGCCCGAGGCCGGGCCGATGGCGCGGCTGGTCGACCGGCTGCCGTCGCTGGCCGCGGCGCGCGCCGCCGGCGCGATCGCCGTGGTCGACGTCGGCCATGCCCGCACCGACGTCGTCGTCGTCCGCGCGAGCCGCGCGGTCTACGCCCGCACGGTGTCGCGCGGCGGCAAGCACCTGACCGAGGCGGTGGCGAAGACGTGGCGGCTGCCGTGGGCGGAGGCCGAGCAGGCCAAGCACACCGACGGGTTCATCGCCTCGGCGGCGATGCCGGCGACGAGCGAGGCGTGGGCGCGGGTCAGCGAGGTGATGCAGGGCGAGCTGCAGGCGATGCTGCGCGAGTTGCGCCAGACGTTCGCGGCGTGCCGCGCCAAGACCGGCACGACGGTGACGAGCGTGCTGCTCGTCGGCGGCGGCAGCCGGCTGCGCGGGATGCCGGCGTGGCTCGGCGAGCAGCTCGGCGTGCCGGTCGCGACGATCGACGACGCCGACGGCGGCGCGCTGCTCGGGCGGATGGCGGGGCAGGTGTCGGCCGAGTCGTCGGCGCTGTGCCTGGGCATCCTCGCCGACGCCGAGAGCGCGCGGCCGCTGCTCGATCTGCGCTCCGGCGCGCTCGCGCACCGCGTCGACCTGACGTTCCTGCGCGCCAAGGCGCCGCAGCTCGCGCTCGCGGCCACGCTGATCACCGCCGCGGCGACGACCAGCGCGTGGTTCGCCCACGCGACGCTGCGCAAGGCCGAGCGGATCCTCGTCCAGCGCGTCGCCGAGGAGAGCACGGTCGAGTTCGGGGACCCCAAGTCCGCCGACGACATCCTCGCGTCCGCGACCGGGCAGGTCACCGAGATGGCGTCGCCGCTGCCCAAGATGACCGCGTGGGACATCCTGCTCGACCTGTCGCAGCGGATGCCGGCGCGCGACAAGGTCACGCTCGACGTCGAGCTGGTCGAGATCGACGCGACCAAGGTCGTGATCAAGGGCACCGCGAAATCGCCCGACGAGGTCGACGCGGTCGAGACCGCGCTCAAGGCGCAGACCTGCTTCGAGGAGGTCAACCGCGGGGCGACCCAGGCGACCGCCGACGGCAAGCGTCAGTTCGAGTTCACCATCAAGTCGGGGTGCATGTAGCCATGGCCGCGATCGACACCCTCCGCGACAAGTGGGACGGCATCACGCCGCGCGAGCGGAAGCTCGTCGTGCTGCTCGGCGCCAGCGCCGTCGTCACGATCCTGGCGTTCCTCGGGCTCGGCATCTCCGACCGGCTCGACGCGATCGAGGCGAGCAACGGCAAGATGCGCCAGGCGCTCGGCGTGCTGGAGCACTACCGGATCCACGGCCGCGACGGCGGCGCGGCGGCGACGAACCCGGCCGCGAACATCGGCACCGAGCCGGTCAAGCTCGAGAGCTACCTCGACAAGGCGGCGCAGAAGGTCGGGATCACCGTGCCGACGTACAAGCCGCGCGCCGGCGGGACCAAGAACGGGTTCGTCGTCCACACGATCGAGCTGCAGGTCACCGGGCTGACGATCCAGCAGGTCAAGGACTTCCTCGAGGCGATCGAGAGCGACAACAAGCTGGTCGTGACCAGCCACATCGTCCTCAAGCGATCGTTCGGCGACAAGGAGAAGCTCGACCTCAAGCTCGAGGTCTCGACGTACTCGAAGGAGGCGGCGGCCGCCCCGGCCGGCGGCGGCGCCGGCACGGGCGCGCCCGCGCCGACGCCCTCGGGTGGCGCGGGCACCGCGACCCCGCCGGCGGGAGGCAACTGATGGCGCGCTCGTTCTCGATCCCGCTCGGTCCCCGGTCGCGCAAGGCGCTCAAGATCGCCGGCTACGTGCTGCTCGGCCTGATCTCGTTCGTCTACGCGCTCCACCTCACGTTCCCGTACGACCGGGTCAAGGACAAGGGCGTCGAGGCGCTGTCGAGCCGCTACGAGGTCACGGTCGGCGGCGTCGAGCGCGGCTGGCTGCCCGGCGACTTCTCGCTCACGTCCGTCCAGCTCCGCACCCGCCCGAGCAAGCCGGGCGAGGTGCCCAAGCTGATCGCGATCGACCGGCTCGACGTCGACGTGCGGCTGTTCGCCTCGCTGTTCTCGGCGGCGGCGGTCGTCGACCTCGACGCGCGGATCGGGCCCGGGCACATCACCGGCACGATCGAGCTCGGCGGCGGGCGCACCAAGCTGGCGCTCGACAGCCGCAGCCTGCCGCTGTCCGAGGTGCCCGGCCTGTCCTCGGTCGTCGGCCTGCCGATGGCGGGCAACGGCACGGTGACCGCGCGGCTCGATCTGCCCGGCGGCGACTGGCGGCGCGCCTCGGCGCGGTTCGTCGTCGACTGCCCGACCTGCACGATCGGCGGCGACGGGGTGAAGATCAAGCCGCGCACGATGACCGGCGCGAAGGCGGCGTGGGTCGGGGAGGGCATCGAGGTGCCGCGGATGTTCATCGACCGGCTGCAGGCCGAGCTGGTGATCGAGAACGGCAAGTTCGCGATGAAGCGGTGGACCGCGGTGTCGCCCGACGGCGATCTGATCGTCGAGCTGTCCGGCACGGTCGAGCGCACGCTGAGCGCGTCGAAGATCGAGACCGGGTGCATCCAGTTCCGCGGCACCGACGCGCTCGCCCAGCGCGAGCCGAAGTTCCACGGCTCGCTCGATCTGATCGGCGGCGTGCTCATGCCCGACGGGCTGCGTCACCTCAAGGTCACCGGCACGCTCGGCGGGATGCGCTACCTGCCCAAGGCGTGCGACGGCTCGAGCGGCGGCGACGTCGGCGGCGGTGACGCCGGCGCCGGCGGGCGCGCGCGGCCGTCGCTGTCCAACGTCCCCGACGCGCCGAGCGACGGCAACGGCGCGGCGGGCCCGGGCGGGCCGCCCGGCACGGTCCAGCCGGCCCCGTCCGGCGACGTCATCGACGCCGCGCCGACGCCGAAGATCGACGACGTCCGCCCGGGCGTCGACACGGTCGCGCCGGCCGGGACCGATCCCGCCGCGGCGGGCACGGGCACGGGCGCGCCGCCGGGCACCGACCTCCCGCCCGGGACCGAGCCGCCGCCGCCGCCGCCGCCCGAGGGCGCGCCGCCGCCCGGCACCGAGGGCCAGGGCTCGCCGGGGCCCGGCGACAGCGCCGGCCCGGACAACGGTCCGCCGCCGGTCGAGCTCAAGGAAGTCCCGCCCGAGAACGAGTAATCGCCGCCACGTTCCGACGTCGCGGATGCGGCGAGCCTGGCCAGGTTCGCGGTACCCCGCCCTGGGGCCTGCTGGTACGCTGGTCACCAGGGAGGGCGCCATGGAACGGATCCAGCGAACGATCTCGGAGTTCCTCGGGGAGCGGTCGTGGCCGGAGCTACCGGCCACGGCGACGGTGGCCGAGGCGCTCGCGGCGATGAACGACTCGGGGCTCGACTGCGTCCTCGTCGTCGAGGACGGCCGGCTCGTCGGCATCTTCACCGGGCGGGACTTCCTGCACCGCGTCGCGGCGCCGCAGCGCGCGCCGGCCGACACGCCGCTGAGCGCGGTGATGACGGCGCAGCCCGAGGCCGTGAAGCGGCACCACGACGTCGCCTACGCGATCAACCGCATGGCCGTGCGCAACATGCGCCGGCTGCCGGTCGTCGACGACGAGGGCCGCCCGGTCGGGTTGCTCACGGTGTGGGACGTGATCGCGCACCTCGACGACGTGTTCGAAGATCTGCTCGGCCGGCTGCCGGACCCGCCGACGGACGAGCTGTGGCTGGACCTGGGGGGAGGTTGATCATGCTGGAGACGATCGCGACCCTGCCGATCTCGAGCCTGCCGGTGCGCGACCCGGTGCAGGTGCCGCCCGACGCGCTGCTCGGCGCGGTGGTCGAGGCGATGCACGAGCGCCGCCACGGCGCGGCGCTCGTCGTCGAGCCGGACACCGGCGAGCTGGTCGGCATCTTCAGCGAGCGCGACCTCATCCATCGCGTCGATCACGGCACCGGCCACTGGCGCGCGACGCCGGTGTCCGAGGTGATGACGGCGCGCCCGATGATCATCCGCCAGGACGACACCGTCGCCGAGGCGCTGCGCCGGATGCACGTCGGCAAGCGGCGGCACCTGCCGATCCTGCCCGCCGACGGCGAGGGCGGCCCGCGTCGCCCGACCGCGCTCGGCATCGTGTCGATCCGCGACATCCTCGGCTACCTCGCGGCGCGGTTCCCGGCGCACTTCATCAACCTGCCGCCGGATCCCGACCGCGAGGCGCGCGCGCCCTGGGGCGGGTAGCCGTCGTCTCGTGGCCTCGATCTAGGGCCCGAGGCCGACCCACTCCTCGCCGTGCTCGCCGATCTCCTTCTTCCAGATCGGCACGCGGTCCTTCAGCCGGTCGATCATCGCGCGGCACGCGGTGAACGCCTCGGCCCGGTGCGCCGCCGACGCGGCGATCACGACGGCGGTGTCGCCGATGCCCAGCGTGCCGACGCGGTGCTCGACCGCGACGCGCACGCCGGGCAGCTCGGCCTCGATCTCGTCGCACAGCGCGGTCATCACCTTCTCCGCCATCGTGCCGTACGCCTCGTAGTCGAGCCGCTCGATCCGCGCGCCGTGGCTGTGGCGGCGGACCTTGCCGGTGAACGTGACGACGCCGCCCGCCTCGGGCGAGTCGACCGCCGCCAGGCACCGGTCGAGCGACAGCGGCTCGCCGAGCACGCGGACGTGGCGCGGGCGCGGGTCCGCGCCGCCCGCGACCGGCGGGATCAGCGCGACCTCGGCGCCGTCGCGCAGCGCGGTCGCGGCGAGCGCGCCGTCGACCATGTCCTGGTCCACCGCGACGCGGTAGCGCCCGCGCAGCGCGCGCACCGCGTCGTGGCGCTGCTCGAGCGCGTCGATCAGCGCGGCGAGCGTCGCCCCGTCGGGGAGCTCGAGCTGCTCGTCGCTGCGGCCGAGGCGCTCGCGGAACACCGCGAAGTACAGGACCGTGATCCGCATGTGCGTTACCGTAGCCCGAAGATGGCTCGATCCGACGACGGCGCGCACCTCGCCCGGCTGTTTCGCGCGATCCATGCGGTCGCACGTCGCGTCCCGCGCGGCCGCGTCGCGACCTACGGCCAGCTCGCGGAGCTCGCGGGGCTGCCCGGAGGAGGCCGCGTCGCGGGCGCCGCGATGAAGCAGTCGGGCGGCCGCCTGCCGTGGCAGCGGATCGTCGGCAAGCGCGGCAAGTCCACCGGGCGGATCGCGATCCACGATCCCGTGGGCGCAGCGGTGCAGCGCCAGCTCCTCGAGCGCGAGGGCGTCGAGGTCAGCGCGGCGGGGACGATCGATCTGGCGCGGTTCGGGTGGCTGCCTACAGCGTCACCAGGCCGCGGCGCACCGCCTCGACCACGGCCTCGGTCCGGGTCCCGGCGCCGAGCTTCGCCATCACGCCGTTGACGTGGAACTTGGCGGTGTGGTCGCTGATGCCGAGACGATCCGCGATCAGCTTGTTCGACAGCCCCTCGGCCAGCAGCTGCACGACCTGGCGCTCGCGGTCGGTCAGCTCGCCGCCGCCCTTCTTGCGCGCGCTCTCGGTCGGGATGTCGCGGCGCATCGCGCCGCCGAGCCCGGGCGTGAGCGAGGCGGCGAGCGAGGTGTCGATCACCGTCAGTCCGCTGCGCACGGCCGCGAGCGCCGCGGCCAGCCCCGGGCCGACCTGATCGCGCAGCACGACGCCGCGCGCGCCGGCGGCGAGCGCGGGCTGCAGGTGCGCGGGCTCCGCGACGACCGCGAGCACCGGCACGTCGAGCTCGGCGATCTCGCGCAGGCGCAGCAGCGCGCGCCCGGCGTCCACGCCGGCGTCCCACAGCGCGACCTGCGCGGCCGAGAGATCGACGACGTCGACGGCGCCGCCGGCGCCGCCGCTCGCCGCCTCACCGCCGCGGGCCAGGATCGACTGCAGGCCCCGCCGCAGCAGCGGGTCATCGGTGAGCACGGCGACGCGGATCGGGCCGTCGACTTCACGGACCGGAAGGTTGGGGTTGCGAGTCATGAGAGGTTCCTTCGGTCCGGCCTGTTGGGTCCGGCTGTCCGCGCGGCAACGGGTCGCGCGTCGATTGGCCCAACGTGGGCCGCCATCCCCCCCTCGTCAAGGCCCTGATCTGACGCCTGCCGGACCTGACCGTCCGGGGATCGCCCGGCCGGACAGCCGCGCCGGCCGCCCCCTGGCCGGACGGCCAGGGAAATCTCGGACGCTCCCGGCTCCCTCCCCGATCCACAGGGCCGGCGCTGCCCGAACTGCCGATGTCGCGGCGGCGCGACGCGCGCCACCGTGCGCTCATGTCCCAGCTCGCACCCACGTCTCCGTTCGCCCAGCTGTCCACCTCGCTCGCCGACGCGGTCGACCGCGCCGCGCCGTCGGTCGTCCGCGTCGACCGTCGGCGCGGCGGCGGCACCGGCATCGCCTGGTCCGACGACCTCGTCGTGACCTCGGCGTTCCACGCGCCCGAGCGCACCACCGTCGAGGTCCCGGTCGCCGGCGGCGAGCCCGACGCGCGCGACGCCGTCCTCGTCGGGCGCGACCCCGGCACCGACGTCGCCGTGCTCCGCGTCACCGGCGGCGGGCTCACCCCCGCGGCGTTCCGCGACGTCGACGGCCTCGCGGTCGGCGCGCTCGCGCTCGCGCTCGGTCGGCCGGGCCGGTCGATCCGTGCGTCGCTGCGGATCATCGGCGTGCTCGGGCCCGAGATCCGCACGCCCGGCGGCGGGCGGCTCGACCGCTGGGTCGAGACCGACCGCCAGCTCCCGCGCGGGTTCGCCGGCGGCCCGCTGATCGACGCGGCGGGCGAGGTGATCGGCATGAGCACGCGCACGCTCGTGCGCGGCGCCGACCTCGCCGTCCCGACCGAGACGCTGCGCCGGGTCGTCGCCGAGATCGTGGCGCACGGCGGCGTGCGCCGCGGCTACCTCGGCGTCGGCGCGTACCCGGTCGCGCTGCCGGCCGCGCTCGCCGCGCAGCTCGGCCAGCCCGCCGGCGCGCTGATCGCCTCGCTCGAGGACGGCGGCCCCGCCGCGACCGCCGGCCTGCTCGTCGGCGACATCCTCACGCGCCTCGACGGCGAGCGCCTCGGCGGCCCGCTCGAGCTGCGCGCCGCGCTCCTCGACCGCGGCGGCAAGGCCGTCGACGTCGAGCTGATCCGCGCCGGCGCCGTGGTCACGCAGTCGGTGACGCTGGGGAGCAAGTCGTGATCTCGGCCGCCTCGGTCGTGCGCATGCCGCCGCCCGCGCCGCCCGCGGCACCCGCGCCGGTCGCGGCGCCCGACGACGCCGAGCTGCTCGATGCGTTCTCGCGCGCGGTCACCGGCGTCGTCGACGAGGTCGGCCCGGCGGTCGTCAGCCTGCAGGTCAAGCCGGCCGGTCGCGGTCGCCGCGGCGAGGGCGCGGGCTCGGGCGTCGTCGTCACGCCCGACGGCTACCTGCTCACGAACAGTCACGTCGTGGGCGGCGCGGGCGCGCGCGCCGAGCTGCGCGTACGCACCGCCGCCGGCGAGGTCGTCGCCGGGCACCTCGTCGGTGACGACCCCGCCACCGACCTCGCGGTCGTGAAGATCGATCCGGACGCGGTGGGCGCGGCGCGCGCGGCGGCGCTCGACGCGGTCGCCTCGCTGCGGCCCGGCCAGCTCGTCGTCGCGATCGGCAACCCGCTCGGGTTCGAGTCGACGGTCTCGACCGGCGTGGTCAGCGCGCTCGGTCGGTCGCTGCGCGGGCGCGGCGGCCGGCTGATCGACGGCGTCGTCCAGCACACCGCGCCGCTCAACCCCGGCAACTCCGGCGGGCCGCTGCTCGACGCGCGCGGCCGCGTCGTCGGCATCAACACGGCGATCATCGCCGGCTCGCAGGGCCTGGGCTTCGCGATCGGCGCCGAGACCACGGCGTGGGTGCTGTCGCAGCTGCTCGCCGCCGGGCGCGTCCGCCGCGTCTGGCTCGGGCTCGGCGGCGCGCGCCGCCCGCTCGATCGCCGGCTCGCGCGTCACCACGACCTCGGCGACACCGCGGTCGAGGTGATGTCGGTCGAGCCCGGCAGCCCCGCCGCGCGCGCCGGCCTCGTCGACGGCGATCTCGTCGTCGCGTTCGGTGGCGCGCCGGTGACCTCGGTCGACGATCTGCACCGCCGGCTGCGTGACGCGCCGGCCGGCGTCGCGGTGGAGCTGACGGTGATCCGCCGAGGCGGGCGCATCGCGGTCGCGATCACGCCCGCGCTGGCGCCGTAGCCAGGCTCGCGGCCCGGCGCCTCGCCCCGCCGACGGCGCCGGGCTACCATCTGCCGGTGATCGGCCAGACCCTGGGCAGCTACCGGATCGAGCGCGAGCTCGGCCGCGGCGGCATGGGCTCGGTGTGGGTCGGCGTGCACGCGCTGCTCGGTCGGCGCGCGGCGATCAAGGTCCTGCTGCCCGAGCTGTCGCGCAAGCAGGACATCGTCCAGCGGTTCTTCAACGAGGCGCGCGCGGCCACGGCGATCAAGCACGCCGGCATCGTCGAGATCTACGACTTCGGGTGGACGCCCGAGGGCGCCGCGTACCTGGTGATGGAGCTGCTCGAGGGCGCGCCGCTGAGCGCGCGGATGCGCGCCGCCGGCCAGCTCCCGGTCCCGTTCGCGCTCGGCGTCGCGCGCCAGGTCGCGCTCGCGCTCGGCGCCGCGCACAAGGCGGGCGTGATCCACCGCGATCTCAAGCCCGACAACGTGTTCCTCGTCCCCGACGAGGAGGTCGCGCTCGGCCAGCGGATCAAGCTGCTCGACTTCGGCATCGCCAAGCTCGCCGACGAGGCGCCGGGCACGCTCGCGCGCACGCACACCGGCGCGGTGATGGGGACGCCGTTCTACATGTCCCCGGAGCAGTGCCGCGGCGCCGGCCAGGTCGACGCGCGCAGCGACCTCTACGCGCTCGGTTGCATCCTCTACGAGATGATCGGCGGGCGCGTGCCGTTCACCGGCGAGGGCGCGGGCGAGATCATCGGCGCGCACCTGCACGTCGACGTGCCGCCGCTGCGCGGGCTGGCGCCCGACGTCCCGGGCGCGGTCGAGGCGCTCGTGCTGCGGTTGCTCGCCAAGCGCCCCGACGACCGCCCGCCCACCGGCGAGGCGGTCGCGCGCGAGCTGGCCGATCTCGCGGCGGGGCTCGGCGCGACGCTGCCCGGGACGGCCGCCGGCGCGCCGTCCGCGCCGGTGTCGGCGCAGCGCCCCGCGATCGCCCGCGAGCCGGGCCAGGCCACGACGCTCGGCGGCGCCGCCGGCGAGAGCGCGACGATGCTCGCGGCGCGCGCCGGCACGGAGCGTGACGACGACGACGACGACGGCGCGCTCGCCGCCGCGCCGCCGCGGCGCCGGCTCGGGGCCTACCTCGGCGCCGGCGTCGTCGCCGCCGCCGGGCTCGGCGTCGCGATCCTGCTCGCGACCCGTGGGCCCGGCGACCGCGCGCGCGAGGCGACCGCGCCGCCCGCGCGCAGCGTCGACGCCGCGGTCGTGGCGCGCGCGCCCGACGCGGGCGTCGTGTCCGGCGACGCCGGCCCGTCGCCGGAGGAGCTGGCCGAGCGAACGATCGAGTCGGCGCAGCGGCTGGTCGAGGCCGACCGCGCCGCCGACGCGCTCGACTGGCCGACCGCCCTGCGCGCCGGGCGCGAGGCGCTCGCGCTCGCGCCCGAGAGCGTCGAGGCCCAGGAGCTCGTCGCGCGCGCCGAGCGCGAGCTCGGCCTGTCGCCGGCGACCGGCGCCGACGCCGGCGTCGCCGCGCCACCGAAGCCGTCGAGCAAGCCCAAGCCCAAGCCCAAGCCCAAGCCCGACCCCGCGCCGGGCACCGGCACCGGCTACCTCTCGCTCGACACCACGCCCGCGGCCGACGTGTTCCTCGGCGAGATGCGCCTCGGGCGCACGCCGCTGGCGAAGCTGGCGTTGCCGACGGGCACGCACACCCTCACCCTGCGCGGCCCGAAGGGCACGCAGACGCTGAAGGTGAAGATCGACGCCGGCAAGACCGTCACGCGGACGGTCACGCTCGGCAAGTAGCCGCCACCCGCCGGCGCGCCGAGCTAGCCCTTGACCGGCAGCTCGTCCTTGACCTTGATGAACAGCTCGTCGAGCTGGCGCGGCGACACCGGCGTCGGGCACTCGGTCATCAGGTCCGTGCCCTTCTGCGTCTTGGGGAACGTCAGCACGTCGCGCAGCGACTCGGCGCCGGCGACGAGCATCGCCAGGCGGTCGAGGCCGAACGCGATCCCGCCGTGCGGCGGCGGGCCGTACTGGAACGCGTCGAGCAGGAACCCGAACTTCTGGCGCGCGTCCTCGTCGCTGATCCCCAGCGCCTTGAACACGCGGGCCTGCAGCTCGGTGCGGTGGATACGGATCGAGCCGCCGCCGATCTCGACGCCGTTGAGCACCAGGTCGTAGGCGCGCGCTAGCACCTGGCCCGGCGCCGACTCGAGCTTGTCCTCGTCGACCAGCCGCGGTGAGGTGAACGGGTGGTGCGCCGCCGCGACCTCGCCGGTGGCGTCGTCGATCTCGAACAGCGGCGGGTCGGTCAGCCACATGAACTGCCACTCGCCCTTGCGGATCAGCCCGAGCTTCTCGCCCAGCAGCAGCCGGATCGCGCCCAGGCACGTGTTCGCCGTCTTCGGCTTCTCCGCGACGAAGATCAGCGTGTCGCCCTGCTCGGCGCCGGCGAGGCGGTTGACCTCGGCGCGCGCGTCGTCGCTGAAGCTCTTGGCGAACGGCGCCTGCCACGCGCCGCCCTCCTGCACGCGCGCGAACGCGACGCCCTTGACCCCGAACTGCTTGGCGAAGTCGGTCAGGCCGTCGAGCATCGAGCGCGTCAGCTTGTCGCCGGCGTCGCGCGCCGGCACGCGCAGGCACTTGACGATGCCGCCGCCGCCGACGACGCCCTCGAACACGCGGAACCCCGACTTGCCGCACGGCGCGGTCACGTCGCACAGCACCAGGTCGAGCCGCAGGTCCGGCTTGTCGACGCCGTACTTGTCCATCGCCTCGGCGAACGTCATCCGGCGCAGCGGCAGCGCCAGCTCGACGCCGAGCACGTCCTTCCACACCGCCGCGATCATTCCCTCGATCACCCGCTGCAGGATCGCCTCGGTGACGAACGACATCTCGATGTCGATCTGGGTGAACTCGGGCTGGCGGTCGAGCCGCAGGTCCTCGTCGCGGAAGCACCGCGCGATCTGGAAGTAGCGGTCGTAGCCCGCGACCATCAGCAGCTGCTTGAAGATCTGCGGCGACTCGGCGAGCGCGTAGAAGCTGCCGGGGTTGAGCCGCGACGGCACGAGGAAGTTCCGGGCGCCGCCCGGCGTGTACTTCACCATGTACGGCGTCTCGATCTCGAGGAAGCCGTTGTCGGCGAGGTAGCTGCGGACCACCCGCGCGATGTTGCTGCGCGTGATCAGCGCCTTCTGCAGCTTCGGGCGGCGCAGGTCGAGGTAGCGGTACTTCAGCCGCAGCGCCTCGTTGGTGTCGAGGTCGTCCTCGATCGCGAACGGCGGGGTCTCGGCGCGCGAGAACACCTCGATCGTGTGGGCGGCGACCTCGACCGCGCCGGTCGACATCCGGTCGTTGACGTTCGCGCCGCGCGAGCGGACCTTGCCGGTCACGCCGATGCACCACTCGGTGCGCAGCTCGCGCGCGATCTTGTGCGCGGCCTCGGCGATCGTCGGGTCGAACACGATCTGCGTGATCCCGCCCTTGTCGCGCAGGTCGATGAACACGCAGCCGCCGAAGTCGCGGTACGTCTGCACCCAGCCGGTCAGCACGACCTCGGCGCCGTCATCGCTCGCGCGCAGCTCGCCGCAGCCGTGGGTTCGCTCGTGCCGCTCCAGGAAGCTCGGGGACGTCATGGGGCCGGGAATGTAGCCGTAACCGCGCGCCGGCGTCCACGCGCGCGGCGTGCCGCTGCGGCATCGCGGGGCGAACGGGCCTCGGTCAGGCGTGGGGCTGCGTCAGGCCGGGCGTCGCAGCGCGCGCAGGATCTCCACGACCAGCCGGTCCTTGGGGCGTCCGGCGGCCTCCTTGATCTCGATCAGGGTCTCGAGGTCGATCAGCCGGAGCGCGAGCTCGCCGTCGACGATCTCGCGTGTGTGAGGCAGCAGCTCGTCGTAGCCGCGAGCGTCGTGCAAGCGACACAGGACATCGAGCGGGCCCAGGCGCGTCGTGAGGTTCAGCTGGCCGGCACCTCGCACGTGCTGCTCGGTGGGCGGGAGGTCGCGGCCCGGCAGGACCGGGCGGAACCGAGCCTCGAGGTCGCCGAGGACCGCGAGCAGCCGCGCCGCGTCGCCCTCGTGCTGGCGTGGGACGATGTCCAGATCCTGCGTGCTCACCGGCGCGCCGTGGATCACGGCGGCCGCGCCACCGACGACGATGAACGCGACGCCGCCGCGCTGCAGCGCGAGCAGCAGCGCCTCGAGATCAGCGGTTCTCGGGTGTGGGGGATGCGGCACGGCGCAGGCGCTCCAGCGTGGCGGCGTGGCGCGTCGCGGCGCGGAGGCGCTCGCGCACGGTCATCGCGCGGTACAGCTCGATCAGCGAGTGATCGACGTCGGCGCTCTGCGCCGCGCGCTCGTCACCGTCCGGTCGGTCCGGTGGGGCCGGTCGCTTGACCATGTGTCGAGGGTACCTCGGGCAGCCGCGACGGACACGTCGCCAGGTAGATCGAGCCGATCGCGATCACCACCGCCATGATCGCCACCAGGTACCAGGGCGCGTTGCCGAACAGGATCAGCCCGGTGAGGCTGATGCCCATCGACACCCAGGCGATCAGCTTGACCTTGAGCGGCACGACGCGGCCGGCGCGCCACGCGCGCAGCGGCCGGCCGAACCAGCGGTGGTGCAAGAGCCAGTGCTCGAGCCGGGTCGAGCCGCGGGTGAACGCCCACAGCGCCAGCAGCATGAACGGGGTCGCCGGGATCAGCGGCAGCACCGCGCCGATCAGCCCCAGGCCGAAGAAGAACCACCCCAGGGCCAGGTAGGCGATCCGTGCCGGGCGCGAGCGCGCGGCCGCCTCGGCCCCTGGCTCGGACAGGGCGATCGCGGCGGCGGGGTCGGTGGACATCCGGAGCGATTCTGGCGGGCGATCGCGGGGGCGTCAAACCGCCGGCGCGTCGGGGCGGAAGCGGCGGCGCTGCTCGTCCCAGAACGCCACGCGCACGTCGTCCTCGCCGAGCATCTCGACCAGCCGCGCGCGGACGTAGGCGACGTCGAGCGCCGGCTGCGACGCGACGAGCCGCTCGAGGTCGACGCGGTCCTTGCCACGGAAGAACAGCAGCTTGAACACGGCGATCGCCTCGGCCGAAAGGAAGTCGGCGGACTGCGCGAGGGCCTCGACGTGGACGCGCCGTCGCGTGCGTGCGGCCTCGTGGCTGAACGGGATGCTCGGCGTGAACACGTCGAGCTGCATGCCTGCCAGCGTCGCGACGAACATGCCGTCGCGCTCGGCGCGGCTCCGGGCCGCGACGCGATCGACGGTCGCGCCCACCGCCTGCAGCGCGTCGAACACCGCGTCGAGCTGCGCCGGCTCGACGAACACGTTCAGGTCCACGTCCAGGGTGCCGCGCGGGTAGCCCCACACGCCGAGCGCGAGCGCCCCGCCGATCGCGTAGGGGACGCCGCGCGCCTCGGCCTCGGCCGCGAACGCCAGCGCGACGCGGAGCGGAACCGGCGTGGCGGGCGCGCCCGGCGCCGTCATCCGCGCCCTGCGCCCGCCCGGCGCAGCCGCTCGAGCAGCGCCGCCGAGTCAGGCGGCAGCTCGTCCCGATGGCTCAGGATCGCGGCGCGGCGCTCCGCCGGGTGCGCGCTGAGCAGCAGCGTCGCCGACTCGCAGACGGCCAGCAGGGCGTCGGCCCGCTGTTCTGGGGTCATCCCGACGACCGCCGCCACCTCCTCGCGGATGAGGTCGGCCTCGTCCTGCGGGGCAGGCGGGGGCGGGGGCCTCCAGGGAAGGGGGACGTGCGCCACGGCTGGATGATACCGCGGCCGCGCCAGGCGCCCCACCGCTACCCGAGCCGTCCCCAGAGCCGCCCTGAGGTCCGGCCGCCGCCCGCGTCAGTGTGGACGCCAGGACCACGGGTCCGGCGGGAGGCCAAGGTGCAGCACGCGGAGGACATCACGGGGCTGAGCGCGCAGGCGACGGACGGCGAGTGCCGCGACCGGCTCGTCGCGCTCGGGACGATCGCGGCCGGGCTGGTCCACGAGGTCAACAACGCGCTCGCGCCGGTGCTGCTGCAGCTCGAGGCGATGGAGCTCGAGTTGCGCCGGCTGCGCGCCGCCGCGCCGGCGGCGGCCGCCGAGGTCGCGCGGGTCGAGGCGCGGTGGCGCGCCGCGCGCGACGGCGCCTGCCACGTCCGCGACGTCGCGCGCGACGTGCTGGCGTTCGCGCGGCCCGGGCGCGCCGTGCTCGTGCCGGTCGACGTCGGCGACGCGCTCCGCCACGCCGTGGCGCTCGCCGGCCCGCGCCTGACCTCGCGCGCCGCGCTGTGCCTCGAGCTCGCCGAGGTGCCCGCCGTGCGCGCGACCGAGGTGCGCCTCGCCCACGTGTTCCTGAACCTGCTGCTCAACGCCGCGCTCGCGATCCCCGCCGGCGCCGCCGATCGCCACCGCGTCACCGTCCGCACGCGCGCCGACGCCGGCGCCGTCGTCGTGACCGTCGCGGACACCGGCTGCGGCATCGCCGCCGCCGACCTGCCGCGCCTGTTCGACCCCTGCTTCACCACCCGCGGCGACGCCGACGGCAACGGCCTGGGCCTGTCGTTCGTCCGCGCCGTCGTGACCGCGCTCGGCGGCGACGTCGCGGTCGACAGCCGCGTCGGCGAGGGGACCGAGGTGCGCGTGCGCCTGCCGGCGGCGTAGCGGCGGCGTGGCAGGGTGAGGGAGTCGCTGGGATGGGCGGGCGGCAAGGCGTCGTGGCTGGATCTCTCCGCGCGGCATTCTCCCTCCGTGCCGACGGGTGCGAACCGCCCCCAACCGACCGGCAGCGTCGCCTCGCTCCAGCCGTCCCAGTGCCAGCCCGTGGCGAACTTGTCGAGCAGTGAGCCGGCACGCGCGGCTCCTCGCGACCAGTTTCCGGCACTCTCGCCGCCCTGCGAAGCTACCCTCCGCAAGGTTCTCCGATTCGCCATGATGATCGAGCTCTCCTCTCGCGCGGTGTCCGACCTCCTCGCGCTTCCGACACAGGGGCAGATCGATGCGCTGCGGCGCCTGTCGCCGGCGCAGGCGGCCGAGCTCGCGGAACGCACGCGCGCGCTAATCGGCGGCGCGGAGGGGCCGCGCGCGGCGATGCTCCACGTGCTCGCCATCGCACAGGGGGGCGGGGAGGCCATGTGGGACGAGCCACTCGTCGAAGCGATCGACCGGCTGCTGTCCTCGGATCTGATCGGCACGACGGTCCTGTTCTCGGTGCTGCCGGAGATTCACCCCGCCACCGCAGTCGCGGTGCTCCAAGCGATGCGCGCCGCCAGGCCGGAACGTGTGCCGCAGCTCGTCGGCGGGGCATTGTGGCTGGAGCCGGGTCTCAGGTCCGCCGTGCTCTCCGAGATCGTGACCGACGAGCGTCCGGCGGTGCGCGCTCGGCTCTGGGATTGGTTGACGGAGGGCAAGCGCCTCGTGCCGCCCGGGAGGTTGCGCCCCATTCTCGGTGAGGCCGACCTCGTCGCGGTGCTGCGCCGCGGGCTCGGCGACGACGACGCGCAGATCCGCCAGCGGGCGCTCGCGTGCGCGATCGGGACGGATCACGCGTTCGTCCTGCGCGACGCGATCGTGCCGCTCGCGGACGACGTGGACGTCGGCGTCCGCCAGTACGCGCTGCTCGCCCTGGGGACGCTGAGCGACCGCGAGAGCCTGGCGATCCTTCGCGATCGGCTGCGGCACGGGGCCAAGCCGGAGGTTCAGTCGGCGATCTGGGCGCTGGCGCGCCGACCCGATGGCCTCGACGACGTCCTGACGATGTTGCCCGACGACCGCGCGTGGGTGGCGCATGATGTACTCGGCGCGATCAAGAACGTCGCCTCGCCACTCACGGCGGCGCAGCTCGAGACGCTGCGCGTGCGAGTCGACGACCCGTCGTTGCCGGAGGTGCTGGCGCACCACGCGTGGCGGGTCGAGGATCCGCGGGCGAGGGAGGTCGGGCCCGACGACATGGTGGTGACCGTGGTGCGGCGGCAGGACCGCGGCCCGGACGGCGGTCCGGGCGGCGGGAGCGTGACGTGAGCCGCCCGATCGCCACGCGAGACGCAACCGCGGCCCGGCCCCGGCGATAGCCGGCCGCACATGACGCCCTGCAAGCCCCTGCGCCGCGACGAGCCTGACGCCATCGACCCGACGGACCCGCTGGCGGCGCACGCCGAGTGGCTGCACGACGCCGCGCTGCGCGCGGTCGCGGCGCAGCACGGGCAGGCCGTGCCGGAGCGGCCGCGCGCCGCCGGATCGCCGCCGCCGGCCGGCCCGCGGCTCGACCAGCTCGCGCGGCGCCTCGACCTCGACGACGCGCTCGCCAGCTTCTTGTGGGCGGCGGCCGCGTGCGCGTCCGACCCGCGGCTCGCGGCGCACGGCGAGGCGCTCGCCGGCCCGCTGGCGCGGCGCGGCCTGAGCGTGGCGACCTACGCGCGCCTGGTCGGCCTGTCCCCCGCGGCCGGGCGGTCGCTCGCGGCGCGCCTCGCGGGCGACAACCCGCTGCGCGCCTGCGGGCTGCTCGTGGCCGGCGACGACGACGCGCCGGCCGCGCTGCGCCCGTACGCCGCGGCGCCCGCGCTGCTCGGGTGGCTGTGCGCGGGCGGCGACGGCGCCGATGTCGCCGATGTCGGCGACGTCGCGCTCGACCCGCCGCTGACCCGGCTCGTCGCCCCGACGCGCCCGCTCGTGCTCGACGACGCCCAGCGCGGCTCGCTCGAGGCGCTCGCGCGCGCGCTCGCCGGCGACGCGCCGGTGGTCCTCGTCGGCGCGGCCGGCACCGGGCGACGCACCGCGGTCGCCCGCGCCGCCGGTGGCCCGCTGGTCGTGCTCGACGCCGCGGCGCTGGCGCCCGGCGAGC
>WYBA01000087.1 GCA_011526095.1 Myxococcales bacterium | reverse complement strand
CGCGACGACGGGCGCGCCGTCTGGCGCCGCGGCCTCGATCGCGCGCGCGATCGAGGCCGCGGCGCCAGACGGCGCGCCCGTCGTCGCGCCCGTCGTCGCGATCGATCCGCTCGCCGGCGCCGGCTCGCCGCGCCGCTGGCTCGCGGCGCGCGGCGAGCCGCTCGACGTGATCGTCAGCGTGATCGCGGAGCCGTGGTCGCCGACCGGCGCCGCGCTCGCCTCGGTCGAGCACCACCGCGCCGCGGCCGCGCGCCTCGGCGAGGCCGGCGTCCACGTCGTGTGGCTCGAGCTGTGGCAGGCCGGCGCCGCCGAGGTCGCCGCGGCCGCCGACGCCGCGCGCGCGGTGTTCCCGCACGTCGCGCTGTGGCGCGGCGACACCTCGCGGCGGTGGGGATCGATCGCCATCGTCGCCTCGCGCGCGCCGCTCCGCCTCCACCGCGAGGACGCGGCGACCGCGGCGCTCGCCGCGCTCTACGTCGGCGACTGGCCCGCGCGCCGGTCGCCGTCGCCGTCGTCCGATGACCGGCCGCGGCTCGCGCACGGCGCGACCGCGCGCCGGCTCGATCGCGCGACGCTCACCGCGGCCCGGCTCGTCGCGTACTACCGCGACGTGCTCGCGCCGCTGCCGCGGCGAGACGAGGTCTACGTCGCGACGTCGGGCGCGGCGCCGTGGAGCGCCAGCGCCGCGTTCACGGCGCAGCTCGGCGCGGCGGGCGCCGACGGCGAACCTTGATCAGCACGCGCGCCGCGCGCGCGATGATCACCAGCCGTCGTCGTCGTCGCGACGGCGGCCCTTCTTGCCGCCGCGATCCTCGACGCGGCCGCGGTCGCGATCCTTGTCGGGCGGGCGACGACGCCCACCCGGCGCGCCGCCAGGCGGCAGGTCCGCGCCGAACGTGCGACCGGGCGGCGGACCGCCGGGGCCACGATCGAAGCCGCCGCCGCCCGCAGGGGGCGCGCCGCCGCCGCGGTAGCCACCACCGCCGGGCGGGCCGCCGTAGCCACCGCCGCCACCGGGCGGGCCGCCGTAGCCACCACCACCGCCGCCACCGCCGTAGCCCGGGCGCGGACCGCGCGGCGGACCGCCGAAGCCGCCGCCGGGCCGCGGACCGCCGGGGCCGCGCGAGTCACGCTCGCGCGCCTCGTTGATCCGCAGCGTGCGGCCGTCGAGGTCGGTGCCGTCGAGCTCCTGGAGCGCCTGCTGCGCGAACTCGGGTGTCGCCATCTCCACGAACGCGAAGCCGCGGGAACGCCCGGTCTCACGATCCATGATGACCGACACGCTGGTCACCTCTCGGCCGTTGGCGGAGAAGGCGGCGCGCAGAGATTCCTCGTTCGTGTTGTAGTTCAGATTGCCCACGTAGAGCTTCGTACCCATGGAATCGGAGGTCTCCTCGGATCTTCGACGTGGCGATGTCGCGGTCGCAGCCGTGCTCGGGTTGATGGCGTCGTTGCTGGCGCGCAGCGGGCGGAATGCCCGGCGCCCACACGTCCCCGACGCTATCACAGGTGTCGAGAGGCGAGGAGCCGGCCTTGCGCGGCCGGGTACGCCCCCCTCCAACCAGGACATCGAAGTCGCGTCTGGCGGCGGCGGCGGCGGCGAGACCACGGATTTTCGAGCACTTCGGTCGCGCCACGCTGGCACCGGGATTGAAAATGGCCCTTCCATGCGCGCCTGCTCCGCCTGCCCCGGGCTCATCCCCTCCCACCTGACCGCCTGCCCGCACTGCGCCGCCGCGCCCGGCCGGTGGACGCGGCTCGGTCGCGCGCTGACCGGCGCGCTCGGGGCGGGCGCCGCGATGATGACGCTCGCCGCGTGCTACGGCGCGCCGGCGCAGATCGACACCTGCCCCGACGTCGACGACGACGGCTGGTTCCCCGCCTGCTACGCCGACGACGGCGCCTGCGATCCGGACGATCTGAACTGCGACTGCGACGACGCCGATCCGACGATCCACCCCGGCGCGCTCGATCCCGCCGACGGCGTCGACCGCGACTGCGACGGCAAGGACGGCCAGCGCCCCGGCGGCCCCACGCCCGACGCCTCGGACGTGCTGCCCGACGCGTGGCAGGACGTCGACGCCGCCCCGCTGCCGGATGCCGGCGCCCCGCTCCCCGACGCCGCCGCTGCACAGTGATAGGCTCGCGGGCCTCTCCCCGCGATGCGACCGCTCCCGTTCCCGCACCGGGTCAGCTTGCTGGCCAGCGCGCTCGTGCTGCCACCGCCGCTCGAGCCGCTGGCGCTGCTGGCCGCCAAGCTGCTCGCCGCGGTCGTGTTCGATCACCTGGTCCGCCACCCCGTGGTGTCGGTCGCCGACTTCGACGACGAGCCGCTCACCGACGAGGACGACCGGCTGCTCGACGCGCGCCACCCGCAGGCCGAGGCGCTGATCGACACCCACCACCGCGTCGCGCGGCGCCACGACGTGCTGTGGCTCGAGCTGTCGCTCGACCCGGCGCGCCCCGCGCCGCTGCGGCTGCGCGCGCGCCGGCCCGGCGGCCCGGCGCGAGGGCTGATCGAAGACTGGACCGCGCCCGCGCACCTGCCGCTGTCGGCGCAGCTCGGCCACGTGCTCGATCAGTGGCTCGACGCGCGGCGGCTGCCGCGCGCCGGCGAGCCGCCGCGGTTCGACGAGCAGGACCTGCGCGAGGCGACGCTCCAGCTCGACCGCTCGCTGACCGCGCTGCGCGGCGCCGGCGGTGACGGCGCCGGCGGTGACGGTCCGCGGACGCTGCCCGAGGACGTGCTCGCGCCGCCGCCGCGGCTCGGCGTCGCGCTCTTGCGCGCGCTCGCCAACCTGTGCCCGGTCGACGCCGGCTGGCACCCGCGGATCCTCGCGCTCGACCCGCAGCACGTCGTCGCGCGCCGCGCGGTCCACGTCGCGTCGCTGACGGGCGAGCGCCCGGACCGCCGCGCGATCCTGCCGCTGATCTCCGAGGCCCCGATGTACGGCAAGGCGTACCTCTCGGTGTGGGGCGACGCGTTCGCCGCCGACCGCCCCGACGAGGGCATGGGCCTGCGCGCCCAGGGCGTCGCGGCGATGCTGCTGCCGCACGACCCGCTCGCCTGCCACAACTACTCGCTCCAGCTCCACGCCGCCGGGCGCCGCGAGGAGGCGTACCGGTGGAGCGACCGCGCGACGATCGCCTCGCCCACGTTCGACCCCGCGCACCTCGACTGCGTGCGGCGGCTGCGCGCGGTCGGGCGCCCGGGGCAGGCGTTCGCCGAGGCCCAGTACCGCTGCCAGGACGTGCTCGAGCGGTGGCGCGACGGCCGCACCGACCGCGCCGCGTGGGCGTCGAGCTACCACGCCGGCATGCTGCTCGCGCTGACCCACGCCGACGTCGGTCGGCTCGACGACGCGATCCGGCTCGCCGAGGACACGCTGCGCGACCTGCCACCGGCCGCGGCGCCGACGTTCGCGTGGGCGCGCGAGCGGATCGCCGCGTGGCGCCACGACGCGCGGACGCTGGCGCGGGCGTGGGCGCGCGACGGCTGGCACCGCGGCGATCCCGGGCGCGCGCTCGACGGCCTCGCCCGCGCCGGCCTCGAGACGCTCGACGACCCCGACGACGCCGCGATCCTGGTCGAGGCGCGGATCGCGATCGGGCGCGAGGACCTCGCGCACCTGGCGTTCCACGAGCTGCTCGGCCGCGGCGACGGGCGCGCCGCGACGATCGTCGGCGACGGCAAGGCGCGCCTCGCCGGGGTCAAGGCCGCGCTCGCCGGCGACGGCGACCTCGACGACGCGCTCGATCACCTGCAGTGCGTCCAGCTCCGCCGGCCGCAGAGCCGGCACGAGGCCGAGATCGACCGGCTGCTGCGGCTCGCGGTGTGCCGCGCGCCGGAGGAGTGGGAGGCGGTGATCGCGCGCCGCCTCGACCTCGGCGCGGTGACGCTGGCGCGCCGCGCCGCGCGCGACGTCGCGGACTTCGTGCCGGGCACGGCCACGCCGACGATCCTGCGCGCGCTGGGCGAGCGCACGCCGTGGCGGGTCGAGCCGGCGTGGCTGGTCGCGTTCGCCGCGGCGCTGCCGCGGCTGGGCGCGAGCGCGGCGGCGATCGACGAGCGGCTCCAGCCGCCGCTCGAGCAGACGCTGGCCGCCGCGGACCTGCTCGCGCAGGAGTGGTGGAGCGTGCTGCCGCCGCCGGCGCGCGAGCGCGACCGCCACGCCGAGGCCGCGGTCTACGCGCTCGGCGTCGCGCTCGCGCGCTACCTCGCCGCGACCTCGGCGTCGCCGTCGCCGATCGCCGGGGCCTACCGCCAGATCGCGACCGAGGCGGTCCACCTGCTCCGCCGTGCCCGCTACGACGTCGAGGATCACGCGGCGCGCGCGCTGCTGGTGCTGGTCGAGCGCTGCGCCGAGCAGCTGGCGCGCCCCGACGGCCGCGACGAGTGGCTGGTGGACACGTGGCTGGCGCGGATCGAGCACGCGCTCGACCTCGACGCCGAGGCCGGCGCCGGCCTGCCCGAGCTGGTGCGCGAGCTGCCGCGCGTCGGCGCGCTCTTGCGCGGCGACGAGCGCGTCGGGTGGGAGCTGCGCACCGCGTGGGATCTCGCGACCGAGCCCGGGATGGCCGACGCCGCGCGCCACCTGTTCGAGCGGTGCGCGCGCGTGATGGAGACCGGCGCGGCCGAGGCCGCGTGGTCGGCGCTCGCCGCGACGTCGCTGCCGGTCGAGCAGGCGATCGACGTCCACTGGATCGCCGCGATCGCGAACCCGGACGCGCCGGCGCCGTGGCTGCACCTCGCCGACGCGCTGCTGCGCTCGCCCGGACGCCACGACGCCGGGGTCGAGGCCGCGACGCGGGCGCTGGCGCGGATCCCCGTGGCAACGTCCGAAGGCGACGCCGCGCGGCGCGCGGCGGTCGCCGCGCTCACGCCGGCGTGGGCCGCGGCCACCGTCGACGTGCCGCTGGAGCTGGGCGCCGCGCGCGCCCGCGGCGTCGCCGCGCTGCACGGCGGGGACGCCGGCGCCGCGCTGCGCTCGCTGCGGTG
>WYBA01000086.1 GCA_011526095.1 Myxococcales bacterium | reverse complement strand
GCGTGGCGGGCCGGGGCGAGGCGTTGGGCGGCCGCGGCGGCGGCGGCGTGGTCGAGCGCATCGGCGCCGCGGCGCGGAGCGGCGGCGTCGTCGGCGAGGTGCGGCGACCGCGGTCGCCCGGGGCCGCGCCAGGCCCGACGACGCCCGGCGGCGGGCCGGACGGCTCGGTCGGCGGGTTGAAGTCCTCGGCCACGCCCCGCGGCGGCGGCTGCTGCGGCTGCGGCTGCGCCTTCGCCTGGACCGGCTTCTGGAGCGCGGTCGGGGCCGCCACTCGGGGCGCCGGGGCCGCGACCCGCGCGTCGATCGCCTGCTCGGCCTCGAGCGTGAGCGACTCGAACATCGCCTCGATGTCGATGTCGTCGTCGAGGCCGGTCAGCCGGTGCGCCGTGCTGGGCGCCGGGCGCGACGGGGCCGGCGCCCCGGGCTCGCCGGCCCCCGGCGACGCCCCGGGCGCGACGTCCGGGCCGGGCAGCTTGCCCTGGCGCTCGGCGATCGCGCGCGCCTTGGCGCGGTCACGCTGGACGCGCTCCCGCATCAGCTTGGGCATCTTGGCCAGGATCTCGGCCGGGACGTCCTCGCCGTACTGCTCGAACGTCTTCTCGATCCGCGCGAGATCGCGGACGTAGCGCCCCTGCTCGATCGCGCGGAGCGTCCGCTTCCAGTACGTGTTGTACGCGCCGAACTTCTGGCTCAGCGTCGCGAACCGGTAGCGCAGCGCGGTGTTGCGGATCTGGAGCTGCGTGATGTCGCGGATCCGGCGCTCGGCCTCGGTGTGGAGCGTCGACGGCGCGACCTTGAGGATGCCGAGGAAGTACTGCTCGTACATCACGCGCAGGCGCTCGACCAGCTTCTCGCACTCGTCGAGCAGCTCCTCGATCTCCGCGCCCTTCTCCTGCGCGTGATAGGCCGACTTGGAGGCCACGTGTACGCAGGGTACCAGACGTGGTAGGACGCGCGAAGCCAAGGTTTGCCGCCCGGCCATGTCCGTCCTGTACTTCCTGCTGCTCGTCGGGGTGCTCGTGGTGATCCACGAGCTCGGCCACTTCGTCGCGGCCAAGCTGCTGGACGTCAAGGTGCTGCGGTTCTCGTTCGGCTACGGCCGTCCGCTGGTCCGGGTCAAGCTGCGCGAGACCGAGTACCAGGTCGGGGTGTTCCCGCTCGGCGGCTACGTCCGGATCCTCGGCGTCGAGGACGACGACGCCGCGGCGACCGGCGACGCCGGGCGCAGCTTCGCGGCGCGCCCGCTGTGGCAGCGCCTGACGATCGTGTTCGCCGGGCCCGCCGCCAACTTCCTGCTGGCGATCGTCATCTACTTCGTGTTCTTCGCCGGCCACACCGAGCTGCCGGCGGCCGTCGTCGGCGACGTGCTCGAGGACAGCCCGGCGGCGCGCGCCGGGATCGAGCCCGGCGACACGGTGCTGGCGATCGACGGCAACGGCGTCCGCTACTGGGAGGAGCTCGAGGGCGCGATCCAGCGCTCGGCCGGCAAGGAGCTGCACCTGCGGCTCGAGCGCGGCGGCAAGGTGCTCGAGAAGTACGTCGTGCCGATCGAGGAGGTGGTGCGGCGGCGCGACGGCGAGGCGCGCACCCAGGGGCGGATCGGGATCACGCGGGCGCCGTTCGCGCCGCTGGTCGGCGTGCTCGACACCCAGTCGCCGGCGGCGCGCGCGGGGATGGCGACCGGAGATCTGGTGATCAGCATCGACGGCCAGCCGATCGCCAACTGGGGCGAGGTCGCGAGCAAGCTCGGCCGCGGGCGCCGCACCAACATCGTCTACTTCCGCGGCACGGAGCTGCCGGGGCTCCCCCACGTCCACCTGCTCGAGGCGCGGTTCGCCGACCTCGTCCCCGAGCACCGCGTCGACCCCAAGCTCAAGCGCACGACGTACACCGGGATCGAGCGCGCCGAGATGTTCGTCGCCGACGTCACCGCCGGCTCGCCGGCGGACGTCGCCGGGCTGAAGCCGGGCGACCTGATCACCGCGCTCGACGGCCAGCCGGTGAGCCACTGGCTCGCGCTCGACCAGAAGCTGCAGAGCGACCCGGCGCGGACGTGGGCGATCACGGTCCAGCGCACCGACGCCAAGGGCGGGGTCGAGACCCGCACGGCGCAGGTCACGCAGGTCCGGCGCAAGGAGCTCGACGCCTACGGCCACACCGTCGAGCGGCTGGTGTTCGGCGCCCACAACGACGCCCAGCGCAGCCCGGGGAAGATGGTGCCGATCGAGGGGCGCTTCAGCTACGCGGTGTCCAAGGCGGTCCACCGCACCGGCGAGACGATCGGGATGATGGTCGGCGGGCTGCTGTCGATCCTCGGCGGCGACTCGCCGAGCGAGAGCCTCGGCGGCCCGGTCATGATGTACAAGGTCGCGACGGTGTCGGGCAGCCAGGGGTGGGAGACGTTCGCGCTGATGATGGCGCTGATCAGCATCAACCTCGGCCTGATCAACCTGCTGCCGCTGCCGGTGCTCGACGGCGGCCACGTCGTCGTGTTCGCGATCGAGGCGGTGCGGCGCCGGCCGCTGACGCCGCACGCGCGCGAGCGGGTGCAGCTCGTCGGGCTGATCGTCGTCGCGGCGATCACCGTGCTCGCGCTCAAGAACGACGTGATGAGGTACTTCCTGTGACCGCGCGCGGGCCGATCGTCCTCGGGCTCGACACCGCGACGCTGACCGAGAGCGCGGCGGTGGTGATCGGCGACGACGTCGTCGCGCGCGGCGACGTCGTGACGACGACGCACTCCGACCGGCTGTTGCCGCTGTGCGCGGAGGTGCTGGCGCGGGCGGGCGTCGCGGCGGGCGCGCTCGACGCGATCGCCGTCGGCGCCGGGCCCGGCTCGTTCACCGGGCTGCGCATCGGCATGGCGACCGCGAAGGGCCTGGCGTTCGCGCTGGGCAAGCCGCTGTGGGCGGTGTCGTCGCTCGCGGCGCTCGCGGCGGACGCGCTCGACGCCGGCGCGGCGCCGCTGGTGATCGCGGCGCTCGACGCACGGCGCGGCGAGCTGTACTGCGGGGCCTACCGGCGCGACGGCGCGCGGGTCGTCGCGGCGGCCGCGGAGCGCGTGCTGCCGCCCGAGGAGCTGGCGGCGGCGATCGCCGCGGTGCGCGCGCCGGGCGAGCCGGTCGCGGTGGTGGGCGACGCGATCGAGGTGCACGAGCTGGCGGCGCGCGCGCTCGGCGACGGCGTGCGCGTGGCGTCCGAGGCCCGGACGACCCCGCCGGCGGCGTGGGTAGCGCGGCTCGCGCTCGCGGGCGAGCGCGTCGACGCGCTGGTGGACGGCGCCCCGGCGTACGTGCGGCCGTCGGAGGCCGAGGTCAAGTACCCCGGCGGCGTGCCGGGCGCGCTGCGGCGGCGGTAGCGCACTCTCCGCCCCGTCTCCGTCTCCGTCTCCGTCTCCGTCTCCGTCTCCGTCTCCGTCGGCAAGCCCCCGCTCGTCCTGAGCTGCTCACCGACGTCGTCGGAAATTGCCGTCAGACGAACAGCCATGTTCCGCTCACCCTGAGCTGCGCCGAGCGCCTGCGTGGCGCTGGTCGAAGGGTGTTGACAGTCCTTCATGCGACGGAGCGAGCCACGACT
>WYBA01000085.1 GCA_011526095.1 Myxococcales bacterium | reverse complement strand
GGTGCATGCACGAGCGTTCTGCTCCGGTGCGGCTGCCTGCGGCGCGAAGCCCGCGCCTTTCCACCCGCGGACCCCACCCTGCGCGCGGGCGCGCCGCGCGCTGACGACCCACCGCCGCCGTCCTCCGTCTCCGCCTCCGTCTCTGTCTCTGTCTCCGTCTCCGTCTCCGCCTCTGTCTCCGTCTCCGCCTCCGTCTCTGTCTCCGTCTCCGTCTCCGCCTCCGTCTCCGCCTCCGCCTCCGTCTCCGTGTCGGTCTCGAACGTGGACGACGCCGTGACGTGGACGGCGACGTGGCCGTGGACATTGACGGCGACGTGAACGTGGACGTCGGCGTTGACGTCCACGTCCACGTCCACGTCCACGTCGCCGGCGACGGCCACGTCGCGTGGACGTCCGCGGCGCCGGCGCCGAAAACGACGAGGACGACGGCCTCGCGGCCGTCGTCCTCGTGCGGAACGTGGGGCGGACGCTCCGCCGCGCGTGCGTCAGTTCTCGACGAACGCCTTGAGGCGCTTGCTGCGCGACGGGTGGCGCAGCTTGCGCAGCGCCTTGGCCTCGATCTGGCGGATGCGCTCGCGGGTGACCTCGAAGTCCTGGCCGACCTCCTCGAGGGTGTGGTCGGACTTCTCGCCGATGCCGAAGCGCATGCGCAGGACCTTCTCCTCGCGCGGCGTCAGCGTCGCGAGCACCTTGCGCGTCTGCTCGGCGAGGTTCACCGAGATCACCGCCTCGCTCGGCGAGGTGATGCTCTTGTCCTCGATGAAGTCGCCGAGGTGGCTGTCCTCCTCCTCGCCGATCGGGGTCTCGAGCGAGATCGGCTCCTTGGCGATCTTGAGGACCTTGCGGACCTTGTCGAGCGGCAGCTCCATGCGCTCGGCGATCTCCTCGGGCGTCGGCTCGCGACCCAGCTCCTGCACCAGGTAGCGGCTCGTCCGCACGAGCTTGTTGATCGTCTCGATCATGTGCACGGGGATGCGGATCGTGCGCGCCTGGTCGGCGATCGCGCGGGTGATCGCCTGGCGGATCCACCACGTCGCGTAGGTCGAGAACTTGTACCCGCGCTTGTACTCGAACTTGTCGACCGCCTTCATCAGGCCGATGTTCCCCTCCTGGATCAGGTCGAGGAACTGCAGGCCGCGGTTGGTGTACTTCTTCGCGATCGACACGACCAGGCGGAGGTTGGCCTCGACCAGCTCGCTCTTGGCGCGCTCGGCCATCCGCTCGCCCTCGGACAGGTCGCGGAACGTCGAGCGAAGCTCGGGGGCGTTGGTCTTCGCCTCGTCCTCGAGCTGCATCACCTTGCGCTGGGCGTTCTTGATCGTCTCTTCCATCTCCTCGAAGTCGGTGATGGTGAGCGCGGTCTTCTTGCCGACGACGCGGGCCCGCGCCGGCGACGCCTTCATCTCGCGCAGCGTCTTGCGCAGCTCCGCCGCGGTCATGCCGACGCGGCGCTCGCACTCGCGCGTGTCCGCCTCGGCCTTGTCGAGCTTGATGATCAGGTTCTTGAGCTGCGCGACGATCCGGTCGACCGTCGGCTTGTTGAGCCGCAGGTCGCTCAGTTCCTCGAACATCTGATCGCGGTGCTCCTTGAGCTGCTCCCGCGTCTTCTTCTTCTTGATCTCCGGGACGCCGCGCTCGTTGACCTTCTCGATCAGCTTCTCGGAGTCGCGCTGGAGCTTGCGGACCTTGTCGATGACGCGGCACACGCGCTCGGTGTGCCACTTCTCGTCGAACTCGCCGTCCTCCTCGTCGATGTCCTTGACGACGTCCTTGACCCGGAGCTTGCCCTTGCGCAGCCGGTCCCCGATGTCGAGCAGCTCCTCGACCGCGACCGACGAGTTGAGCACCGCCTGCAGCATGCGGCGCTCGCCCTCCTCGATGCGCTTGGCGATCTCGACCTCGCCCTCGCGGGTGAGCAGCGACACCGAGCCCATCTTGCGCAGGTACATCCGCACCGGATCGCTGGTGCGCGAGTACGCGTAGTCCTCGTCCTCGGCCGCCGCCTCGCCGCCCTCGCCGATCTCCTCCTTGTCCTTGCCGAGGTCGACCGCCTTGGGGCCGTCGGCGTCGCCGCCGCGCGTGCCGGGGCCGTCGACGATCTCGATGCCGTGATCGCCGAGCGCCGACAGCCAGCTATCGATCTGGTCGGTCGAGACGACGTCGTCGGGCATGTGGTCGTTGACCTCGTCGTAGGTGACGAAGCCCTTGGCCTTGCCCAGCTCGATCAGCTTGTTGCGCATCCGGTCGGGGTCACCGCCGGCGCCGTTGGCCTTCTTGCCCTTGGTCTGCGCGCGCGCCTCGGCCTGCAGCGCCGCCGCCTCGGCCTCGCTCTTGGCCGAGCGCTTCGGCTTGGCCTCGAACTCCTCGTCCTCGTCGTCGTTCGGGTCGCCGTACTCGCGCTCGGGCACGTCGTCGACGTCGAACGGGTCGCCGGTGAACTCGCGCACCTTGCCGGCGCCGCCAGCGCCCTTGCGCCCGGCGGGCTTGCGGCCCGGCGCGGTCATCGCCGCCTTGGCGGGCGCCGCGGGCGCCGCCTCGGCCTCCACGCTGCGGTCCTTGCCCGCCTTCGCCTCGGTCGGCTTCGCCTTGGTCTTGGCGGCGTCGCGGTCGGGCTTGGTGCCCGACTCCTTGGTCGATTCCTTGGTCGCGTCGCGCTCGGGCTTCGCCTTCGGCGGGGTCTTGGACTTCGTGGAGGTGCGCGCCATAGCTCAGTCGACCTGCTTTCTGTTCACGATCTCGTTCGCGATGCGCCGCTCGAGCTCGCGGTCACCGCTTCGACGTGCATCCGAGAGCCGCCGGTGCAGCTCCGCCGCGTGGAGCGCCTGCTGCCGTGCCCTCAGGCCTGCCACCATCTTCTCGAGATGGCGAGCCGGGTCAGGGTCGGAGGCGAAGCGAGCGGCGATCACGGCCTGGGCGCTGGGCATGGGAAGGCGGAGCGGAGCGAGCTCCAGCAGCGATTGCCCCGCTCGAGAGGCGGAATACATGTCGCGAAGCCGCTCGTCCGTCAAGAGCGAAAGCACCCCGGATTCTTCTGCGGTTGCGGCCAGTCCCGGGTGATCCGCGAGCAGGCACAGCAGGTCCAGCTCGTCGGTGGGAGGCGGGGCGGCGGGCGGGGCAGCGGCGGGCTCCGGGGCGCCGGGGCCGCCGGCGCCACCGGACGGTGGGGCTCCGTACCTTCCGGAGGGCGCGGGACCGCCCGGGTGGGCCGCGCCGTCCGGGCGGGACGCACGCGCCAGGGCTCGCTGGACGACCCCCGGGTCCAGCTGCATCGCCGTCGCCAAAGTGCCGGCGATTAAATCACGTTCGGTCGTGCTGGCAACCTTTCGGAGCAGCCTCGCGGCGTCGTCGATCGCGCGCGCCTTCGATTCGGGCGTCTTCGCCAGGGTCCACACCTCGTAGGCGAGGAACTCCAGGGCGGGCTGGGCGCGGTCGAGCATCTCGGCCAGCCGGTCGGGGCCGCCGGCGTGGACGACGGTATCGGGATCGGCGCCATCGGCGAGCACCCCGGCGCCGCCGGAGCCGGCGTGACCGGGCCGGCGGGCGATGTAGGCCGGCAGCTCCGCCGCCAGGCACAGCTCGAGGCCGGCGATCGTCGCGCGGTAGCCGGCGCGGTCACCGTCGTAGAACAGCACGACCTTGCTGGCGAGGCGGCGGATCTGATCGACCTGCTCGCCGGTCAGCGCCGTGCCCAACGGCGCGATCGTCTCGACGAACCCGGCCTGGTGCATCGAGATCACGTCGAAGTTGCCCTCGACCAGCACCGCGCGCCCCTTGGTCCGGAAGCCCTCGCGCGCCTGCGCCAGCCCGAACAGCAGCCGCGACTTCTTGTAGACCGTGCTCTCGGGGCTGTTGATGTACTTGGCGCCGATCGCGTCGCCGTGCTCGTCCTTCGGCGCGTCGCCGACCAGGCGCGCCGAGAACCCCACGACCTCTCCGCCCGGGACGACGATCGGGCACACCAGCCGGTCGCGGAACCGGTCGTAGAACCCGCCGGCGCGCGGCTGGCGCGCGATCAGCCCGAGCTTGACCGCGATCTCGAGGTCGGCGCGGCGCGCCGTGAGGAAGTCGGCGAGCGCGTGCCAGTCCCCGGGCGCGTAGCCGAGCTGGAACCGCTCCTGCTGCTCGGCGCCGATCTTGCGCTTGTCGAGGTACGCGCGCCCCGCGGCGCCGCGCTTCGGATCCTCGAGCACCTCGCGGAAGAACGCGGTGGCGAGCTTGTTGACCTCGAGCATCTGGGCGCGCTCGCCGCGCGCCCGGCGCAGCGCCGGGTTCTCCTCGACCTGCGGGATCGCGACGCCCGCCATCGCGGCGAGCTGCTCGGCGGCCTCGTGGAAGCTCTTGCCCTGCAGCTCCATCACGAAGGTGAACGCGTCGCCCTTCTTCTGGCAGCCGAAGCAGTAGAAGAAGCCCTTGTCCGGGCTGACGTTGAACGACGGCGTCTTCTCGCCGTGGAACGGGCACAGCCCCTTCCAGTTGCGCCCCGCCTTGCGCAGCTGCACGTGCTGCCCGATCACCGCGACGATGTCCACGCGCGCGCGGATCTCGGCGATGGTGTCCTCGGGGATCAGTGCCATGGCAGCCCCGGGAACTGTGCCGCCCGGCTAGCGCGTCGTCGAGGGGGACGTGGGCCTGGCGGGCTTGCCCGACGAGGCCGCGGGCGTCGCGCCGCCGGGCTTGTCCGTGCGCGCGGCCCGGGTGGCGTCGACGAAGAACCACAGGACCAGCACGAGGGTGGTCGCGATGCACACCGCGAGCAGGCCCTGGATGCCGCGGGTCGTGCCGGCCGAGACCACCGGGCCGTGATCCTCGTGCCCGAGGTCGTGGCGGTGCTTCTTGCGTGGCTCGCTGCCCGTGTCAGTGCTCACGGTCGGGACGTTGCCGCGCCGCGGCGGCCCACGTCAAGCCGAGAGGCCGGCTCAGCGCCGGCCGCGCGTCCGAGCGGCGCGGGGTCAGCGGTGTGCGGCGCGCAGCAGCCGGGCGAACGCCGACGTCGTCGCCTGGGTGACCGCGGCGAACAGCTCGGCGAACGGCGCCATCGACGCGGCCTGGCCGTAGACGAGGCACACCGTGTGATCGGCGAGCACGACCGGCGCGACGGCGACCTGACCGGGGGCGGGGTGGCCGAGCGCCCGCCACAGCCGGCGGTCGAGCTCGCCGCCGCTGGCGCCGTCGATCAACAGCGCGCGGTGCTCGCGCGCGGCCGCCCCGAGCACGGTGGGCGCGGTCAGCGGGATCGCGAGCTGCTCGAGCGCGGGATCGTCGACGCCGGCGATGAACCCCTTCCAGCCGATCGCCACGTCCTCGCGCACGACGAACAGGATCCCGCACGTCAGCTCGTCGCCCCCGAACGTCCGCAGCGCGCGCGCCGCGAGGTCTCCGACCAGGTCGCGGCTGGTGCCGCGGCGGATCGCGCGCGCCGCGTCGGCCAGGGTCGCCGGCGGCGGCGCGTCGCCGGGCGGCGGCTCGACGAGGATCGCGTCGGCGCCGCGCAGCGCCACCTTGCGCAGCGCGATCCGCCCGAGCGTCGGCGTGACCTGCACCGTGCCGCGGTCGATCGTCTCGACGAACCGGCGCAGCTCCTCGCCGCCGAGCGGCAACGGCCGGTCGACGGGCGCGGGCGTCAGCTCGGCGTCGTCGGGCAGCGCGTCGCGCGTCGCGGCCGGCGGCGCCGGCGGCAGCGGCGCCGCCGGGCCGTCGATCACGTGCTCGATCGGCGTCTCCTCGAGGTGGAACTCCGGCCCCGGCTCGAACGGCGCGGCGGTCGAGATGGCCGTCTCCGCCAGCGCGGCGTCGAGGTCCAGCTCGGCGTCGGAGTCACCGCCGGGGACGGCGCGGAACCGGCCGGTCGCGTCCTCGAACGGGCGGTAGCTGCCGGTGCCGTCGCGCGTCAGCTCGGCGTCGACCTCGTGCGGCGCCGGCGCGTCCTCCCACGGCGGCCCGTCGGCGGCGAGGTCGTCGCGCACGGGTGGCGCCGGGGCGGGGCGCGGCCGCGTCGGCGTCGGCGTCGCCTCGCCGAACTCGGTCGGCGACGGGCGGCTGTGACGGACGCGCAGGAACCGGTTCGAGCGCGGGACGTCGTAGCAGCGCTCGAGGAAGTACAGGATGCGGAGCTCGGCGCACACCGCCGGGACCAGCGCCCCGGCCGGCAGCTGCATCGCGCGCTCGAGCTCGGCGAGCGCGCCCGACGTCAGCGGGTCGCGGCACGCGATCATCACCCGCTCGCTGCCGTCGGTCAGAAAGCCGATCGGGACGACGAGGTGGATCGCGGCCAGCCCGGCCGGCAGCCGCGCCAGCAGCTCCGGGTCGCACCGCTCGAAGTGGCGGCGCATCGCCGGCGGGAGCTGGTGCCGGCGCGCCAGCGCGTGCGCGACCTGATCGATCTCGACGTGGCCGAGCTCGACGAGGTTCGTGCCGAGCCGCGCGCCGTGGATGACCTGGGCGCGCAGGCCCTCCTCGAGCTGCGCGGGGCCGATCACGCCGGCGGCGACGAGCAGCTCCCCCAGCCTGGGCACGACCTCAGCGTATCACCCCGGGCGGGGGGCCGGGGGCGCGGGGCGCGCGCAACGGCTCGGGCGCGGACGTGGCTCGCCTTGCCGCGCGGGCCGGCGCTCGCCGTCAGGCGACCGTGACGTCCTTGCAGAGGTAGACGTCCTGGATCGCGTTGAGCAGCTCGACGCCCTCCTTCATCGGGCGCTGGAACGCCTTGCGCCCGCTGATCAGGCCCATCCCGCCGGCGCGCTTGTTGATGACGGCGGTCGCGACCGCGTCGCGCAGGTCGTTCTCGCCCGAGGCGCCGCCCGAGTTGATCAGGCCGATCCGGCCCATGTAGCAGTTGGCGACCTGGTAGCGGGTCTGGTCGATCACGTGGTCGGAGGTCAGCTCGCTGTAGACCTTCTTGTGGGTCTTGCCGAAGCCCTTGAGCGCGGGGTCGGTGTAGCCGCCGTTCCCCTCGGGCAGCTTCTGCTTGATGATGTCGGCCTGGATCGTCACGCCGAGGTGGTTGGCCTGGCCGGTGAGGTCCGCCGAGAGGTTGTGGTCGCCACGCTCGGTCTTGAACGCCGGGTTGCGGACGTAGCACCACAGCACCGTGTACATGCCGAGGCGGTGCGCCTCGGCGAACGCCTCGGCGACCTCGTAGAGCTGGCGGCGCGACTCGGGCGAGCCCCAGTACACGGTGGCGCCGATCGCCGCGGCGCCCATGTCGAAGCACTGGCGGACCGTGCCGTAGAGCGTCTGGTCGGCCGTGTTCGGGTACGACAGCAGCTCGTTGTGGTTGATCTTGACCATGAACGGGATGCGGTGCGCCCACTTGCGGGCGACCGACCCGAGCACGCCGAACGTCGAGGCGACGGCGTTGCAGCCGCCCTCGACCGCGAGCTCGACGATCTTGTCCGGGTCGAACATCAGGCGGTGCGGCGCGAACGAGGCGCCGGCCGAGTGCTCGATGCCCTGGTCGACCGGCAGGATCGACAGGTAGCCGGTGTTGGCCAGGCGCCCCGTCGACAGCGTCTGCTGCAGGCTGCGCAGCACCGGCACCGGCCGGTCCGTGTGCGTGAACACCTCGTCGATGTAGCGCGGGCGCGGCAGGTGCAGCGCCTCGGCGGGGATGGTCTTGCACTGGTGGTCGAGCAGCGCGGACTGCTCGCCGAGGATCGAGCGGATGCGGGTGATATCGAGGGCCATGGCGTCTCCTGACCTGCGGTTCTACCCAGCGGGAGGCCACCCGCACAAGCCGCACCGCGGCCACCGTGCGCCGGCGTGGGCCACCGCGCGCCACCGTGCGACAGAGCATTGATCTCGGTTCGCGTTGTGCGCTACCAACGCTCGAACCCTGGAACCCTGGTACTGGGAGGTACGCATGAGGTCGGTCCGCTTCGCTTTCCTTTCGTCTGCCCTGTTCGCGCTGTCCGCCACCGCTGCCTGCGGCGGGGGAGGAGATGACGGTGACGACGACGCCCAGCCCGACGCGATGGTCGACGAGGGCAACCCGGGGTTCATCATCCCTGCCGAGGAGACCAAGGGCTGGAGCGGCGGCACCGAGGTCGCGGCCGACTGGTCGTGCCTGAACACGCCGACCGACGACGAGGCGACCACGGTCGAGATCACGCTGACCGGCGTGCTCAACGACTTCCAGGACAACGACGACGAGATCCGCGACGCCACGGTCACGGTGTTCCAGGGCATCGACTACAACAACGCCGACGACGAGTTCGGTCCGACGGCGGTCGACGGCGCCTACACGCTGACGCTGCCGGTCGGCGGCACGCGGTGGGGCTTCAAGGTCTCGGCCGACGACTACATGGACACGTTCCTGCTCAACCAGTACTTCGAGCCGGGGACGGCCGCGCAGTCCTTGAACATCAGCGCGATCTCGCAGGGCCTCGCGACCGCGCTGCCCGCGTTCATCGGCATCAACCGCACGCCGGGCTCGGGCGTGCTCGCCGGCGCGATCCGCGACTGCGCCGGCAACGAGGTGTCGGGCGCGATCGCCACGGTGTCGTCGACCTCGGGCACCCCGACGCACCTCGACGGCGCGGCCACGTTCTACCTCCAGGACTCGACCAGCCTGCCGGTCAAGCACGACGTCCTCGCCGCGACGGACTCGAGCGGCATCTTCGCCGTGTTCGAGCTGCCGGTCACCGCGACGGCGTACCTGCAGATCTGGGGCTTCACCGACGCCGCCGACGTCGCCCAGGGCGAGGCAGGCCTGACCCTGCTGTCCGAGCTGGCGTCGCCGGTCGTGGCCGACACGGTGATCACGGGCTCGTACGTTCCGCTGCGGCAGTAGCCGCGCGGTGCAGCGCGCCGGGGGCGGGCTGTGTTAACAAAGGGCCGCGGCGCGAAGGGCGCCGCGGCCTTTTCGCTTTTTCGTCGAGAAACGGGGGAACGGATGAACCGATCGAGGCTCGTCACCACGCTCGCGGGCGCGTCAGTCGCCACGCTCGCCATGCTCGCCGCGCCGTCGCTCGCGCGCGCCGACATCGGCGAGCTGAAGTGGGCGACGGAGGGGTACTTCCGCACGCGCACGGTCTACTTGACCAACCTCGCGCCGCAGGACCGCGTGGTCTCGATCTACGCCCCGACGGGCGACGAGATCGTCATCCCGGACATCCGCCGGACCTCGTACATCACGAGCCGGATGCGGCTGATGCCGACCCTGTCGTACGAGAAGATCGCCAAGTTCCAGATGCAGGTCGACGCGCTCGACGACGTGCTGTGGGGCGACAACAACGGCCTGTCGTCCGCGCCGCTGTTCGCGACGGACGCGTCGAGCCAGCACTTCCTCGGCGGGACGCCGGGCGACTCGGTGAAGATCTCGCGCGCCTGGGTCGAGTTCCAGGTCCCCGTCGGCATCATGCGCGTCGGCCGGATGCCGTCGCACTGGGGCCTCGGCCTGCTCGCCAACGGCGGCGGCACCGCCAACGTCGACCCGACGACGCCGGCCGGCGAGCCCGCGCGCAAGGTGTCCGACCACTTCCTGCCGGACGACTTCGGCGACAAGCACTTCGGCTCGACGACGGACCGCATCCTGTTCATCACCAAGCCGCTGTCGATCTACAAGACGATCACCAAGGCCGGCGACATCACCTCGAACTTCATCATCGGCTACGCGTTCGACAAGCTGAGCGAGGCGCCGTTCCTGCCGTTCGAGAGCTTCGAGCGGACGTTCCGCCCCTACGGCCAGCAGGGCTTCATCTCGCGCGGCCGGAACGACGACGTCAACGAGCACGTCGTGATCGCGGCGTACTCCAACGCCGACTGGGATCGCGTCCGGTACACGGACGAGCTGCGCGCCGGGTTCTACGGCGTGATGCGCACGGCGAAGGAGGGCTCGACCCAGCCGAGCGCGCTGACCGACCCGACCGAGCAGTGCGGCGAGTTCGACGGCCAGCCCGTGCTGTGCGTCGACACCGGCAGCAAGGTGTGGATCGCGGACCTGTGGTGGAAGCTCCGCTACGGCCCCTGGTACACCGAGGGCGAGGGCTACATGATCGGCGGCACGACGTTCGGCGGCGTGCCGTTCCCGTCGCGCAACCGCAAGAAGGAGGCGTCGATCAACGCCGGCGTCGCGCGGTTCGGGTACTTCGATCCGACCGACACGTGGGACGCGATCCTCGAGGTCGGCCACGCCTCGGGCGACAAGGACCTCACCGACGAGCACTTCTCGCAGCGCGCGATGCACCCCGACTACAACGTCGGCCTGATCCTGTTCGAGGAGACGCTGCGCGAGCTGTCCGCCCGCGTCTACGGCGTGCCGTTCTTCTCCAACGAGAACCCCAACGGCGCGGCCGGGTTCTTCTCCAACGGCGGCGTGATCAACGCCAACTACATCTACCCGCGCGCCCACTACCGGCTGCCGCTGCGCAACATGCAGGTCGCCGGCGCGCTGCTGATGGCGTGGGCGGACGAGCTGTCGGACAGCCCGGTCGGCCTCGTGCTGTCCGACGACACCGACTCGAGCTACCTCGGCACCGAGGTCGACGTCTCGCTCAAGGCGAACTTCGCCCAGCGCATGCAGTTCTCGCTCGAGGCCGGCTACCTGATGTTCGGCGACGGGCTCAAGAGCCGGCTGCCCAACGCCGACAGCTCGTTCTCGCTGCAGACCCGCCTGGCGTTCGTGTGGTGATTTCCGTCGGTCCCGCCGCGCGCTGAGGCGCGGCGCGGGCTTGGGGGGTGTCGGATTCCGAGGCAGGCAGGGCAGGGCCGCGGCGCGATTCCGCGGCCTTCGCCGTTTTCGGGCGGCCGCCGCGGACCGGCACCGGCCTTGCTCTACCCGGCCCCCATGCGCGCCCCTCGCCTCGCCATCGCCGCTGGATCCCTCGCGCTCGTCGCCGCGTGCGGCGGCGAACCGGGCCCTGCAGGTCCCGACGCCGCGCCCGCGGCGCGCGCGAGCTGGTACCAGGACATCGCGCCGATGCTGGCGGCGCACTGCACGGGCTGCCACCAGCCGGGCGGGATCGCCCCGTTCTCGCTCACCACGTACGAGGAGGCGCGCGACCTGGCCGGGATCGCGCTCGCCGCGGTGGAGGCGGGGATCATGCCGCCGTTCGACGGCGAGGGCACCGACGACTGCGCCCACCGCCTGCCGTGGCGCGACGACCCGCGGCTGTCGGCCGCGCAGATCGCGACGTTCGAGGCGTGGATGGAGGACGGCTACGCGCTCGGCGTCGAGGCGGAGATCCCGCCGCCGCCGGACACCGCGCTGGGCGGCGTCACCCACACCGTCGCGCCGCCGGTGGGGTACGCGACGGGCGGCGAGGCCGACGAGTTCATCTGCTTCGTGCTCGACCCCGGGCTGACCGCGACGCGGTGGATGACCGGGCTCCAGGTCCGGCCGGGGCTGCCCGAGGTCGTCCACCACGCCGTCATGTCGGCGATGCCGCCGGGCGACGCGCTCGACGCGCTCGTCGCCGAGGTCGGCGTCGGCCAGCCGTTCGCGTGCCCCGGCGGCGTCGCCGCGCTCGACGGCAGCTACCTGCTCGGCGTGTGGACGCCGGGCAACCAGCCGACGGAGACGCCGCCGGAGCTCGGCATCCCGATGGCGGCGGGCGCCGCGGTGATCGTCCAGATCCACTACCACCCGGGCGGCCAGACCCACGCCGCCGACGCCACGGCGATCGACCTGCGCCTGACCGACACGCCGCCGGCCAACGTCTACACGATCGCCGCCGTCGGCAACGCGCCGGCCGCGCCGCAGCTGTTGCCCGGGCCCGACGATCCGGTCACGGGCCCGGCGTTCTTCATCCCCGCCGGCGCGGCCGACCACACCGAGACGATGCGGTTCGAGGTCCAGGGGCAGGCCGGCCAGCGGTTCGGCATCTTCATGGCGTACCCCCACCTGCACTACGTCGGCGTGTCGCTCGAGATCGACATCGAGCGCGCCGCGCCGGTCGCCGGCGAGCCAGCGGACGAGTGCCTGATCGGCGTGCCGGCGTGGAACTTCGACTGGCAGCGCAGCTACCAGTACGACGTGGCGCTCGACGCGCTGCCGACCGTCGGCGCCGGCGACGTGATCAACGTCCGCTGCCGCTACGACAACTCGATGGCCAACCCGTTCGTCCAGCGCGCGCTCGCCGAGCTCGGCCTGACCGACCCGATCGACGTGCGGCTCGGCGAGGAGACCCTCGACGAGATGTGCCTGGGGATCTTCGCGATCGTGCTGCCGAACGCCCCGGCGGGCGGCGAGGTCCAGGGCCTGCCCCCGTCGCCGTTGATGCTGGTGCCGGTCGCGCCCCGGTAGCCCGCGTCGCGGACGGCGGTGGTACGGTCGCCGCTGTCCGTGTCGTCCCCCGCTCCCGATCGCGTCGCCGGTCGCCACGCGCTCTACGCCTACCTCGCGGTCGCCGCGCTGGTGGCCGCGATGGTCCGGATCGACGTCGACGTCCCGGCGATCGGGCACCTCGGCTCGGCGCTGGTCGCGGTCACGCTGCTGTACGCCCCGGTCGTGATCGCCTGGCGCCGCCAGGAGGACCTGATCGACTACGGCTTCCGCGCCGACCCGGTGGGGCGGGGCGTGCGCCTCGGCGTCGGCTACGTCCTGCTCGTGTTCCCGATCTTCGCCGCCGGCTACTTCGCGTTCTACGAGATCGTGTGCGGCGACCGCGAGCTGCGCCTGCTCGCGCCGCCCGGCGTGTGCCGCGCCTACCGCGGCCTCGCCGAGCTCCACGCCCCCGCGCTCGACTGGGAGCTCGCGCAGTTCGTCCTCGTCCAGGCGGTCGTCGTCGCGCTGCCCGAGGAGCTGTTCTTCCGCGGGTGCTTGCACGAGCTGCTCGAGCGGCGGCTGCCGCCGAAGCGGCGGTGGCTGGGCGGCGGCGTCGGCCTGGCGCTGCTGCTGTCGTCGGCGGCGTTCGCGCTGATCCACCTGCCCAAGGACGGCGACCCGCGCGCGCTCGCCACGTTCTTCCCCGGCATGGTATTCGGCTGGATGCGCTCGGCGACCGGCTCGATCCTCGCCCCCGTGATCGCCCACGCCGCCTCCAACGTGTTCGTCCGCGTCCTCGATCTGATGGTGCTGGTGCGATGACGGCCTCCGCGATCGCCGCGTTCTTCGACATGGACCGGACGCTGTTGTCGATCGACACCGGCACGAGCTGGATGCGGTGGCTGTACGGCCGCGGCGAGCTGTCGCGCGCCGGCCTGGCGCGGGCGCTGTGGTGGAGCGCGCTGTACAAGGCCGCGGTGCTCGACCTCGAGGCGCTCGCGACCCGGCTGGTCGCCGATCTCGCCGGCCAGGCCGAGGCCGACATGATCGCCCGCTGCGTCGAGTGGCACCGCGACTGCGTCGACGGCACCGTCGCGCCCGCCGCGCGCAAGGCGCTCGCGCGCCACCGCGAGCGCGGCGACGCGATCGTCCTGCTCACCGGCTCGACCCAGTACGCCGCCGAGACGGTCGCCGCGCGCCTCGGCATCGCCGACGTGCTGTGCTCGCGGCTCGAGGTCGAGGGCGGCCGGTTCACCGGCCGGCTCGCCGCGCGCTGCTTCGGCGCGCACAAGGTGACGCTCGCCGAGCGGTTCGCCGCGGCGCGCGGCATCGACCTGCGCCGCAGCTGGTTCTACTCCGACAGCTACAACGACCTGCCGATGCTCAGCCGCGTCGGTAACGCCGTCGTGGTCAACCCCGACGGCCGGCTGCGGCGCCACGCGCGCCGCGCGCGCTGGCCGGTCGAGGCGTGGGCCGCGCGGCGATGACGTGCCCGTGACCGTGAAGGAGCCCCGATGACCGCCACCCCCGCGCCCCGCGGCCTCGCCGCGCTGCCCAACGTGATGCGCCTGATCGAGCTCGCGCTCGAGGAGGACCTCGGCCGCGGCGACGTCACGACCGCCTCGACCGTCGGCGCCGACGGGCCGCCGGTCGTCGCCGATCTCAACGCGCGCCGGCCGCTCGTCGTGTTCGGCCTCGACCTCGCCGCCGCGGTGTTCGAGCGCGTCGACGCGCGGATCGCGGTCGAGCGCCGCGCCGCCGACGGCGACCACGTCGAGCCCGGCGCCACCGTGCTGATCGCGCGCGGGCCCGCGTCCAGCGTGCTCGCGGCCGAGCGCACCGCGCTCAACTTCGTCCAGCGGCTGTCGGGCGTCGCGACGCTCGCCGCGCGCTACGCCGCCGCGGTCGCCGGGACGCGCGCGCGCGTCGTCGACACCCGCAAGACGACGCCGGGCTGGCGCGTGCTCGAGAAGGCCGCGGTGCTCGCCGGCGGCTGCGGCAACCACCGGTTCGATCTCGGCTCGGGGATCCTGATCAAGGACAACCACATCGTCGCGTGCGGCTCGGTCACCGCGGCCGTGACCGCGGCGCGCGCCCGCGCTCCGCACCCGCTGCGGATCGAGGTCGAGGTGACGACCGACGCCGAGCTCACCGAGGCGCTCGACGCCGGCGCCGAGGTCGTGCTGCTCGACAACATGACGCCCGAGCAGGTCGAGGCCGCGGCGCGCCGGGCCCACGACCGCGGCGTGCTCGTCGAGGTGTCGGGCGGCGTCACGCTCGACACGGTCGGCGCGTACGCGCGCGCCGGCGCGGACCTGATCTCCGTCGGCGCGCTCACCCACTCGGCGCCGGCGGTCGACCTCGGCCTGGACTTCCAGTGACCACGCCGTCATCCCCCACCTCCTTGTCCGGCTCCACAGGCTGGCTCGGCCGCGAGCGCGTCCACCTGGCGAGCTGCACCTCGACCAGCGACGAGGCGCTGCGGCTGGCGCGCGACGGCGCGCCGCACGGCACGGTGATCACCGCCGACGTCCAGACGGCGGGGCGGGGGCGCGCCGGGCGGCGATGGCACTCGCCCCCCGGCCGCGATCTCTACCTCTCGGCGATCCTGCGTCCCGCGCTGGCGCCGGCGTCGGTCCCCGCGATCACGCTGGCCGCCGGCGTCGGCGTGTGCGACGCCGTGCGCGCCGCCGGCGTCGCCGCGGCCGAGCTCAAGTGGCCCAACGACGTCGTCGTCGGCGATCCGGCGCGCAAGCTCGCCGGCATCCTCACCGAGATGACGACGCGCGGCGCCGCGGTCGACGCGGTGATCCTGGGCGTCGGCGTCGACGTCGGCTCGACCGCCGCCGATCGCCCGCCCGAGCTCGCCGCGATCGCGACGTCGATCCGCGACGAGGCCGGCGCCGCGCCCGCCGTCGCGGCGTTCGCGACCTCGCTGTGCGCCGCGCTCGAGCCGTGGCTCGATCGCTACTTCGAGGGCGGGGTCGCGGCGATCTCCGCCGCCTGGCACGCCCGCGCCCGGCTCGGCGGCCGCGTCACGATCGACGGCGCGCCGGGTGTCGCCCTCGGCCTCGACGCCGACGGCGCGCTCCGCGTCGGGCTCGACCGCGGCGACGTGATCCGCGTCGTCGCCGGCGATGTGGTCGAGATCGCAGGCGAGCCCGCCCACCGGTGAATGGCTCGCGGCGCGTCGCGTCGATCCTGCGTGACCCCGCCGCTCCATGCTACGACCGAACCCCAGCCGATGAACCGCCGCACGCTGATCGCCGTCGCCGCCGTCGCCGCGCTCGCGCTCGCCGCCGCGGCGGCGTGGATGTTGTCGCGCGACGACGCGGCGGACGCGCCGCCGGCGCCCTCGGCCGCGCACCGGCCGGCGCGGGATCCCGGTCCGCCGCAGCGCGTCGAGCCGTCCCGGGATCGGCCCGCGCCCCGACGCGCGGACGCCCCGGAGGCCGCAGGCTCGACCTACCAGCTCCCCGACGGCACGCAGGTCCGCGATCACCGCAGCGGCGACGATCGCGAGCCGCCGATCTGGCCCGGCGACGTGCCCCACCCGTCGCGCTCCCCGGTCACGCCGCAGGTCACCTCGGCGGTCATGGGCCTGGTGCGCCCGGTCGTGCTGCGGTGCTTCAAGGACGTGCCCGACGCCGCGTTCGCCGAGGACGCGGTCGTCGTGACGCGCACGGTCGTGACGATCGATGAGGGCGGCAAGCTCACCGTGACCGAGCTCGGCCCGCAGAGCCGCGGGATCGATCGCGCCGAGGCGGCGACGGCGACCGCGATCGACGCGGCACACGAGTGCGTCCGCGCCGGCACGGCCGGACTGTCGACCCAGGTCGACAACCCCGCGGTCGCGCAGACGGTGCTCGTCTTCCCGATCAAGCCGCAGAAGTATCGGCGCTGACGGGCCGCGCGATCGCTGCACCGCACGATCGCGCGCCGCTTGCCAACCGATGTCATGTCGCCCGGCGGCCAGCACCCGCAGGTCTGTAGTACTCAGCCCGGCAGATGTCCCCGTTGCTGCCCGGGAGGCCCTTCTGTATAGTCGCGCGCCTCATGTCGCTAGGTTGGCGCACGACCCTGCTGTGCACGGCGTTCCTCGTCCTGCTCGTGGGGCTCACCGGCTGCGACGAGATCAGCGCGCGGCGCAAGATCCAGCGGGCCAACGAGCTCTACAAGGAAGCGCGCTACGAGGAGGCGCGTGACCTCTACGAGGCGGCGCTCAAGCTGTCGCCCGGCCTGGACATCGGCCACCACAACCTCGGCATCACCTACTACAAGCTCGCCAAGCGCGGCGACGACAGCTCCGAGAACCAGGACATCGCCAACAAGGCCGCCGAGCACCTCGGCGTCTACCTGAAGAAGCACCCGAAGGACAACGCGATCCGCGACCTGATGACCGGGCTGTGGGTCGACACCGGGCAGACCGACAAGGCGATCGCGTTCTGGACGACGGAGCACGAGGCCGCGCCGACCAACAAGGACGTCATCGAGAAGCTCGCCGGCCTCAACTTCAAGAACGGCGACTGGCGCCAGGCGATCCACTGGTACGAGGTCGAGGTGAAGGTCGCGACGACCGACTCCGACCGCGCCTCGGGCTACCTGCTGATCGGCCGCCTGTGCTTCAACAAGCTGTTCAATAACAAAGAGAAGACGCAGGGCGCCGAGCGGATCGAGGTGGCGGACGTGGGGATCGCGGCCCTCCAGAAGGCGGCCGACGCCCTGGCCATCAAGAAGACGATCGAGACGATCAAGGCCGCCGGCACCGACCCGGCGCGCAAGGCCATCGACTTCGACGTCCGCTCCGCCGAGATCATGAGCATCATCGGGGGCTTGAATCAGCAGCGCGCGATCGCGCAGGGCTCGGCCTGGGGCTACTACATCGACAACGCGACCTGGCAAGACCAGCTACGCGCCGTGAGCGTTCTCAACACGGAGGCCCAGAGACTCGCAGCCGAGAAGGCTGCCCAGGAGGCGGCCACCGAGGCCGCCGCCGCCGGGCAGGGGACCTGAGCAGGCGAGACAGGGGCCCAAGGAGCAGCCGATGTTCGAGAACTACGTCGTCGCAAAGAAGACCCGGCAGATCAGCCCGACCCTGCTCGGCCTCGCCTCGATGGTGATGGCCAGCGCGCTGTTCGGGATGGTCATCTACTCCTGGCTCAAGATCGAGAAGCTGGAGACCCCGTCGACGGGCATCCAGATCGGCCTCGACCTGCCGCCGCCTCCGCCGCCGCCCAAGGGTGGCGGCAAGAAGAAGCTCGAGGCGAAGAAGAAGCAGGAGCCGAAGAAGGTGAAGCCGGTGGACACCGTCCAGCCGGTCAAGGTCGAGCAGAAGCAGGACGAGCCGGTCGAGGACACGTCGGACGACAGCGCCGAGGGCGAGGGCGATCCCAACGGCGTCGAGGGTGGCGTCGAGGGCGGCGTGGTCGGCGGCCAGCTCGGCGGCGTCGTCGGTGGCGTGCAGGGCGCGCCCCCTCCGCCTCCTCCGCCTCCTCCGCCTCCGGCGCCGCCACAGAACATCGCCCCGACCGCGCTCGAGGCGCAGCGCATCGCCGGCGAGAAGAACATCGTCCCCGACGACGTGACCAAGACCGAGATCCAGCGCTCGGGCAAGAACCGCCTCGTCGTGCCGGCCCGCATCTGCCTCAACGCGTCCGGCACGGTGAAGGAGGCGAAGGTGCTCAAGAGCTCCGGCTTCGCCGCCTACGACAAGAAGATCGAGCGCGAGATGCGCGCCTGGAAGTACAAGCCGTTCATGGTCAACGGCAAGGCGGCGCCCGTGTGCTCCGCCGTGACGTTCGTCTACTTGCAGAAGAACTGATCGCCGCGCGCCGGCGCGCCGGCGCGTCGCTCGACACCTCGACCCTCGACCCACTGCACCACAGCCCCAGACCCCAGCTCAGTCACGAGGAACGCCATGGAATTCCACCCCGAACAGATCTGGACGATGATGAGCTTGCCCGGCAAGGCCGCCATCATCTTCATGGGCATCCTCTCGATCTACATGCTCTACGTGGTGATCGATCGGTTCCTCGTGTACAGCGCGGCCTCCCGGCAGTCGATCAGCTACGTGCTGTCGCTGCGCGAGCACCTCGCCAAGCGCCGCGTCGACGACGCGCTCAAGGCGGCCCAGCTCCACAACAAGAGCCCGGTGGCCAAGGTCGTCGAGGCCGGCCTCAAGGCGCTCAAGCAGGGCCGCGAGGCGCTGTCGAACGAGGGCCCCGAGGACGTCGGGCACTTCGACATCGTCGACTCCGTGAACCGCGCGGTCGACCGCGTCAAGGAGCGTGAGACGTCGAACCTGCGCAAGGGCCTGGGCGGCCTGGCGTCGGTCGCGTCGGCCACGCCGTTCATCGGGCTGTTCGGCACCGTCGTCGGCATCATCAACGCGTTCGGCCTGCTCAAGAACGGCGGCTCGATCGACACGGTCGGCCCGGCGATCGCCGAGGCGCTCTACGCCACGGCCGGCGGCCTGATGGTCGCGATCCCCGCCGCGATGTTCTTCAACTACTACACGACCCGCGTCGAGACGATGGTCGTCGACATGAACGACGTGTCGAGCGAGTTCATCGACTTCGTGCTCAAGGAGGGGCGCTCGTAGTCATGGGCGGCGCAGCAGGAGGAGGCGGGAAGGGGCGACTTCGCAAGCTTCCCCAGAAGCCGAAGATCGACGCGGTCCGCAACGAGATCAACGTGACCCCGCTGGTCGACGTGTGCCTCGTGCTGCTGATCATCTTCATGGTGATCACGCCGCTGATGGCGCGCGGCAAGGAAGTGCCGCTGCCTCAGACCTCGTTCCACTCCAACGAGAAGGATCGCCAGCAGCCGGTGGTCTCGATCGACAAGACCGAGACCGTCCACCTGTCCGGGCTCACCGCGACCAATCGCCAGTACAACGAGGTGATGGGCAAGCTGGGCGAGCAGGGGCTGATCCCCAAGCTCAAGGAGAAGATCGAGTGGCTGTGGGAGCAGGCCAAGAACCCTGAGGCCAAGGGGCGGATGTTCATCAAGGTGGACAACTCCCTGACCTACGGCCGGATCTACCCGCTGATCGAGGGCCTCAACGACCCGGTCGCGGGCCTGGGGCAGACCCAGTTCGACCTCGGCACCGCCGAGAAGCGGGGAGGGGAGTAGCGCCATGGGGATGGGAACCGCCGGCAAGCCCGGCGAGGTCAAGCAGGAGATCAACGTCACCCCGCTGGTCGACGTCGTCCTCGTGCTCCTCATCATCTTCCTCGTGACCATGCCCGTGCTGATGCGGACGGTGACGCTCGAGGTCCCGCGCAAGCTCGACGAGCAGACCGAGGTCGTGCCCGGCAAGAGCATCGTCGTCCTGGTCAAGGCCGACGGCACGGTCGAGCTCGACGACGGCGACAAGCCTCAGTCGCTGCAGGCGACCGAGCTGGCCAAGCCGCTGCGCACGCT
>WYBA01000084.1 GCA_011526095.1 Myxococcales bacterium | reverse complement strand
GGCGCCCGCCGCGGCGACGGCGCCGGCGATCCCGGCGACGAGCCGCCCGCGGCCGCGCCGCGCGCGCTCCAGCGCCGCGAGCAGCGCGTCGAGATCGGGCCAGCGCGCCGCCGGATCGCGCGCCAGGCCGCGCGCGAGCACCGCGCGCACCCGCGCCGGGATCGCGTCGCCGCCCTCGGTCCGCCCGCCCTCGACCGCGCCGCGTAGCTGCTCGATCGAGTCGCCGCGGAACGGCCGCGCGCCGGCCAGGCCCTCCCACACCGCGACGCAGAACGCGAACTGGTCGGTGCGCGGCCCGGTCGCGGCGCCGGCGAACTGCTCCGGCGCCATGTAGGCCGGCGTCCCGAGCATCGCGCCGGTGCGGGTCAACGTCGACGACAGGCTGCCGGCGTCGCCGCGCGGCGCGGGCGTGACGGCCGCCTGCATCGTGTCCTCGAGGCCCGAGGTCGCCGGCGCGGGCGCCGCGTCGACCGCGCCTGCCGTCGTCACCGGCGCGGCCTCGGGCGCGTCGACCGCGCGCGCCAGCCCGAAGTCGGTCACGACCACCTTGCCGTCGCGCCCGAGCAGCACGTTGTGCGGCTTGAAGTCGCGATGGACGAGGCCGGCGGCGTGCGCGGCGGCCAGCCCGCGCCCGGCGGCGGTGAGCACGCGCAGCACCTCGTCTGGCGGCCGTCGCCCGCCGGCCAGCCACTCGGCCGCGCTCTGCCCCTCGATCAGCTCCATCGCGACGAAGTCGCGCTCGCCGTCGGTGCCGACCTCGTGGACCGTGATCACGTGCGGGTGGCTGAGCTTGGCCATCGCGCGCGCCTCGCGCAGCAGGCGGGCGCGCGCCTGGGCCTGGTCGTCGCCGCTGCGCCCCGCGCGCAGGAGCTTGAGCGCGACCCGGCGTTCGAGGTCCGGGTCGTGCGCCGCCCACACCACGCCCATCCCGCCCTCGCCCAGGACGCGATCGAGGACGTAGCGGCCGATCGTGTCGCCGGGCCGCAGCCCGGCGGCGCGCGCCGGGGCCGGCGGCGCCGCGCTCGCCATCGTCGACTCGACGCCGTCGCCGTCGTCCTGTGTTGTCCCGGTCCGGCCAGCCATCGCGGCGGGTTCGAGGATAGCATCGCCGTCGTGGATCCCTACCGCAGTGCGGGGCGCGAGGCGATCGTCGAGGCGCCGCGCGACGCCGGCATCGTCGGCGACGTCATCGCGCAGTTCGCCGACCCGCTCGCGTTCTACCGCGAGCTGGTCCAGAACTCGATCGACGCCGGCTCGCCGTCGGTCGAGCTCGCGCTCGTCTACGACGACGCCGAGGGGCTGCTGCGCGCGGCGGTGCGCGATCGCGGCGAGGGGATGACCCAGGACGTCGTCGAGAACAACCTGCTGGTGCTGTTCCGCTCGACCAAGGAGCGCGACGACACCAAGATCGGCAAGTTCGGCATCGGGTTCAAGAGCGTGCTCGCGCCCGGGCCGCGCCTGGTCGTGATCACGACCGCGCGCGACGGCAAGCGCCTGGTCGTCCACCTCCGGCCCGACCTCAGCTACGCGGTGTTCGACGGTGGCCCGGCGACGGCGGCCGGCACGACCGTCGAGCTCGAGCTGACGATGGCGCCGGCCGAGGTCGCCGGGTTCGTCGCACGCACGCGCGAGGCGCTGGCGCGGTGGTGCCGCCACGCGTCGGTGCCGCTGCAGCTCACCGCGCGCGGCCCCGGCGGCGCCGCGCTCGCCGACGAGCGGATCGACCGCCCGCTCGCGCTCGACGGCGTCCTGGTCGAGGCGCGCGCGTCGTTCGACGACGACCAGCTCACGGTGATCGTCGGCGTGCCGCTGCCCGGCGCCCCGCCCTACGCCGGCTTCTTCAACCACGGCCTCACGCTGTACGAGACCACCGAGGCGCTCGCCGGCCCGCTCGCGTTCAAGGTGCAGGACCGCCGGCTCGGCCACACGCTGTCGCGCGACAACGTCCGCCGCGACGCCGCGTTCGACCGCGCGATCGCGTGCGTGAAGACCGTCGCCGCGCAGCACCTGCCGCGCGTCGCCGCCGCCGCGGTGCGCGACGCCGCGACCGATCCCGACCGCGCGCGGTGGCGCGCCCTGGTCGACGCGATCACCGCCGCCGGCGTCGCGCTGTCCGCCCGCGACTGGACGGTGCCGTTGCTCGAGCCGCGGGGGACCGATCGGGCCATCGGCGGGCACCAGCTCGGCTCGCCGGTGTGGGGCGCGACGGCGCGCACCGCGCTGACCGCGGCGCTCGCCGCAGGCGGCGAGCCGGTGATCGACCTCGGCGAGGGGGCCGGCGCGGTCGTGTGGTCGCTGCGCCGGATCGAGGAGCTGACCGGGCGCCCGGTGCGCGACGTCGCGACCGAGTGGACGCGGATCGCGCCGATCGACGCGACGCCGGACGACCGGCGGCTGTGCGACGCCGTGGCCGCGCTGCTCGACGCCGCGCACCGCCGGCCGTCGGAGATCGTGCTGGCCGAGCTGACCGGCGCCCACGCCGACGCGTTCGCGATCGCCGGCGGGCGCGAGCGCGGCCGGCACGACGCCGGCGACGGCGCCTGGCTGATCGCGCGCGATCACGCCGAGCGCAGCCCGTTCGAGCGGATCGCCCGCGGTCCGCTCGTGCTCCACGCCAGCCACCCGCGGGTCGCGGCGGCGCGCGCGCGCGCGCGCGACGGCGGCGACGCCGGGCGTATGCACGCCGCGGCGCTGCTCGCCCGCGCCGTGCTCGTCCGCTACGGCCGCCTCGACGCCGACGCCTCGGCCGAGCTGCTGGGCCAGACGCTGGTCGCGCTCGACGTGGTGGAGGCGCCGTGATGCGCGCCCCGCCCGGCGCCCAGCTCTCGACCGGCCGGATCCGGGTCGACGCCGCGCGCGCGATCGCCAAGCTGCGCGAGTACCAGCTCGCCGACCGCACCGCGTGGGTGCTCGAGGCGATCCGCGCCGCGGTCGCGTCCGGCGCGACCGCGATCGCGCTGACCGGCGACGCCGACGACGTGTGGCTGGCGTGGCGCGGCCCGGCGTGGCCCGACGCCGCGCTGGTCCGGCTGTTCGACGAGCTGGTCAGCCCCGAGCCGGCGCGCGACGCGCACCACCTGCGGCTGCTCGCCGCCGCGGTCAACAGCGCGCTCGGCTCGACCCCGGCGTTCGTCGATCTCTATGCGATCGACGGGCACGGCGAGGGCGGCGCGGTCGCGCGCCGCGTCCGCTACACGCCCGAGGTGCTCGACGCGCCGGCGCCCGGCGACGACCGCGCGCCGTCGTCGCGCGACGGCGACGACGCGGCGCCCGCGCTGTCCCGGCTCGCCGCCGAGCCCGCGGCCGTGCCCGCCGCGGCCGCCGCGCTCGGCGCCGGCCCGGGGATGGTCGTCCACCTGCGCCGCCCGTTCGGCCTCGCGGTCGTCGGCCGGTTCGTCCGCGGCCGCGCGCAGCCCGAGCTGACGCTGGCGCGCGACGCGTGCGGTGACATCGCCGTGCCGACGACGATCGCGAGCGAGGCCGTCGGCCGCGACCAGCCGCACGGAGACGTCGTGCGCGTGCCGCTCGGGGACGGGCTCGACGGCTACCTGGCGGTCCACCCGCCGCGGCCGACCACCGGCACGCCCCACGCGTACATGGACGTCGCCGAGCGCGGCGTCGTGCTCGCGCGCTACGCGCTGCGGCAGGTGATCGCGGAGCCGGCGGCGCCGGTGCCGGTGCGGCTCTACGTCGACGCGCCGCGCCTGCCGACCAACGCGTCGCGCTCGGACGTCCGGCGCGACGGCCACCCGATCGCCCTCGCCGAGTCGCGGCTGGCCGACGCGTGGCCCGCGCTGTGCGCGGCGCTCGCCGCGCGGCTCACCGCCGACGGGCGCGACCCGGCGGCGCCCGGGCCCGAGCGCACCGCCGCGCTCGCGCTGCTCGCCGCCGCGGGCGTCACGCACCTCGGCTCGCCCACGCATCTGCCGCCGCTGCCGCCGCCCCTCGCCGCGCTGGCCGCGCTCCCGCTGCTGCGCAACGCCGCGGGCGCGGCGCGCCCGGTGCTCGCAGGCTGGCACCCGGCGGCGGTCCACACCGACGACGCGCCGGTCGACGCCGAGCTCGCGCCGTGGCTCGAGCGCGTGCTCTGGGCGCGGCCGGAGGACGCGGCGTCGCTTTTGATCTCTGCCCTCGCGGGGTTCGATCGCCGGGCGGTGCGCGGGGCGCTGCGCCGGGCGCTGCGCGAGGCGCGCCGCGGCGCGCGCGCCCGCCGCCGGTTCCTCGACCACGCGCCGCGCCCGCCCGCGCTCGCCGCCGGCGCGCCCGCGCGGGTGCGCGCGCCGCTGGGGGTCGCGGCGGCGCCGAGCTGCGTCCCCGACGCGCTGTTCGCCGGGCTGACCGGCGAGGTCGCGCTGTTCGACGACGGCGACGGCGGCGCGGTGACGCTGCTGCTCGACGGCCGCGCGCTCGACCGGATCGAGCTCGGCTCGCCGCTGCGGTTCGAGGCGGTGGTCGACGGCGCCCGGCTCACCCCGGCCCACGACTACCGCAGCGCCGTGCGCGACGACGAGGCCGCGCGCGCCCAGCGCGCCGCGATCGCCGGCGTCGTCCGCGCGGCCGAGGCGCTGGCGCTCGCCGCGTTCGCCGCGCCCGGGGCGCCGCCGCCCGCCGGCGTCGAGATCGCGGCCGACGGCGCGGCCGCGACGCCCGCGACGGTGCTGCGCGCCGCGACCGCGCTCGCCGGCGAGCTCGGGCTGGCGATGACGATCGGCGACAGCCCGCTGCACCACGCGCGGACGTGGCCGCTCGTCGGCGGCGACGCCGCGGCGCTGCACGAGCTGGCGCGCCACGCCGCGATCGGCGTCGCCGACCCAGGGGACCCGCCGCGCCCGCCGCGCGCCCGGCCCGTCGTCGCCGTCGACCTGCGGGGCCGCGTCCAGCTCCGCGCCGCCTTGCCGGCGACCACCACGCTCGTCCACTACCACGCCGCGCGCGCCCGCCCCGGCGAGCCGACGCCGCGGCTGCTCGCGCGCCGGCTCGCCGCCACCCACGGCGCCGCGCTCGTGGTCGAGCCGGGCGCCGGCCACGACGGCGGCGCGGTGGCGCTGACGCCGGAGCGCGCCGAGGTGGTCCTGCACCACGTCGGCGTGCCGCTCGCCACCCACGCGGTGGAGGCGACGGTCGCGCCGTGCGCGTTCGCCCTCGAGCTGGACGACGCGGTGCCGGACGAGGCGTGGCGCGGGTTCGTCGCGCCCACCGCGCCGCCGCCGGCGCCCGTGCTCGAGGCGTGGGAGCGCGCGGCGTGCGTCGCGGTCGCGCGCGCGCTGTGCGGCGACCGCCCGTCCGCGCTGATCCTGCGCCACGACCGGATCGAGCCCGACGACGCCCCGGCGCGCGCGCTGCTCACCGCGATCGGCGTCCACCCCGGCGGCGTCGACGACCTGCTCGGCGCCGAGCTCGCGGCGAGGCTGCGCGCGGCGAGGCTGTGGCGCGTCGCGGGCGCGATCGTCCGCGCCTCGGTGGACGAGCTGACCGAGATCCACGACGGCGCGATCCCGTGGCTGGCGGAGGCCAGCGTCGGCGCGGGCGAGCCGCTCGGCGGGTGGCGTCCGCTGCTCGGCGACGACGTGACCCGCGGCGCCGTCGCGTCGCTGGCCGGCCGCCCGGTGGTCGACGCCAGCGCCGAGCTCGGGCGCCGCCGCGCGCGTGCCGCTGCGTCGGCAAGGCTCGCCGACCACCGGACCCAGCCGCCGCGCGAGGTCACCCCGCGCGCGCCCGGCCCCCACGTCGAGCTGACCGTGCCCGGCGACCTCGGTCGTGGCGCCGTGGCGATCGCGCGCGATGGCGCCGCGGGGATCGACGTGCTCGTCGAGCGGCGACCGTTCGCGCGGCTCGAGCTGCCCGCCGAGGTGCCGCTGGCCGCGGTCGTCGACGTGACCGTGGTCGCGGCCGACGAGGCGTTCCGCGAGCTGACGCCCGAGGCCGCGCGCGCGATCGAGCGCGCCGTGCGCGCCGCGATCCCGGCGCTGCTCCTCGCGCTCGGCCGCGACGCCCCCGCGACGCTGGGCGATCTGCCCGCGGCGTGGCGGCTCGGCCAGGTCGGGGTCGCCCCGGGCAGCGCGACCGCTGACGAGCTGGCCTCCGTCCCCGCGTTCGCGACCATCCAGGGCGGGCGCATCTCGATCCGCGACGCCGGCCGAGACTTCCACACCCCGTACGCCGACTGGACCGGGGACTGGCTCGGCCCCGCCGACGGCGAGGCCGCCGATCCGCTCGACGCGCCGGTGCTCCGGCTGACCGCCGACGTCCAGGGCAACGCGCTGCACGCACTGCTCACCCGGCTCGATCGCCGCCCGCTCTCGGACGTCTCGATCGAGGCGCGCAACCTCCAGACCGCCCGGCGGATCGCGCGCGGCCTGGTCCGCCGGCCGGCGCTGGAGACCGTCCCGGCCGGGCAACGTCAGCGCCTCGAGGCGCTCGGCGCGCCGGGGAGCGTCCTCGGCGCCGGCGAGGCGGCGCTCGTCTCCGACGCGCAGACGTGGGTGCTCCTGCACGCCGACGGGGAGCCGCGCGCGAAGATCCAGCTCGACGTCGTGCCGCCGGTCGCGGTCGCGATCGAGGCGCCCGGGCTGGTGGCGGAGGCCGCGCGCCACGGCGGCGCGCTCGGCGTGGTGTCACGCGGCGAGCTGCACGACCGCGTCGCGGCGCTGGTCCCGCAGCTCGTGCGCGACGCGATCGCCGCCGCCGGCGACGCGCCGCCCGCGTGGCTGCGACGAGCCGCCCGGCGCGCGCTCACCCAGGGCCTGTGGCCGGCGACCGAGGCCGACCTCGCGCCGATCTGGGAGACGACGACCAGCCGGCTGGTCACGCTGACCGAGCTCCGCGCCCAGGCGGCGCGCTTCGGCGCCGTGTGGGTCGCGAGCGAGACGTCGTTCGACGAGCCGCTCGATCCGGACCGGTTCGCGCTGCGGCTGACGCGCGCCGAGCGCGAGGCCGGCGCCGCGGGCGTGCCGCTGCTCGACGCCACCGACGAGCTCGCGCTCGACGCGGCGGCGCGGCGCAACCGGGCGCGCCCCGCAGCGGTGAACCTCGACGGCCCGCCCGCGCTGCGCACGGCGCTGCTCGCGACCGCTCCGGTGACGGCGGGCGACTCGGTCACCGGCTGGGTCGCCGTGCTCCACCCCCGCCACACCGAGCAGCGCGCGGTCTACGCCCACCGTGAGATGCACCCGTTCGATCCGGTGACCGATCCGTGCGCGTGGCCGACGGTCGCGTTCGTCGACGCGCCGGCGCTGACGCCGGACCGGACGTGGTCGCGGCCACAGGACGACGCCGCGTGGGCGGCGGTCCAGGCGGCGGTCAAGGACGCCAGCGAGCGCGCGCTCGCCACGCTCGGTCGCCCGCCCGCGACCGCGGTCGTCGCGCGCGCGATCGAGCCTCTGTCCTACGCCCGCCTGCCGTCGTTCGCCCCGCACCCCGACGTCGTCGTGCGCGGTCACGTCTGGCTCGACGGCGAGCCCGGGCCCGGCTGGGTCGACCTGGTCAGCACCAACATCGTCGCCAGCCTCGGCACGCCCGAGGAGGCGCCGCTGTCCGGGTGGCTCGCGATCCACGACGCCGGCACGCCGCTGCCGCAGCGCGCGCTCCACGCGCTGTGGCGCGCGCTCTACGCCAGCCTCGCGCGCGACGCCGTCGTGCGCGCGAGAGAGGGCGACGCCGCGGCGGTCGCGCACGTGGCTCACGCGCTCCGGCTCGAGGTGCTGCGCGCCGACGAGGTCACCGGCGTGCCGCTCGCAACGACTCCGTCTCCGTCTCGGTCTCCGTCTCGGTCTCCGTCTCCGTCTCGGTCTCCGTCTCCGTCTCGGTCTCCGTCTCCGTCTCGGTCTCCGGCTCCGTCTCCGTCTCCGTCTCCGTCTCCGTCTCCGCCCCACCCACTCGCCCCGCTCGTCGCCATGCTCGGCGAGCAGCTCCTCCGCATGGGCGTCGACGTCCGCCACGTCCACGCCGTCCGCATCGCGCCCGGCGAGCGCGCGCCGCTCGCCTCGCACCACGGCCCCGGCCTCGCCCTCGCCGGCGATCACCCGTGGCTGCGCGCGCTCGTGACCCAGGCGCTCGCCCCGGCGCGTCCGGCCGGCGACACGCCCGAGGTCGCGGCCGCGATCACCGCGCTCGCGCTCCACCTCGTCCACCTGCTCAACGCCGCGCACGAGAGCATCACCGACGCCGCCGAGCTCGCGGCCATCGACCTAGCGCTCCGGTAGCTCAGCCCGCCGCGACCGCCGACGGCGTCGCCCACACCTCGTCGAGGAACGCCGCGAGCTCGTCGTCGAGGCGGCCCGGGCGGATCCGCCACTCGTAGATCGACTCCGCCGTGACGAGCCGGGCGCCGGGCAGCTCCGCGGCGGTCATCTCGGCGTCGCTGAACGGGTGGATCGGATCGGCGGCGTGGCCGATCACCAGGGTCGGGTGCGGCAGCCGCGCCCGCTCGGCCCGCGGCGGCGCGATCCGACCGAACGTCAACCCGTCGAGCACCGCCAGCGACGCCTCCGGGTCGCGCCGCACGAAGTCGATCAGCAGATCGACGAGGAAGTGGGTGCGCGGGATCTTGCGCGTCAGCCACGACAGCGCCCGCATCCCGCCCTTGCTGATCCGGATCGCCAGCGCCAGCGGCACGAACACCGCCGCGGCGGCGACGATGCCGTTCTCGAGCACGGGCATCTCGAGGACCATGGCGCGGACGCGGTGCGGCGCGTGGACCGCGGCCTCGAGCGCGACGTTGGCGCCCAGCGAGGTCCCGCCGATGACCGCCTGCTCGATCCCCAGGTGGTCGAGCAGCGCGATCACGTCGCGCCCGTACTGCGTCATCGAGTACGCCGTCATGTCGTGCGGCTGGGCCGAGCCGCCGTGGCCGAGCATGTCGACCGTGACGACCCGGTGGCCGCGCGCGGCGAGCTCCGCCGCCAGGTGCGTGTACATCCGGTGGTCCATCAGCAGGCCGTGGGTCAGCACGACCACCCGCGGCCCGACGCCGTGCACCGCGTAGGAGATCGTGCGGCCCGCGTGCGTGAACGACTCGATCGTCGAGAGCGCCATGGCTCGATTCGACGGCCGCGCCGCCGCCCTGTCAAGCAATTGACCATCGTTCGATGACCCGCCGGACGGCGGATGATGAGGCCCTCGCGCCTCGACCGTGACAGCGCTTGCTGGCCCGTGGTGACTGCACGGTCGCGGCGCGCGCGTGCCACTGTCCGGCCCGCGGTGCTCGCGGATCCCCCGGCGCGCGCCCCGCTGGAGGCTCGTCTATGCGTTCCGCGCTGTCCTGGACCACGCTCGCCCTCTCCCTCGGACTCGCCGCCGCGCTCGCCGCGTGCGGCCCTGGCTCCGGCGGCAACGCCGACGACGATGACGACGGGATCGACGGCGGCCCCGTCGAGGTGTGTACGCCCGGCGCGTCCGAGGCCTGCTACTCCGGCCCCGGCGGCACCCAGGGCGTCGGCCCGTGCCAGGGCGGGACCCGCACGTGCATCGACTCGGGCCAGTGGGGCCCGTGCAACGGCGAGGTGCTGCCGTCGCAGGACGTGTGCGGCGACGGCCAGGATCAGGACTGCGACGGCACCGCCGACAACGCCACCGACGAGGACGGCGACGGCTTCACCAACTGCAACGGCGATTGCTGCGACTCGACCGCGGAGGGCTGCAAGGAGCCAGCGAAGGTCGGCCCCGGCGCGATCGAGGTCGCGGGCAACGAGCTCGACGACGACTGCGACGGCACCGTCGACAACGAGATCGCGCTGATGTGCGACTCGGGCCTGTCGTCCGGCTCGAGCGCGCCGCTCGACTACGCCAAGGCGATCGACCTGTGCCAGACCGCGACCGAGGGCGACGGCCACTGGGGCGTGATCAGCGCGCGGTTCGCCTACGCCGACGGCACCGGCGCCCCGGTCGCGGCCCAGCGGTCGATCCGCCCCGCGTTCGGCGCGACCGCGGTGCAGCACGGCACGAGCATGGCCGTGCTGTCGACCGGCGGCGCGGCGGCGACGGGCCAGACCAACCCGGCGCCGTCGCCGTGGGAGAGCACCCCGCACCTCACCGGCAGCAACTACCCGCAGGACTGGTTCCAGCTCAACGGCAACACGCTGCCCAACGCCCCGGGGTGCCCGGCGCCGATCACGCCGCTGCCGCTGCCCGGGTTCTACCAGGCCAACGACCCGATCATGCTCGAGCTGCGCGTCCGCACGCCGGCCAACGCGCAGTCGTTCAGCCTGCGCACGAACTTCATGAGCGCCGAGTTCCCCGAGTACGTCTGCACCCAGTTCAACGACTTCTTCGTCGTGCTCCTCGACTCGCAGTGGAGCGGCCAGCCGGCCAACCCGACCGACAAGAACCTGGCCTTCTACTCCAACCCCGGCGGCATGCGGTACCCCGTCGGCGTCAACCTCGCGCACGGCAACACCGGCCTGTTCACGGTCTGCCAGAACGGCGCGACCGGCTGCGCCGGGACGGTCGACGGCACGATCAACACGTGCACCAGCAACGCCGAGCTCGTCGGCACCGGCATGGAGGTCGCGGCGGCCGCCGCCGGCGCGTGCCAGGCCTCGCCGGTCGATCAGGTCGGCGGCGGCACCGGCTGGCTCACCACCACGGGCAACGTCAACGGCGGCGAGATCATCACGCTGCGGATCGCGCTGTGGGACACCAGCGACGGCGCCTACGACTCGGTCGCGCTGATCGACGCGTTCGAGTGGTCGCTCGACCCGTCCGAGCCGGGGACCGTCATCGACGTCGACTGACCGCGCCCGGCGCGTCAGCGCGAGCGCAGGCGTCGCAGCCGGGCCCGCGCCGCCGCGACGCCGTCGAGCACGGCGTCGAGCTGCGGGCCGTACTTCTCCATCAGCCGGCCCGCGACGCCGTCGCCCGCGGCCTTCGTCAGGTCCGGGACGACCACGCCCGGGGCGTACATCGCCTCCATCGCGCGGCGCACGCTCTGCGCGACCAGGCCGCGCACCGGCACCTTGCCGATCATCCCGTACATCGGGGCGGTGCCGGCGCGCGCCAGCGACGGATCGGCGCGGACCTCGTCGGCCGCGGCGCGGACGTCGGCGAGGTAGTCGTCGACGATCGCGGCGTGCGCCGCGGTGCACGTCAGGTGGATCGCCGCCGGGTGCTGCATGCGATCGATCGTCCAGCCACGCGCCTCGAGCCGGTCGGCGATCGCGTAGACGTCGGGCCCGCCCGGCGCCGCCGCCCACGCGACGATCGTCATCTGCTGGTCGCCGACGAGCCGCAGCCCGGGGATCGCGGCGACGCCGGCGCGGATCCGGTCGGCCGCGTCGAGCGCGGCCCGGGTCAGCGCGAGGTAGCCGTCCTCGCCCTGCCCCATCAGCGCCGCCCACGCCGCGGCGATCGGACCGCCCGGGCGCGTGCCGATCAGCGTCGGCGAGGCGTAGACCCCGCCGGGGAAGTCGGTCGCGACGAAGAACTGGTGGCGCATGTCGTCCATCGACCGCCACAGCAGCATCGACGCGCCCTTGCCGGCGTAGCCGTACTTGTGGAGGTCGGCCGACATCGACGTCACCGCCG
>WYBA01000083.1 GCA_011526095.1 Myxococcales bacterium | reverse complement strand
TGCACACCGGCTGGCAGGTCCCCATCGCGCACGAGGTCGTGCCGAGGGCGTTGGTGCACTGGGTGCCGCACTCGCCGCAGTTGTCGACGTCGCTGTCGAGGTCGAAGGTCTCGTCGATCTCCTCGTCGCAGTCCTCGTCCTCGAGATCGCACGTCTCGGCGATCGTGCCGGTGGCGTCGCTGCACGCCAGGCCGAGCCCGTCGCCCGAGCACACGCTGACGCCCTCGGCGCACAGGTCGCCGTCGGCGCCGTCGCACGCGACGCCGAGCGCGAAGCCCTCGTCGGTGTCGCCGTCGCAGTCGTCGTCGTCCGCGTTGCAAAGCTCGGCGTCGTCGTCCCCGCTGGTGTCGCCGCACACCTCGGCTCCGGAGGCGTCGCACACGATCTGATCGTCCTCGCACTCGTCGGCGTCCGGCCCGTCGCACGCCGCCCCCGAGGTCAGGCCCTCGTCGATCCCGTCGTCGCAGTCGTCGTCGACCCCGTTGCAGGTCTCGGTCGCCGGGACGCACGCGTCCGGGGGTGGCCCGTCGATCGCCGCGTCCGCCGCGTCCCCGCCGCCGTCGCCGCCCAGCGGCACGCCGCCCGAGGGGAACGAGCACGCCGCCGTCGCCAGCGCGGTCACGAGCAGGAGCCTGGGGGGCATGGGCCGGATGGTATCCGCACCCGCCCGCCTCGTCGAATCTTCGTCGCGACGGGCGCGATCTACCGCACGCCGCCGCACGCCGCCGAACCCGGCGGCGGTCCGCTGCCGCCCGCCGCCCCGGCTCACGCCACCGGGCGGCGCGCCGCCTCGTCGTGGAACCGCGCGTGCTCGAGCAGCAGGTGGGTCACCGAGTCCTCCAGCTCCGGCTCGCCGTCGGCCTCGCCGGCGGTCAGCTCGAAGTGGCCCGTGGACCAACCGAGCACCCGCATCAACGTCGAGCGCGAGTCTGTCCGGGCGTCGGACACCCGGGCCCGCGTGATCCGGCCATCGACGAACCCCAGCCACGCGATCACCTCGTCGTGCATCAGCCGCAGCACCCCGGTGCGCCGGTCCTGCTCCAGCATCGCCAGCAGCGACGGCAGCCCGACGTGCTCGAGCGTCCCGCGCAGGATCACGCGATCGGCGTCGCGCCGCACCGCCCGGGCGAGCCGCCGCGCCCGCAGGATCACCTCGAGCGCGGTGAACGGCTTGGGGATGTAGTCCATCGCGCCGAGCTGGAACGCCTCGAGCCGGGTCAGATCCGTCGACTGCTCGCACATGATCATCACCGGCACGCTCGCCAGCTCGGCGTGCTTGCCCATCTCCTCGAGCAGCGACAGGCCGTCGAGCACCGGCATGTCGCGCTCCGCCAGCACGACATCGGGGTGGCGGCTGAGGGCCGCGCCGAGCGCCTCCATCCCGTTGGTCGCGGTCGACACCGCGAACCCGGCGTTGTCGAACGCCGTCGACAGCCGCTCGAGCAGGCGCGTCGACGGGTCGGCGACGACGATGCGCAGCTCGTCGGGCGGCCGGGTCAGCTGCGGGTTGGCCGAGATCATCGCCGCCAGCGCCCGGGCGAACGCGCCGTCGGGCGGGCCGCGGAACACCACGCCGATGCCGGGCCGCCGCCCCAGGGACGCCGCCTCGACCTCGCCGAGGACGTGGACGACGACCGCGGGCGTGGTCAGCCGGACGCCGTGCGGCGCCATCGTCACCTCGACCTCGGCGCCGACCGGCAACGGCTCGCCGAGCCGGATGAACATCCCGAACGGGGTGACATCCTGCGACACCGCGAGCGTCGTGCGCCCCTCGACGGTCAGCTCGACCGTGAGGCTGAGGACGATGCGGGCGGTACGACGGTGCATGGCGCGGGACGCTAGCACCGGGCGCGGCGTCGCGCGCAAGGCCTTTCTCCGCCGCCGCCGCGCCCGCGGACCGAACCATCGTTCACGCTGGCGGTCACGGCGCGCGGTCGCGCGGATCCACCCGCAGCACGCGACGGGCGGGCGGCGGCGGCGGCGGCGGCGCGATCGCGCGCCGGGCGCGCCGCCACAGGACGATCACCGACGCGATGACGACGACAGCCACCAGGGAGAGCTCGAGGACGACCGTGGACGACATGGGAGGTGTCGAGGGTTTGACGTACGGGCGCGTGAGGCGACGAGTGCAGCGCCCGTGAAGCTCGCGTGAAGCCTTGTGCGCGACGTCCCGCGTGGTGTTGGATCGCCCCTGATGGGGTGCCCGCGCTGTGGTGCAGAGCCCGAGGTCGGCGTGCTGTGCCGGCCCTGCGCGACCGCGCTGCCGGCGTGCGACGGCCTGCTCCCCGACCACGTGTCGTCGCCGGCGACCGCCGAGGCGGACGCCTGGCTGATCGACGGGTTCGGCACGCCCCACGCGGTCACGCCCGCGCGCACGCGCGTCGGTCGCCGGCCCGGCTCGGAGCTGGTGATCCTCCACGGCTCGGTGTCCCGCGACCACGCCGAGCTGGCGCGCGGCGGCGGCGGGTGGGCGGTGCGCGACCTCGGCAGCCGCAACGGCACGCGGCTCGATGGCCGGCGCGTCCAGGGGCGCGGCGCCGTCGCCGATCTCGAGATCGTGACGTTCGGCGAGGTTGCGCTGCTGTTCGTCGGGCGCCCGCTGCCGCTGCGTCCACGCGGCGAGCTCGCCACGACCCACGCCGCGTCGGTGTCGTTCCGCGTCGTGCTGCGCGGCGAGGCGCTCGAGCTGTGCGTGCTCGGCTCGACCGGCGACGACACCGCGGGCGGCGCCCTGCTCCACCGCGCGGTCGGCTCGGCGACCTGGGCCGAGCTGAGCCTGCCGCCGCTCGAGTTCCAGCTGCTGCGCGCGCTGTGCGTCCGCGCGCTCGCGGACGCCGACTCGCCGGCGCGGACGCGCGGCTGCCTGCCGACCAAGCAGCTCGCGCGCGACCTGCCGTTCCAGTCGCGCTACGCCAACGAGGAGAACGTGCGCCAGGTGGTGCGCCGGCTGCGCGGCACGCTCGACGAGATCGGCGCGGCGGGGCTGATCGAGGCCGTGCCCGGGCGCGGCTACTACGTCACCTGGCCGGTCGACCGGCGCTGATCACGACGCCCCCGCCGGCTCGGTGTCGTCGAGCGGGCTGTCGCGCCGCGCGATGTCGACCGTCAGCGTGATCGCGTCGGCGGCGACCGGCGCGGGCGGCGCAGCCTGGCGCCGGGCGTCGAACGCGCGCCACCACGCCATCGCCGCCGCCTCGTCCCACGCGCGGTACGCCGGCACCTCCGCCAGCGCCTGGCGCAGCGCGGCGGCGCTCTCGGGGCGCGCCGCCGGATCCTTGGCGAGGCAGCGCAGGATCAGCGCCTCCAGCTCCGCCGGCACCGGCTGCCCCAGGCGCTCCGACGGCGGAACCGGCGTCGCGCTGACGTGCTGGATGCACACGTCGATCGCGGTCTTGCCGGTGAACACGCGCGCGCCGGTCAACAGGTAGTAGCCGAGCGCGCCGAGCGAGTAGAGGTCGCTCGCCGGCCCGACGCGATCCGGATCCGTCACCGCCTCGGGCGAGATGTACGCCGGCGTCCCGGCGATCACGCGCGTCACCGACGCCTCGCTGTCGCGCGTGATCTCCTTGACCAGCCCGAAGTCGACGACCTTGGCGACGTCGGGCACGCGCCCGCGCTGGCACAGGATCACGTTCGCCGGCTTGATGTCGCGGTGGGTGAGGCCGTTGGCGTGCGCCTCGTCGAGCGCGCCGCAGACCTGGCGCAGGACATGGATCACGCGCGGCGCCGGCTGCGGCCCGTCGAGGTGGACCAGCGTCTCGAGATCGACGCCGTCGAGGTACTCCATCGCGTAGTAGAACAGGCCGTCGGAGTGGCCGTAGTCGTAGATCGCGACGGTGTTGGGGTGCGTGAGGCGGCTCATGTGCTGGACCTCGCGCTCGAACCGCTTCGCCGCGCCGGCGCCGAGCTTGTCGGGAGGCAACAGCTTGATCGCGGTCGGCCGGCGCAGCAGCGCGTGCCGCGCCTTGTAGACCTCGCCCATCCCGCCCGCGCCGATCTTCTCGACCAGCGTGTACTGGCCGAGCTGCATCGCCTCGCTGACCTTCTGGCGCAGGCCGTAGATCACGCGCGAGCCCATCGTCGCGAGCACGACGGCCCACACCGCGAACCACCAGGTCCCACCGACGAACGCGACCGGCGGCAGCTCGAGGTAGGCCTCCTGGTAGATCGCCGAGAGCACGCTCGCGACCATCAGCGGCGCGAACGACGCGGCCGTCACGACCGCGGTCCGCCGCCCGGACGACGGGATCACGATCACGCGGGAGAACACCGTGATCGTCTCCCAGATGAACGCCGCGTAGACCGCGGCGCGCTGGTCCGGCGAGAAGTACGCCGACATCCCGAACGCGACCCCCAGCACGACCAGGTAGAACGCGTCGATCGCGTAGATGTAGCGGAGCGCGAGCTGGTTGCGCCGCAGCACCACTCCGTAGATCACCAGCAGCGTGACGACGCCGCCGAGCGCGAACGAGTGGACGATGCCGGCGTCGCGCGGGCGCGCCTCGGGGTAGACCTCGTACATCCCGAACACGAACAGCAGCAGGATCCCGCTGCTCAGCATCGTGATCCGGGAGAACAGCTCGAGCCGGTCCTGGACGTAGGCGCGCACGTCCTCGGCGTCCCCTCGCCACCCCACGGGCCGGGCGCGCGCGCGACGCGCGACGGCGGCGGAGCCCGGCTCGTCGGCCATGCGCCATTGTGCCACGGGCGGACCGGCGACTTCACGCGGAGCTCACGCCGGCGCGCTCGCGGCCTCACGCGCGCCGGCGCCATGGTGGCGACGGATGCGAAGCACGCGACGCCCGCTGCTCCTGCTCGCGGCCACCGGCGCGGCCCTCGTGGCCGGCGCGCGTGCGGCGTCGGCCGAGCCCGGCGCCGATCCAGCGACGCCCCCGGCGCCCGCCCCCGACGCCGGGCGCCACCGCGGCGCGAGCTGGGCGGAGATCATGGCGGGGCCGTTCACCTCGTCACGGCTGTTCGCGATGCCGGTGGCCGACGTGATCGGCGCGTACCGGCTCAGCCTGTCGGGCGACGGCAGCCTGCTCCAGGAGACCGGGATCCTGTCGGCGGCGGGCGTGCTGGCGATCGGCTTCGGCGATCTCGCCCAGCTCGAGTACCGCCACACCGCCGCGATCAGCGTCGAGCGCACGACCGCGCCGGTGCCCGCGGTCGGCGTCCAGCTCGAGCTGCCGCTGCGCGACCGGCCGTGGGTGCCGGCGTGGGCGATCGCGTTCCGGCTCGGCGTGCCGCGCCGCGAGACGTTCGGCGCGCTCGAGGTCGACGAGACCGTGACGGACCTCTACCTCGTCGGCCGGCTGCGCGGCGCCGGCGCGCTGCGCGGCGTGACGCTCCACGCCGGCGCGCGGGTGTCGAGCGCGGTGATCGAGCTGACGGGCGACCGCGCCGCCCGGGTCGATCGCCGCCTCGTGCTGCCGGCGCTCGGCCTCGAGGTCCGGATGTCGGACGACGCGATCCTCGCCGCCGAGGCCGCGCTCGCGCCGCGCTTCGACCTCGCCCCCGACGCCGCGGCGCCGCCGACGATCACCACCGGCGTGCTCGGGCGGCTCGGCGTGCGGTGGTGGCCCCACCCCGCGCTGAGCATCGACGGCAGCCTCGGCTACCAGCTCGAGGTCCCCGGCGCGCGCCCCGCCGACGGGGCCAGCGCGATCGTCCAGTGGGACATCCGCCTCGGCGGCGAGGTGATCGTGCCGTGGGGCGCGCTCGCCTGCCGCGGGCTGCGGCTGTTCTGCGACTGACCGAGCTCACCACGATGACCACACCCAGGAGAGCCACGTGCGAGATCCACACCTGCGGGGGCGCCAGCGATGGTGCCTCGTCCCCGCCAGCCTCGTGCTGGCCGCCGGCGCCGCGACGGCGCACGCCCAGCCGGCGCCGGCGCCGACACCCGTCCCCGACGGACCGCCACCCGACCTGCCGCCGCCCGACGCCGCCACGCCGCCGCCCGACCCCGCCGCCCCGACCGACGCCGCGCCTGCGCCCGCGCCGACCGCGCCGGCCGCGGCCGCGACCGCACCGGATCCGGTCGACGGCTGGGTCCGCGGCACCGGCGACGCCGCCCCGACGCCCCCGCCCCCGCCGTTCGAGGCGCCCGACGTGCTGCTCGCCCCGTCGGCGCGGCTGCTCCCCGCCGGCCTCATCTACTCGCGCTCGCTGCTCGACACCAGCGGCGGGTTCGCCGGCGATCTCCGCGTCGGCCTGGGCGACGTCGCCGAGTTCGGCGTCGGCACGACCGACCTGGTGAGGGAGCGCGCCACCGCCGACGCCGCGCCCGAGCGGATCGCGCCGTACGCCACCGCGACGTTCCGCATGGGCGTCGCCGAGGACCGGCTGTTCCGCGGCATGCCCGCGGTCGCGCTCGGCTTCCGCAAGTCGTTCGAGCGCCGCGCCAGCGAGCACACGACGCGGATCGCCGAGCTCCACCTCGTCGGCACGCGCCGGCTCGGGGCGCGCACGATCCTCCACCTCGGCGCGGTGTTCTGGGACGCGTCGCTGCAGCCCGACGGCGGGGCGCCGATCCTGCTGCACGATCGCGGCCTCGGCCGCCAGGTCCGCCCGGTCGGCGGCATCGAGCTGCGCCCGCTCGACGACGCGCAGATCCTCGTCGATCTCGCGTGGGTCCCCGAGGTCTGCTACGGGTGCGCCGGCGAGCCGATCTCGCTCACCGCGATCCTGTCGTGGGGCGTGCGCTACGAGGTCGCGCCATGGCTGCGGATCGAGTCGGGCGTCCGGGTGCCGGACATCGACGACGCGAACCTGCTCGACGCGCAGATCTTCGGCCAGCTCACGATGGTCAGTCGCACGCTGCAGCGGCTGGTCGAGCGGTGACATGTCGTCGCGGCGCGCCCACACCCTCGCCGCCGTCGCGATCGCGACGACCGCAGCGCTCGCCGGGCTCGTCGCGCCCGCCTCGGCGCGCGCCGAGCGCGCCCCGCGCGGCCCGCGCGTCGTCCACGCCCCCACCGCGTGGGTGCTGCCGCGCGGCGGCGTGTGGCTGACCGCCGGCGCCACCCACCGCCAGGGGCGCACGCAGCTCGCCACGGTGGGGCTCGCCGGCCTCGCCGAGGTCGAGGTCGGCGAGGCCGACGCGCCGGCGTGCGCGCCGTGCCCGCTCGAGGCGACGTTCAAGCTCGCCGCGCCCGCCGCGTGGCTGCCCCGCTCGACCGCGCTCGCGCTCGGCGCGCGCCGCGGCGCCGCCGCCCACCGCCGCGCCGACGACCCTGGCGCCGCGGTGTACCTGGTCACCAGCGCGGCGCTCGGGCCCGCGCGCCTGCACGGCGGCGTCACCGCGTGGCAGCGCGGCGTCCGCCCGTTCGCCGCCGTCGAGTGGAACCCGGCGACCTACCCGCGCACGACGCTGCTCGCCGACGCGACGTGGGAGCCGGCGCCCGGGCCCGCCGCCGACGACGCCGCCGATGACGAGGCGCTGCGCTGGATCGGCGGCTGGGGCGTGCGCTACCAGGCGTTCCGCTGGGGCTCGATCGAGCTGGCGGTGCGCCACCGCCAGGACGAGGCGCTCGGCGACGCCACCGTCCTGGTCCGCTTCAACGCGCACGCCCGGCTCGGGCCGTGACTCACAGATCGCAGGTGACGTTCGTCACCGAGGTGTTGCCGAACACCTCGAGCGTCCACGAGCCGCAGTAGCTGGCGTTCCAGTAGCGAACCTCGACCACGATGTCGTGCGACTCCGTGGTGATCAGGTCGTCGTCCGTGCGCATCAGCACCTCGTCGACGTGGCCGGTCAGCCCGCCGGTGGTGGACGACTGCAGGCCGCCGTCGCAGTTGAAGCACCGCACGTAGAGGTCGAAGTCGGCGCCCGGCGGGCTGGTCAGCCGCACCGTCGCGCTGAGGTACACGCTGCTGCTCGAGTCCTCGTTCATCCGGAAGTAGAAGAACTCCTCGTTGTAGCCGGTGCGCACGAGGTAATCGCTGCCGGTGTCGCCGCGCACCGTGCCCATGCTGACCGGCGAGCACCCGGGGTTGTCGTTCATCACGAACCCGTCGTCGACCGTGCCGTCGCAGTCCTCGTCCACGTTGTTGCCCGCGCACACCTCGGACGTCGTTCCGGTGCCGTCGCTGCACGACAGCCCGCCGCCGACGCAGCTGTTGGTGCCCTCGGTGCAGAAGTCGCCGTCGCCGCCGTCGCACGCCTGCCCGACGGCCGGATCCTCGCTGCCGTCGGCGCTCGCCGGGTCGCAGTCGTCGTTGGTCCCGTTGCACAGATCCACGGTCGAGCCGGTGTTGTCCGAGCACACCAGGCCGCCGCCCGAGCACGACCGCGTGCCCTCGGTGCAAAGGTCGCTGTCCGCGCCGTCGCACGCGGTCCCGAGCAGCGGGTCCTCGCTGCCGTCGGCGCTCGCCGCGTCGCAGTCGTCGTTGGTCCCGTTGCACAGATCCACGGTCGAGCCGGTGTTGTCCGAGCACACCAGGCCGCCGCCCGAGCACGACTGGCTGCCCTCGAGGCACAGGTCGCTGTCCGCGCCGTCGCAGCTCGCGCCGTTGAGCGGATCCTCGGCGCCGTCGACGCTGGAGGCGTCGCAGTCGTCGTCCATGCCGTTGCACACGTCGACGGTCGAGCCGGTCGCGTCCGAGCACACGAGGCCCCCGCCCGAGCACGAGCGGACGCCCTCGTTGCACAGATCCGTGTCCGTGCCGTCGCACAGCGTCCCGACCAGCGCGTCCTCGCTGCCGTCGCCGCTCGCCGGATCGCAGTCGTTGTCCTGGCCGTCGCACACGTCGACGGTGGAGCCCGTCGTGTCCGAGCACTGCAGCCCGCCGCCGACGCACGAGCGGATCCCCTCGACGCACAGGTCCGTGTCGGCGCCGTCGCACGCCGAGCCGACCATGCCGTCCTCGCTGCCGTCGGGGCTGGCCGGATCGCAGTCGTTGTCCTCGCCGTCGCACACGTCCGCGGTCGAGCCGCTGCCGTCGCTGCACACCAGCCCGCCGTCCTGGCACGCGCGCACGCCCTCGAGGCACAGGTCCGAGTCGCCGCCGTCGCACAGCGTGCCGACCGCCGGGTCCTCGCTGCCGTCGGCGCTCGCCGGATCGCAGTCCTCGTCGCCGCCGCCGCACAGGTCGGCGGTCGTGCCCGAGGCGTCGGTGCAGCTCCGCCCGCCGGCGCCGTCGCACACCCACACGCCCTCGGCGCACAGGTCCGCGTCGTTCGCGCCGTCGCACGCCTGGCCCAGCTCGAAGCCCTCGTCGGTCTCGCCGTCGCAGTCGTCGTCGGCGCCGTTGCACAGCTCGCCCATCTCGTTGCCCGGGATGGCGTTGCACTCGGTGGTGGTGCGATCGTCGCTGCAGACCATCACGCCGCTCTGGACGCACGCGCCGACGCCCTCGACGCAGATGTCGCCGAGGTCGTCGAAGCCCTCGTCGACGAACGTGTCGCAGTCCTCGTCGACGTCGGTGTCGCACAGCTCCGCCGTCGGCGTGCCCTCGACCGCGTCGCACACCGTGCCGGTGCCCTCGGGGTTGCAGATCGTCGTGCCGGCGTTCAGGCAGGCGCCGATGCCGACCTCGCACGCGTCGCCGACGCCGACGAAGCCCTCGTCGGTCCGGTTGTCGCAGTCGTCGTCGCTGCCGTTGCAGGTCTCGCCGTCCGGATCCGGAATGCACGGCTCGGCGTCGGGCGTGGCGTCAGGGACGAACGCGTCGACCGCGCCCGAGGCGTCGGCCGGCCCGCCGTCGGGCGCGCCGCCGCCGGTGCTGGACGCGCAGCCAGCGGCGCCCGCGACGAGCGCGAGCGCGAGGATTCCCCAGAGATGTCGAACGGAACTGCGAGCGTGCATCGATCCCCCGGATTCGATGGAACTCCCGCCAAGTACACCAGTCGGTATGACCAAAGGAAGGGAAATCCCCCGGACCACCTCGATCCCGGGGATTCCGCGCACACCCGCCGTCTAGCCCCGGCGCCGGCCCCGGCGCCGGCGACCGACGACCGCGAGCACCGCCAGCCCGAGCAGGGCCAGGCCGGACGGGTCGCCGCCGCTGGCGGCGCAGCAGCCGCCGCCGCTGGCCGGGTCGTCGTCGCCGTCGTCGATGTCGCAGGCGTTGCCGACGCCGTCACCGTCGCCGTCGGCCTGGCCGGGATTGGACACGGTCGGGCAGTTGTCGAGCTCGTCCACGACGCCGTCGCGGTCGCCGTCCGGCGCGCACACACTCGGCTCGCCGTCGCACGCGAACCCGCCCTCGACCACGCACGCGGCCGAGCAGCCGTCGCCGTCGTCGCGCGCGCCGTCGTCGCACTGCTCGCCCCCGTCGAGCGCGCCGTTGCCGCACAGCGTGTCCTCGGTGCAGCTCGATGGCTCGCCGGTGCAGGTCCAGCCCGCCTCGACCGCGCACGCCGCGTCGCAGCCGTCACCGGCGGCCTCGCCCGCGTCGTCGCAGCCCTCGTCGGAGGCGATCACGCCGTCGCCGCAGGTCGAGCTGCACACCGACGGCGAGCCGGCGCACGTGAAGCCGGGCTCCTCGGCGCACGCCGCGTCGCAGCCGTCGCCCGCGTCGCTGTCGCCGTCATCGCACGCCTCCGCCCCTGCCACGACGCCGTCGCCGCAGCTCGTCGTGCACACCGACGGCGCGCCCGCGCACGCCCAGCCCGCCTCCTGCCCGCACGCCGCGTCGCAGCCGTCACCGGCGTCGGTGTCGCCGTCGTCGCAATCCTCGTCGCCGACGAGCGCCCCGTCGCCGCACACCGCGGCGCACACGCCGCCCGCCGGCGGGCAGGTCCAGCCGCTCTCCGGCGCGCACGCGCCGTCGCAGCCGTCGCCCGCGTCGGTGTCGCCGTCGTCGCAGACCTCCGCGCCAGCGACGACGCCATCGCCGCAGGTCGTGACGCACGTCGAGGGCGCGCTGGTGCAAGCCCACCCCGGCTCCTCCTGGCATGTGGCGGAGCAGCCGTCGCCGTCGTCGAGGTCGCCGTCGTCACACCCCTCCCACGGCTCGAGCGCGCCGGTGCCGCACGTCGGGAACGTCACGACGAGGTCGTCGATCGCCAGCTCGTCGCGGTTGCCGGCCCCGGACACGTCGTCGCTGCCGAACACCAGGTAGAGCGTGCCGCCGGGCGCGATCGTCACGCCGGCGAGCGTGGCCGAGCGCGGCGTCATCACCCAGCCGAGGGCGTCGGACGCCTCGGGCGACACGAACGCCGCCGCGGGCACCGCGATCGGGCTCGCGCCGTCGGGCGAGTGCGCGAGCGTCACGCTGCTGGCGCGCTCCTGGTCGTTGCGCGCCCAGACCTCGTAGGAGATCGTCGGGTCGCTCAGCGTCACGGACGTCGCGTTGACGAACCGGACGACCGCGGTGCCCGGGGTGAAGTCGGTGCCGCCCGCCTGCCACCCGAACGCGGCGTCGCCGTCGGCGACGGCGAACGCGTACAGGCCGCCGGTCGAGACCGAGATCGCCGACTGCCCGCGCGCGAAGTCGCCGGCCGCGTGCGTCCCGCCGAACGTCGTGGCGCCGTCCGACATCCCCGTCACCATCCAGTCGTCCGAGTCGAGCTGCCCCGCCGCGGGCGTCGGCGCCAGCCCCGCGCCGGTGTACGCGGCGAAGTCGATCGCCGTGGTGTCCGTCGTGATCGCGATCTGCGCGGCCGCGTCGCCGGCGGCGCCGACGACCAGCGCGAACGAGGCCAACCCGATGAGTCCCCGGTTGCTCATTCCCCCACCCTACCAGCGCCCCGGGGTCCGCTGGCGGCTGTCACACCCGTGCGACCCTTGCGCGGCACTGGCCAGCGCAGTCGCCGCCGACCGCGCTCGCCACCTCGCCGGATCCCCTCCGGGTTTCGCGGACCTACATCGGCGCCGGCTGGCCCCGGGCTTGCTGAGGGCGGGGGCAGACATCGAACGGCGCCCGCGGGCGCCCTTTCCTGGAGACAGTCACCGTGTCCGCTCACCGCTTCCTGATCGCCCTGTGCTGCACCACCCTGCCCCTCGCCGCCGCCTGCGCCCCGCAGGAGGATGACTTCGAGGACGACCTCGCCGGCGAGCTCGCCGCCGAGGGCGAGGCCGGCAAGGCCGACGACCACGGCACCTTCACCTACTACTCGGTCCGTCGCGACCACCGCCGGTGCGTGTCGCCGGTGTGCGGCGGGTTCTGGGTCAGCCGCGTCAACCGCGCCAAGACCGAGTGCGCCGACGGCCGCCTGCGCGCCGAGTGCTACGTCGCCGAGCTCGACGACGCCGCGCTCGGGCTGTCCGAGGAGCAGGACCTGCTCGGCAACATCGAGGCCGGCAAGATCCTGCTGCGCGGCGAGGTCGTCGCGCAGACCTACGGCGAGTTCGGCAACCTCGGCCGGTTCGTCGCGAGCGAGGCGTGGCAGGCCGGCAGCGCCGCGGGCGTGATCGACGGCGTGTTCGTCAAGGTCGAGCTCAACGGCGTGCGCTGCGCCGCGGCGCCGTGCCCGGACAAGTCGGAGCTCAAGCTCAACTCCGTCCGCACCGCGAACATCGCCGACCTCGATCTCGAGGCCTCCGGCGCGACCGAGGACGAGCTGGTCCCGGCGTACGAGGCGTTCACCGGCCCCGGCGTGATCGTCGTCGGCGAGCGCTACACCGTCCGCGGCCCGGGCGGACGCGCCAAGGCGCGCACCGCGAACCAGTTCTGGACCCAGCTGAGCGCGGCGCCGAGCGACGGCTGCTACGTCGGCGGCTGCGCGGGCCAGGTGTGCTCGGACGACCCGGACGTCAACACGATCTGCGACTGGCGCGACGAGTACGCGTGCTACGCGAGCGCGTCGTGCGAGCGTCAGGCGGACGGCGCGTGCGGCTGGACGATGACCGAGGAGCTGTCGAGCTGCCTCGCCGATCCGACGCAGGCGGAGTGATCTCGCCGCGGGGGGCGCGCCATCGGGCGCGCCCTCGCGCCTCGTGCGGCGCCAGCGCCAGGCGTCACTCGTCGCCGAGCTCGGCGGCGTCGATGCCGTACTTGCGCAGCAGCTTGTGCAGGTACTTGCGATCCATGTCGGCGTCGCGCGCCGCCTTGCTGATGTTGCCCTCGGCGCGCTTGAGCAGCCACTGCAGGTAGCGGCGCTCGAACACCTCGTTCCACCGCTCCTTGGTGTCGCGGAACGACACGCCGGGCTCGAAGTCGAGGCCGTCGAGGCCGGCCGCGCCGGCGGCGGCGCCGCCCCACCCCCCCGACGACGACGCGCGCGTCAGCGGCTGATCGCCCAGCGGCGCGACCAGCGCGCCGGGGTCGCTGCCCAGGGCGATCGCCCGCTCGATCACGTTGCGCAGCTCGCGCACGTTGCCCGGCCAGTCGTGGGCGAGCAGCGCCGCGCGCGTCGCGTCCGACAGGACCGGCGGCGGCTGCCCCGGCGGCGCGAGCTTGGTCAGGAAGTGATCGACCAGCGGCAGGATGTCCTCGCGGCGGTCGCGCAGGCTGGGTGCCGTGATCGGCACGACGTTGAGGCGGAAGTAGAGGTCCTCGCGGAACTTGCCCTTCTCGACCTCGCTGCGCAGGTCCTTGCGGGTCGCCGCGATCACCCGCAGGTCGACCTTGATCGTCTTGCTGCCGCCGACCTTGCGCAGCTCGCGCTGCTCGAGCACGCGCAGCAGCTTCGGCTGCAGGTCGAGCGCGAGCTCGCCGAGCTCGTCGAGGAACACCGTGCCGCCCGAGGCCAGCTCGAACGCGCCCTGGCGGCCGGCGACCGCGCCGGTGAACGCGCCCTTCTCGTGGCCGAACAGCTCGCTCTCGATCAGCGTGCCCGCGACCGCGCCGCAGTCGACGACGATGAACGGCGCGTCGCGCCGGCGCGACAGCTGGTGCAGCGTGCGCGCGATCATGTCCTTGCCGGTGCCGGTCTCGCCCTCGATCAGGACGGTGGCGTCGGTCGCGGCGATCCGCTCGATCAGGCCGAAGATCTCGCGCATCGGCTGCGACCGCCCGACCATCTCCCCCAGCACCTCCTTCTCGGACGGCAGGATCTCGATCCGCTCCTCGAACGGCGTGAACTTCAGCTCCGAGGCGCCGGCGCCGACGACCGAGCCGGCGCGGATGTACGCCTCCTTGATCTCCGCGCCGTCGAGGAACGTGCCGTTGGTCGACTGCAGATCGCGGAGCAGGTAGCCCTTGGCGTCGCGGACGATCGCGAAGTGGTGCCGCGACACGGTCTCGTCGCCGATCACCAGATCGTTCTCCGGGGCCTTGCCGACCTGGAACAGATCGGACTGGATGACGAACTCGGTGCCGCGCTGCGGCCCCTTGATCACCACCAGCTTGCAGCGGCGCAGGTTGACCGTCGCGGGCTTGGCGTCGCGGCGGATGCGCGTGCCACCCAGGTGATCCATCGCGCGCGAATGTAACACGGCGGGGTCGCAACTCTGCGCGGCCGCGAGCGATTGACCGTGATCGCCCCGCGGCGGTAACGTCCTTGACGGTGCAGTCACCGACCGCGCGCCTCCCCGCGTCGCTGACACCGCCCGCATCCGTGATCGCAGCAGGGGCGATCGCGGCGGCGGCGGTGGTCGCCGCGCCGTCGTCGGCGCGCGCCGACGAGCTGCCATCGCAGGCGCCGCTGCCGTCGTGCCTCGACCGCACGATCAAGGACGAGCTCGGCCGCGAGCTGACGCCGCGTGGGGTCCAGAAGCGGGACTTCCTCAAGGACGGCCAGCTCGCGCTGTCGCTGCGCGGCGGCATGTACGGCGGCGACCTCACCTCGTCGAGCTGGGTCGGCGGCGGCGCGCTGGACCTCTACTTCACCGAGGACCTCGGCCTGCAGGCGAGCTTCGAGCTGACGCCGATCTCGCTCGACCTCGACGCGCCGCTCGCCGAGTTCTTCGGCGACGATCGGTTCGAGCCCGGCATGGGCTACCTGGCGATGGTCTCGGCCGTGTGGTCGCCGATCCACGCCAAGATGAAGATCGGCGGCGACATCATCCACTCCGACATCATGGTGATCGCCGGCGCCGGGCGGCTGTTCCACGACAGCGTCCAGGGCGTGACGCTCCAGGCGGGCCTGGCCCTCGACCTGTTCACCACGCAATGGGTGACGTTCCGGTTCGAGGCCCGCGACGTGATGGCCGTGCAAGAGGTCGTCGCCGAGACCCGCTACACCAACAACCTGCTCACCACGGCGTCGATCGTGCTGTGGATCCCGACGCCGCTGTGAGCCGCTCCGTCCACACCCTGCCCGGCCGGCTCGCGATCGTCGCGGGCGTCGCCACCGCCGCCCTGTGGGCGACGACCGCGCCCGCGCGCGCCGAGGGCGACGCGGCGGAGCCTGCGACCCCGAGCGCCGACGCCGACGCCGACGCCAAGGGCGCCGCGCGCAAGCCGGTGCGCTCGACCGAGACCTGCATCGACCGCGAGATCGCCGACCGGCTCGCGGTCAAGCGCAAGCGCCGCGGCGCGGTCGACCGGCTGTTCGTCAAGGCGCAGCGCCACGAGCTGTCGGTGACCGGCGGCTACTACAACTCGGATCTGTTCAGCGGCACGTGGATCGCCGGCGGCTCCTACACGTTCCACATGACCGAGCAGACCGCGGTCGAGTTCGGCGGCGCGTACACCCACGCCAACGCCGACGTGATCCGCGCGATCGAGGACCAGCGCGGCGTCGTCCTCGCCGACGACTACGCCCGGGTGCTCCACGCCGAGTCGCTGCTGCTGTGGAGCCCGGTGTACGGAAAGCTCCGCCTCGGCGGGTCGATCGTCCACTTCGACATCCACCTCGACCTCGGCGTCGGCGTGGTCGACTCCACCACCAGCCGCGGCGCCGCCGGCGTGGCAGGCTTCGGGATGAAGCTGTTCTCGGGCACCGCGCTCGCCTTCCGCATCGACGCGCGCAGCCACGTGTTCCGCCAGGAGCTCCTCGACGAGCCGTTCCTCGTCCACGACTCCCAGGTGACCGCGGGCCTCTCCGTGTTCCTGCCGTTCTCGAACTGAGCCATCGCGACCCTCGAAGGGGGATCCCATGAAGCTGGCACCGTGCTGGGTGATCGGAGCGCTGCTCCTCGGCCTGTCGACCGTCGCGACCGCGCAGCCCAAGGATCCGCCGGGCGACGCGGCGGCCGGCGACGCGCCCAAGACGGACGACGCGGCGGCGGCCGAGCCCGACGACGACGGCGACGACGCGGTCGGCGACGTCGACGCGCTGCGCCAGGAGTACCTGAAGCTGCGCGACGAGCTGTTCGCGTCGCGCGCGCGCGCGGCCACCGTCGCGAGCTCGCTGTACTCGACCAAGATCACCGTGCGGCTCGCCTACACCTCGGGCCGGTTCTACGGGGTCGAGAAGGCCACGATCCGGCTCGACGGCGCGAAGGTCTACGAGGACATCGAGGGCGCGATCGCCGTCGACGACGCCGTGCGGTTCGAGGGCTGGATCGCGCCGGGGCGGCACCTGGTGTCGATCCGGGTCGAGGCGATCGGCAAGGACGACGACCGGTTCACCTCGGCGACCGAGGCGACGTTCGTCGTCCAGGCGACCGCCGGCAAGGATCTGATCGTGGCGGCACGCGCCAAGGACGGCGGCGACATACCGTACGAGTGGAAGCGTGGCGAGGCCGGCACCTACCGGCTGTCGATCGACGCCGACGTCAAGGCCGTGGCGCGCCCCGACGCGCCGGCCAGGGCCAAGGACGCGCCGGCCGCGACGAAGGCCAAGGCCAAGGCGGACCGCGCCGTCGCGCCGCGGCGGACGCGCACGGCGAAGGCGAAGGAGGCGCGCGGTGCGACGCGGTAGCGCCGCGCGCGTCGCGAGCCTCGCGAGCGTCGCGCTCGGGCTCGGGCTCGCCGCCACGACGGGCCACGCGCAGCCCGCGCCGCCGGCGCGCGACGCCGACGGCGGCGCGGCCGGCCGCTCGTCCGGCGATCGCCTCGCCGAGTACTTCGCCCAGCTCGCCCAGATGAACCTGGTCGACGTCGAGAGCGGCGACGCGGACACGCTGGCGCGCGAGCTCGGGGCGGCCGAGGCGCTGCTCCAGGGCGGCGCCGCCACCGAGGCCGCGGTCGCGCTCCACGCGATCGTCGCGTCGCCGCGCTACGAGGCGTTCACCGACTTCGTCGAGTACCAGAACGCCGAGTACGACCTCGGGGTCGCGCTGGCCGCCGCCGGCGCCTACGGCGCGGCGCTCGACGCGTTCGATCGCGTGCTCGCGCGCGGCCCGGACGCGACGTACTGGGGCCCGGCGCACCGCCGCGTCGTCGACGTCGCGCTCGAGACGCGCGACCACGCCGGCGTGCTGGCGCGGCTCGAGGCGATCCGGTCCGAGACGCCGATCCCGCCGGCGGCCAGCGGCGAGCGCGCCTACCTGCGCGGCCGCGCCGCCTACGACGCCGGCCAGTGGGAGGCCGCCGAGGGCGAGCTGGTGCAGATCAGCAAGAAGAGCCGGCTGTACAGCTCGGCGCTCTACCTGCGCGGCGTGATCAAGACCCGGCGCGGCCAGTTCGACCTCGCCGCCGAGGCGTTCTGCCAGATCGCCGACCAGCCGGACGCCGACACGTTCACGTTCGTCGTCGACGACCGCTACTTCACGATCAAGGACCTGGCGCGGCTGGGCCTGGGGCGGATCGCGCACGAGGAGGAGGCGTACGACGACGCCTACTACCACTACTTCCAGATCCCCGAGGACTCCGACAAGCTGCCCGACGCGCTGTTCGAGGCGAGCTGGTCGATGTACCAGAAGCGCGAGCTGCCGACGGCGCGCGACCTCGTCGCCGAGTTTCTCGGCGAGTTCCCGTCGTCGCCCTTGTGGCCCGAGGCCAACCTGCTCGCCGGCTACGTCGAGCTCGCGGACTGCCGGTTCGACGACGCGCAGGCGTGGTACGACGACGTCGCGACGCGGCTGACCCCGGTGGTCGGCGAGCTCGATCGGATCCGCCAGGATCCGGGCGCGCGCGCGCGGCTGTTCGACCGCGCGCTCACCCGCTGGCGCGACGAGCGCGGCGGCGGCCGCGTCGACGGCCAGGTCGCGGCGGCGGCGCGCCCCGTCGACGTCGGCGCGCAGGCGCTGGGCCTGTTGCGCCTCGACCCGGCCTACGTCCGGCTCCACGACGCGATCGCCGGCATGCGCCGCGCCGCGGCCGAGGCGCCCGCGGTCGTCCGGCAGTGGTCCGGCCTGGCCCGCCAGGTCCGCGGCGACGCGGTCGGCGCGGTGTCGGGCACGACGACGATCGAGCAGGACGAGGCGGCCGACGCCAACGCCGTGCTCGGCGATCTGACCCACCTCGCGGAGGAGGTCGACCGCGCGCGCGCCGAGCTCGCCGCGGGCAAGCGCGCCGGGACGATCGACCGCGCCGACGCCGACGAGGAGGACGCGCGGCTGGTCGCGCTCGCCGAGCGGGTCGACGCCGCGCGGGCGCGCGCGCTCGCCGCGGCCGAGGCGGCCGACGCGCACGCCGCCGGCGACGCGCGCGGCTCGCTGCGCCCGCTGCTCGAGGCCGACCTCGCCGAGGCGCGCCGGCTCGAGCGCCGCTCGCGCGAGCTGTTGCGCGCGCTCGAGCGCGCCGGCGACGAGCTGGCCCAGCGGTCGATCGACAAGCTCTACCGCGACACCAAGCGCGTCCTCGACAAGGCGCGCCTGGGCAAGATCGACGCCGTCATCGGCCAGAAGCAGCAGCTCGACATCGACGTCCAGGACCTCGCCGCCGGGCGACTGCCCGCCGAGCTGCGCGGTCGGCTGTGGGACGTCGGGATGATCGGCGACGACGAGGAGGTCTGGCCGTTCGAGGGCGAGTACTGGGCCGACGAGTACGAGGGGTGGAGGTGAGCATGCGCGCGCCCCTGCCCGCGCTGCTCGCGCTCGCGCTGCTCGCCGCCGCCCCCGGCGCCGCCAGCGCCCAGGACGGCGACGTCGACCTCGAGCGCGGCCCGACGTCCGAGCTGTACATCCGCAAGCGCCCGCCGCCGCCGGACACGCCGGTGCTGTCGCCGGAGCTGCAGAAGCTGCTCACCGACACCGAGGTCAAGCGCGACAAGAAGCGGACCCAGGCGATCGCCCTGCTGCGCGAGTTCCTCGCCGGCAAGCCCGAGGGAGACACCCGCGCCGAGGGGCTGTTCAAGCTCGCCGAGCTGCTGTGGGAGGAGTCGCGCCGCGTCTATCTCGAGGACATGGACAAGTTCGAGCGCAAGCTCGAGGGCTGCCGCGTCAAGGCCGGCGGCTGCAAGACCCAGCCGGTCGAGCCGCGGATCGACCTGTCCGAGAGCGAACAGCTCTACCGCACGCTGCTCGAGGACCACCCGGACTTCCGCCGCAACGATCTCGTCCTCTACCTCGTCGGCTTCGCGGCCAAGGAGGACGAGCGCGAGGCCGAGGCGCTCGCGATGTTCCAGCGCGTGATCGAGGAGTACCCGGAGTCGCCGCTGTACGGCGACGCGTGGATGATGGTCGGCGAGCACTTCTTCGCCGCCGAGGACTGGGAGCAGGCGCGCACCGCCTACGGCAACATCCTCACCCGCCCCGAGGCCGCGACCTACGACCTCGCGCTGTTCAAGACGGCGTGGTGCAACTGGAAGCTCGGCGACATCGACAGCGCGGTCCGCCAGTTCAAGCAGGTGCTCGACCTCGCGGTCGAGGCCCAGCGCTCCGGCTCGGCGGCGCTGCGCCGGCGCCGCAGCGGCATCGGCGAGGAGGCGCTCGACTACCTCGTGATCGTGTTCACCGAGGACCGCAGCATCTCGGCGAAGGAGGTGTTCGACTTCCTGGCCTCGATCGGCGGCGAGCAGTACTCGCGCGACGTGCTGCTCAAGGTCGCCGACGCCTACTTCGGCCAGGCCGAGTACGAGCGCTCGGCCGACACCTACCGGTTCCTCGTCGGCCTCGATCCCACCGCGATCGGCGCGGCGGCGTTCCAGCGCAAGATCGTCGAGAACTGGATCGCCGCGCTCGACGACGCCAGGACCGCCCAGGAGATGAAGGTCCTGGTCGACACCTACGGCCCGGCGTCCGCCTGGGCCAAGGCGCAGCGCGGCCAGGCCGAGGCGCTCGCCAAGTCGCTGAGCCAGACCGAGACGCTGGTGCGGGTCACGGCGACGAACCTGCACGCCGAGGCGCAGGAGCGCGAGAAGAAGTCGAAGTCGAAGAAGCCCGACCTCAAGCTCTACGCGCAGGTCGCCGACGCGTACGGCGTCTACCTCACCGGCTTCGGGACCGGCAAGGACGCCAGCCCCAAGGCGGCCGAGGTCCGCTACCGCCGCGCCGAGATCCTGTTCTTCAAGCTGCAGCGCCACGAGGAGGCCGGCGACGAGTACCTCGCCGTCGGCAAGACCGCGCCGGTCGGCGAGTACCACAAGGAGGCGCTGAAGAAGGCGATGGCCGCGTTCGAGGCCGCGCGCCCCAAGGACACCGCCGGGCGCAAGCAGCTGTTGCCCGTCGACAAGAAGTTCGCCGAGGCGATGGACCTCTACGCGACGCTGTTCCCCGCCGACCCCGAGCTCGTCGGCCTGATCTTCAAGAACGGCCAGCTATTCTACGACTACGGCGACTACGACGAGGCGATCAAGCGGTTCGGGCTGATCGTCACCAAGTACCCCGACCACCCCGACGCGGGCCCCGCCGGCGACCGGATCCTCAAGGCGCTCGCCCAGGCGAAGGACTACGAGAACATCGAGACCTGGGCGCGCCAGCTCAAGAAGGCCAAGGCGTTCGCCTCGGCCGACCAGCAGGAGCGGCTCGACCGCCTGATCGTCGAGTCGATCGGCAAGAGCGGCGAGAAGTACGCCGACGCCGGCAAGTACGACCAGGCCGCGGCGTTCTACCTGCGCGTGCCCAAGGAGTTCCCCAAGCACAAGCTCGCGCCGCAGTCGATGATGAACGCCGGCGTGATGTACGAGAAGGCGAAGAAGCCGGAGGCCGCGGCCGAGGTCTACCTCGAGCTCGCCGAGCGCTACCCTGACAGCGATCAGGGCGAGCGCGCCGCGTTCTCCGCCGGTCAGCTCTACGAGAAGGTCGCGTACTTCGATCGCGCCGCCGAGGCCTACGAGACCACCGTCACCAAGTTCCCCAAGAGCAAGGACGCCGCCGACGCGCTGTACAACGCCGGCGTGCTGCGCCAGGCGCTCGGCCAGTACGACAAGGCGATCGCGCACTTCCAGCTCTACGCCAAGCGCCACAAGGACCGCAAGGACGCGGCCGAGGTCGCGTTCCGCATCGGCGCCGTCTACGAGGACCAGGGCGACGACGGCCGCGCCGAGCAGGCGTTCCGCAGCTTCGCGTCGAGCTACAAGGGACACCGCCGCGCGATCGAGGCCCACGTCCGCGCCGCGCGCACCGCGCTGCGGCTGGGGCAGCTCAAGCGCGCGTCGGATCAGATCGACGACGCGCTGAAGCTGTTCAAGAGGGAGAAGGGCAAGGACAAGGAGGCCGCGCTGCCGTGGGTGGCCGAGGCGCGCTATCTCCAGGGCGAGCTGATCTACCGCGACTACGAGAAGGTCTCGCTCGACGTCAAGCCCAAGGCGCTCGACCGCACGCTCAAGAAGAAGACCGACCTCTTGATCAAGGCGCAGGGCACGTACGCCGAGGTGGTCAAGCTCGGCGACCTGCGGTGGGGCACCGCCGCGCTCTACCGCATCGGCCAGATCTTCGACGTGTTCGCCGAGGCGCTGCGCTCGGCGCCGACGCCGGGCGGGCTGTCCCCCGACGAGGCCGAGGCCTACCGCGGCGCGCTCGACATGTACGTCATCGACATCGAGGAGAAGGCGATCGAGCTCTACGCCCAGGGCTACGCCAAGGCGATCGAGCTGCAGGTCTACGACCAGTACACGACGAAGATCCGCGAGGCGCTCGGCCGGCTGTCGCCCGACGAGTACCCGCCGGAGCGCGAGGGCCGCGCACGCGAGCGCACCGGCGACCGCCCGCTCGAGATCAAGCTCGTGAAGGAGGTCAACCGATGACGCGCGTGATCGCCCTGCTTGCCGCCGCCGCGCTCGCCGCCGCGTGCGGCGGCCCCGGCACGAAGCCCCGCATCACCTCGCAGGGCCCGCGCGAGGCGCCCAAGCTCGACCCGGTCAAGCCGGCCGCGATGAAGGAGTTCGAGGCGGCGCTGCGCGCGCTGCGCCTCGGCGGGCCCGACGCGACCGCCACGGCGCGGGCGCGCCTCGAGGCCGCGGTGGAGATCGATCCGACGCTGTGGGAGGCGTGGCACGATCTCGGCGTGATCGCGGGCGACGACGGCGATGACGACGCCGCCGTGCGCGCGTTCGGGCGCGCCCTCGACGTCAACCCGGCGCACACGCCGTCGCGGCTGGCGCGGGCCGAGGCCCACCGCCGGGCCGGCCGGACCAAGGACGCGCGGGCCGACTACGAGGCGAGCCTGCGCGAGTTCACCGAGGACGATCCGCTGCGCGTCGACGCCGCGGCGCGCCTGGCGTCGCTGCTGCGTGACGCCGGCGCGCACGACGACGCGGTCGAGGTGCTGCGCGACACGCTCCGCGTCGCCGGCCCGAGCTCGCGGGTCTACACCGAGCTGGGACAGATCTACCTGGCGCAGCGGCGCCACGACATGGCCAAGCTCGTGATCGCCCGCGCGATCGAGCTCGACGCCAAGGACCCGGCCGCCTACAACGCGCTCGCCCTGCTCTACCTGTCCCAGGGCAAGGCGCAGGAGGCGTTCGACCGGTTCGACTACGCCACCTCGCTGGATCCCGCCTACCTCGACGCCCGGTTCAACAAGGCCGCCGTGCTGCTCGACGCCGGCGACTACCAGCGAGCCAAGCAGGAGCTCTCGATCATCGTCGAACAGGCGCCCGATGATCTCGCCGCCCACGTCGCCCTCGGGGTGGCGCTGCGCGGCCTCAAGGACCTGCAGGGAGCCAAGAAGATATGGGACGAGGTGGTCGCCGATGCTCCACGCCGCGCGTTCGCGCGCGCCGACGCGCTCTACAACCTCGCCATCCTGAAGGCGTTCTTCCTCGAGGACGTGCCGGGGGCCAAGGCCGACCTGGAGCGATACATGCAAGACGCTCCCACCAGCCACCCAAGGCGGCAGGACGCCGAGGCCAAGCGAAAGGAGCTGGGGCTGTGAACCCCGAGACGTTGCCCCCTGTCGGGGCTCACCGCCCCCAGATTCGGACCCACGCCTGGCGCTCGGCGCTCGGCGTGGCGTTCGTCGCGGCGGCGCTCGTGGCGACGCTCCCCGCCGTGGCCGACGCGCAGCCGCGTCGTGGCAAGGGCGCCCCGGACAAGGGGAAGGACAAGGCCGGCGATGGCGAGGCCAAGGGCGGCGACGGCAAGTCCGGCAAGCCCAAGGTCATGGACTTCACCGGCATCGACATCTCCGGCCGGCTGCGCACCCCGCAGCTGCTGTACTTCCTCGACCGCGCGGCCGAGGAGCTCGACCGCGCCTCGCTCGAGCGGCGCTCGTTCATCCCCGAGCTGGTGCGCTCGATCGACGAGGAGCAGCTCTAGTGGCCGAGCCCGCCCCGACCGGCCCCAGCGCCGTGCAGCTCCGCGCCTCGCTGGTGTGGCGCGACGAGGTCATGGCCGACGTCGTGCTCGACGAGCCGGCCCCGATCACGATCGGCCCGCAGCCGGGCGCGACGTTCCTCGTCCCCGACCTCGGCCTGCCGCAGAAGTTCGAGATCATCAAGCCGGGGCACCGCGGCTACCTGCTCAACCTCGCCGCGTCGATGCGCGGCACGGTCCACCTCGACGGCGCCAACCGCGAGGTCGAGGACTTCGTCGCGCGCGGCGACGAGGGCGGCCCCGGCGAGGCCGGCGCGAGCTTCCGCGCCACGCCGATCGGCGGCCGCGACTGGGGCGTCGTCGATCTCGACGCCAGCGGCGACTACAAGCTGTTCTTCCAGTTCGTGCCGGTCGAGGCCAAGCTGCCGCGGCCGTCGCTGCCGCGCTACCGCGAGGCGGTCGCGATCGGCGCGGCCGTGCTGGCCGCGGCCGTCGCGTTCCCGACGCACACCACGCTGATCGTCGTCGGGGCGATGGCCGTCACCGCGGTGCTCGAGATCGTCCTCAACTTCGTCCGCACCGACGACGACGACCTCACCCGTCCGGCGATCGCGTTCTCCGCGATCCTGTTCGCCCTGCTGCTCTACGTGAAGTACGAGATGGCCTCGCCCGATCACCCGTGGGTCTACCCGGGCCCGCGCGAGCTGACCGGCAGCTACCTGGTCAACCGGATCCAGGATCCGCCGCCGCCGCCGCCCGAGCCGGACCCCAAGAAGGGCACCGGCGACAAGGCCGAGGCCGCGGCGACCACCGGCGAGAAGCCCGAGAGCAAGGCCGCCACCAAGGGCGAGCAAGGCAAGGCCGGCGGCAAGGGCGAGGTCCGCGCCTCGGACCCCGACGTCGAGAAGGAGGGCCCGCCGCCGCCCGAGGTCGCGCTGATGACCGGGCGCAACCGCCAGGAGCTCGACCGGATCCGCCAGCTCGACCACCTGCCCGACCTCACCAACTTCGGCCAGGGCCGCAAGGGGCCGAAGAAGGCGGGCGACGCCGGCATGGGCAAGGGCACCGGGTTCGGCGTCGGCGACGACGAGGGCGGTTTCGGCACGCACAAGGGCTCCAAGGGCAAGGGCGCGGGCGGCGGCGGCAACGCCGAGGGCGAGTTCGTGTCGCAGGGCGACGTCGACACCGGGGAGACGCGCGCGCCGAAGGGCTCGGGCGGCAAGGGGTCGGGCGTGAAGGAGTCGGCGGTCGTCAAGATCGAGTCGGCGAGCGGCGACTTCAGCGGCCTGTCGCGCGAGGAGGTCGACCGCGTCGTCAAGTCGCGCAAGGGGACGATCCAGGCCTGCTACCAGAAGGCCGTCAACCGCACCAAGGGCCTGTCCGGCAAGCTGGTCGTGAACTTCACGATCGACGCCTCGGGCAAGGTGACGAGCGCGCGCGTCGACGGCGGCAAGAGCTCGCTGCGCGACCCGACGGTCGAGTCGTGCGTCAAGCGCCAGATCCAGGGCATGAAGTTCCCGGCCAAGGGCGGCGCCGTCGTCAACTACCCGTTCATCTTCTCCCAGGGGTGACGCCATGCGCCGATCGATCGTCCACCACCTGTCCACTGCGCTCGTCGTCACCGCGGCGGCGGGCGCCGTCGCGTGCACCGAGGACCCGCAGTACGTGCAGCCGGCGCAGGGGATCGAGGTCGGCACCGGCGCGATGGACGACGACGGCACGGGCACCGCGACCGTGTCGCTGCCGTTCGATCTCGAGACGCTGATGGATCCCGAGGGCGACGTCGAGCGCGAGCGGCTCGAGCTCGCGACGGCGCTGATGCTCGACCCGGCCGAGGTCTCCTACGTCCGCCTCGACCACCTCTCGATCTCGGTCGAGTGGACGATCAAGAACCTGGCCGACGAGCCGGGCTCCGCCCGCATCCACCTCAACGGCGGCAACGAGCGGTTCTTCTACAACCCGATCAACTTCATCGTCGTCGACGACAACGGCGAGGAGGAGGCGCGGCCGCCGCCGCTCGCCGGCGACATCCCGCTCGACGTCCCGGCGCTCGGCACGCTGTCCGGCGTGTTCCGCGAGGATCAGGTGCGCGAGGCCGCGATCGACGTCGAGCTGATGACCCGCGGGGGCGTCAGCGCGTTCGCCGCGGTCCTGTCGATCCACGAGGACATCACCACCACCGCCGACGTGCCGCCCGACCCCAACAACCCGACCCCTCCGACGCTGGCGATCCCGATCGAGGCGTTCGGCCACATGGTGCGGTTCGACCTGACGTTCGAGGCGGACCGCCACATGGTGCTCGAGTACGCCGTGCGCGTCCGCGACCACCGGGGGCTGCTGCACGACGAGCTGCTCGCGGCGCCGGCGGAGGAGGCGATGATCTTCATGCCCGCCGAGTTCGTCCCGCCGATGCCGGCCGCGCCGTGACCCGCGCGCGCCCGCGGCGACACCCGTGGTGATACGATGAGCCCACGCATGACGAAGGGACCTGCGCGCGCCGCGGCGCTGTCGCTGATCGTGCTCGCCGCCGCGTCGGCGCCGGCCGCCGCGCGCCCCGCGTCGCAGGGGTTCTTCACCGAGGCCGGCGTCGGCGCCACCGGCGTGCTGCCGCCGTCCCAGGACCACGCCGCGCCCGGGCCGGCGATGTCGCTCCGGATCGGCTACGACCTGTTCCGCTGGCTGTCGGTCGGCGTCCACGCCAGCACGTCGAGCCACGAGGCGACGGTGCCCGCGCCGCCCGAGGGCGAGTGGTTCCAGCTCTACCGCGCCCACGCCGACGGCCGGCTGGGGGCGCGCTGGGGCTCCGTCGGCCTGTTCGTCGAGGGAGGCGCCGGGGTCGCGTACATCTCGTCGAACGTGCTCGGCAAGGTGATGGTCACCGATCCCGGCGAGGACCTCGCGCTGGCGTTCCAGGCCGGCGGCGGCCTCGAGTACCAGCTGCTCAACCGCCACTACGCCGTCGGCGTCGCCGGCGACTGGTTCCTCATCCCGCAGTTCGCCGCGCTCGGCGGGGTCGAGGCGCGCGTGTTCCTGCGCTACACGTACTGAGCCGACCGCGCTCGGATCCGGCGCGGGCGGCCCCTCGGCTCACCGCAGCGCGTGCCGACCGCTGCCGATCAGATCGGTCAGCAGCCGCCGGAACGGCAACGACGGCGACAGCATGCCGAGCACCGACGCCACGCCGAGGCGCTGCCGCCACAGCAGCAGCACCGGCGCCGGCAGCCTCACGCCGCCGGCGGCGAGCACCCGGCGGGTCGCCTCGGCCAGCTCGGCCGCGTAGCCGCGCGACCAGGTGAACGCACCGTGGCCGGTGAGCGGCCGCGCCAGCAGCCGCTCCCACTCGCGGTGGGCGTTGGTCGCCATCGTGTCGGTGCGGACCAGCAGGCCCTGGTGCACCAGCGCCATGCGGAACCGCTCGGCGCCCTCGAACGCATCGTCGTGCATCACGCCGTACCACAGCTCGCGGTCGCGCTGCCGCGCCGCCTCGTCGAGCTCCACGACGCAGCCGTAGTCGAGGAAGCTGACGTGGACCTCGCCGTCGGGCGTACGGTCGATCAGGTAGTTGCCCGGGTTGGGATCGGCCTGGAGCAGGCCGTGGACCAGCGGCGTGCCCCACGCGAAGCGGAAGATCGCCGCGGCGGCCGCGTCGCGCGTGGCCTGGTCCAGGCTGGCCGCCTCGACCACCGACACCCCGCGCGCGCGCTCCATCGTCAGCACGCGCGCGCTCGATCGCTCGAGGTCGACGCGCGGCACCCGGATCTGCGGGTCGCCCGCCCACGCCGCCGCGATGCGCCCCGCCCACGCGGCCTCGGCCCGGTAGTCGGTCTCGCCGGCGACCGCCGCGCGCAGCGCCTCGAGCGCCGCGCCGTCGAGCGTCTTGCCGATCTCGGTGCCGGCGAGCTTGCGCGCGAACGACTCCGACGACAGGTCGTCGCGCAGCGCCGCGGCGATCCCCGGGTACTGGACCTTGACCGCGTACTCGACGCCGTCGTGCCCGGTCGCGAGGTGGACCTGCCCGAGCGACGCGGCGGCCATCGGCTCGGGCGACCAGTGCGCGAACAGCTGGTGCGGCGGCCGGCCGAGGTCCTCCTCGACGACGCGCGCGATCGCCGCCGGCGACGTCCCGGGCACCTGATCCCACAGCTTGCCGAGCGCGGCGCGCGCCCCCGCGGTCGTGTCGCCGCCGGCGGTGTATGCCATCAGCTGCGCGACCTTCGCCACGCCGCCCTTGAGCCGCGACGCCTGGCGCGCCATCTCGGCGGCGCCGGCGTCCTCGACGACGCGATCGTCCTCGTCGGAGCCGGTCGGATCCGTGGTCAGCACCTGGCGGGCGCGGGCGATCAGGCGGCGCAGGCCGACCTTGGCGTCGGCCCCCAGCCGGTCACGGGTACGAGCCCTGTCGTCGGTCACGGGGCCCTACGATGCCACATCCGCGCCGCCCGGTTCAGCCGGACCCGGACCGGGCCGGCGCGACCACCGGGCCGGTCGCCGGCTCGTCGGCCCAGAACAGCTCGACCCGGTTCTTGCCGGTCTTCTTGGCGCGGTACAGCGCGCGGTCCGCGCGCTTGACCAGATCCTCCGCGGTCGTCGCCCCGCTCTCGGGGAACGCCGCGATCCCGAACGACGCGGTCACGCCGATCACGCCGGTGTCGGTCGCGACGCGGTGCTCGGCGATCGCCGCACGGATGCGCTCGGCCTGGTTGAGCGCCGACACCATCTCGGTGCGCGGCAGGATCAGCGCGATCTCCTCGCCGCCGTAGCGCGCCGCCGTGTCGACCCCGCGCATGTTGGCCTTCACGATCGTCGCGACGCCGCGCAGGACGCGATCGCCGACCTGGTGGCCGTGGGTGTCGTTGAGCGCCTTGAAGTCGTCGACGTCCATCATCACGACCGAGAACCCGGTGTCGTAGCGGCGCGCCCGCTCGATCTCCTCCTCGATCCGCGCGTCGAAGTAGCGGCGCACGAACAGCCCGGTGAGGCCGTCGACCATCGCCATCTCGTAGAGGTGCGCGTTCTGCAGCGCGGCCGCGACCTGCAGCCCGATCGACTCGAGCAGCCGCTGGTGCTCCGGCCGGAACGCGCCCGGCGTCCGGCTCTGGATCGACAGCACGCCCTCGCACCCGCCGTAGAGGAAGATCGGCACGCCCAGCCACGACCGCACGCCCTCGGTCCCCGACGGGCCGACCTCGACGTCGCTGTCGGCGAGGTCGCGGATCGACAGCGGCACCTGCTGGCGCATCACCCAGCCGGTCGCACCCTCGTGGCGCCCGACGAACAGCCGCGAGAACCGGTCGCGGTCGCGGTCGAACGCGTCGACGACGAAGCGGTCGGCGGCGCCGCCCTTGCCCTCCGCGCCCCGGTGGACCAGCGCGATCACCTCGGCCTCGGGGATCGCCCGCGTCGTCTCGCGCGCGACGGTGTCGACCAGCTCCTGGAGCTGGAGCGACGCGGCGAGGCGGCGCGCGGTCGTGTCGAGGATCTCGAGCTCGCGCACGCGTCCGCGCAGCGCCGCGGAGGCGGCCGACAGCCGGTTGAACACCAGGTTGACCAGCAGGTACGTCATGCACACCAGCGCGAACGCGAGCAGCTCGTCCGGGCGGTAGACCAGGACCAGCACGACGGCCGCCGGCAGCAGCGACGCCTCCGACACCGTGCCCGGCAGCGCCAGCTCGCGCACGAAGCTGCGCGCGCTCCGTCCGCCCATCACCTGGCGCACGCCCTGGATCCCGTAGTGGCTGACGAGCAGCGCGCCGCCGATGGCGAACACGTGGGCGGCGACCGCGAGCTGGCTGTCGGCGGACAGATCGACCTGATCGACGCCGAGCACCAGCCCCCAGGCCATGACCAGCGCGCCGGTCATGCCGCCGAAGTAGACGACGTACGCCAGCTCCTCGCGCCACTGCCGGCGCGACAGCGGGGCTCGCCGCTCGCGGGCCAGCAGGCGCAGCAGCGAGTCGAGCGTCAGCGCCAGCGCGACCAGCCGTCCGGCCGGGGCCGGCCCCAGGCACACGGTCGCGGCGACGTAGAACGCCGAGTCGAGCGACAGCACCGAGTCGGGGATCAGGCGGACAGCGAGCCCGCGCGACGCCAGGATGACGCCGAGGAACAGCCCGAACGCCCACGGCCCGTCCCCGCCCGCCGTCCCTCCCAGCGCCTGGTCGTAGCCCGACCACACGACGGCGCCCCACGCCACGGCCGCGACCGCGAGCGTGAAGGCCAGCTGCGCCCGGGGGCGCCCGCTGTCGCTGGTCGGCAGTCGCATGACGGGCTGCGCATACCACCGCCCTCCGACGGAATCCAACGCCGAAACGGCGACAGGGCGACCCTTGCGGGTCGCCCTGTTCGTCGCTGCCAGAACCTCGGCCTACCTCGTCGCCGGACCTTGTGATGACGCTGCCTCACGACGCGCCCCCAAGCACGCCAGGGTGCGGTCACAGCGCGTCGGAAGGCGTCAGATATCGATCGTGATCACGCCGCGCTCGCCCTCGTGGTTGGGCACGGCCGGCGGCTTGGGCTCGCTGTCGTGGTACCTCGGCGGGTTGTCCAGCGGGAGATCGATACGGCGCTCTTCCTGGCGAGACTTCTCCTCTCGCTCGCGTCGCACGATTTCTTCGATGATCCAGGGGTCCAGCATGGCGTACCGCCTTTCAGCACGAGGTAAGGACGGTGGAGATGGCTGTCAAATTCTACTTCGGGTGGATCTCTCCGCGACCTGCTTCCAAGCTCCTAAGGTGCAAGGCGTGGACCTCTCGGTTCATCACGACCCACGAACAGTGTAACGCACGAATACCAATGGGGCGCTAGATCCTGTGGCTCGCTCCGGACCACAGAATACGTGGGGGGTGCATCGCCCAACCGTGACACCCTCCCGCCACACCAGACCCCACCGGCACGCTGGATCTCCAGATTCGGCCGCTGGGTCGCGCAGTTGGAACACCTGGTGCGACCTTGACTTTTTTGCGTACCCCGGTGCGGGACACCGCTCCCGACCCCGACCTACACCGATGAGGAGATCGCCCCCGCCGCGCAGCACCGGCGTGGGGCGGCGCGTCGATCCCCCGGCCTGGGCGCCGCGGCCTCGTCGCGGCGACGTCAGTCGAGGTCCTTGATCTTCCACGCCCCGTCCTCGCGGACGAACTTGACCTCGTAGTGCTCGCCGTAGCCCATGCGAGCCTCGTTGCCCTTCTCGTTGATCGGCTCCTCGATGTTCGCCTCGAGCATGTTCATCAGGACCTCCATCTCCTGCGCCTTCGCCCCCTGGAACTGCCCCTTCATCTTCTCGACGTCCATCTTCGCCCGGTACTTGTCGGGCACGAACCGCAGCATCACCTCCCACCGCTCGAGCCGGTACGCGCGCAGCATCGACCGCAGCGTCGCGCGCGGCGTCGACTGGTCGTAGAACGACAGCGGGTTGGACGCGATCCGCCACGCCCCACCCTCCTGGACCAGCCGCATCGTGTCGCCCAGGCCATACTCGAACTCCGCCGACACCTCGGTCCGCCCCGCGCGCTTGTCGAGGCGTCGCGCGGTCTCGGTCACCTCGCGCGGGTTGTCCGTCATCATCCGCACGAACTCCTCGCGCGAGACCTTCGCGCGATAGGCCGTCGACATCAGGTCGTACGCGCCCTCGTAGTCCTTGTCGCGCAGCGCCTGGCCGTAGCGATCGAGCGCGCGATCGACGCCACCGCTGGCGCCGCCGCACCCCACCGCCGCGCCGAGGGCGAGCACCGCGATCGCGACCGCCCCGAGGGACCGAGCCATCTGCCTACGCATCGCGCTCGGTTATAGCGCCTCGCGCGGCGCGAGTCGAACCGACGGCGTCGCGCGCGAACCCGGCGAACGCGCGCGTCATCACCAGCGCGGCCACGCCGACGACCGCCGTCGGCACCAGCATCGCCACCCGGAACCCGGCCGCCTGCTTGATCTCGCCGATCGCCCACGACGCCGGCGCCGTGCCGAGCAGGTGCATCGAGAAGATCACGACCGCCTGGATCGACACCGCGCGCCCCGACGGCGCGAGGTCGTCGACCGAGGCGGCCATCGGCCCGTGGTACCAGCTGATGAAGAACATCGTGCCGATCGCCGCCACGACGAGCAGCGGCCCGGACGGCGCCAGGATCGCCAGGGTGGCGCACGGCACCGTCGCGCCCATGCCGATCGCGATCGCGGCGAGCCGGCCGTGCGGCCAGCGCCGGCGCAGGGCGTCGCCGACGCGCCCGCCGGTGATCACGCCGGCCAGGCCGCCGCCGAACGCGACCGCGAGCAGCTGCGTCGCCGCGCCCTCGGACAGCCCCTTGTCGTGCTTGAGGAAGTCGAGCAGCCACGTCTGGTAGCCGCCGGCCGCGAACGCCATCAGCGTCGTCGACACCATCAGCCAGCGCAGCGTCGGGATCGACAGCAGCGCGCGCGCCTCGGCCAGCATCGCGCGCGCCCCCGGCGCGTGCGCGCCGCCGACGCGCGCCGGCACGTCGAGCCGCACGACCAGCAGCGCGAGCACCGCGCCGGGCGCGGCCAGCCCGAACAGCGCCCACGGGTAGCCGGGGAACGCGCCGAGCGCGGCGCCGCTGACGCCGCCGACGAACAGGCCGACGTTGAACACCGCGAGCACCGACGCCTTGCGCTGCGGCGCGAACGCCTGCGAGATGATCGCGTTGGCGACGGGCACGACGCACGCCGTCGCCAGGCCGGTCAGCGCGCGCGCCGCGGCCAGGGTCGCGAACCCCGTGGCGCAGGCCGCGGCGACCGCGCCCGCGCTCCACAGCACGATCGCGGCCGCGAGCAGGTGGCGCCGGTCGAGCCGATCGCCGAGCCAGCCGGCCGGCAAGGTCGCGAGCGCGTGCGCGCCCATGTAGATCGTCCCGAGCAGGCCGAGCTGGGCATCCGACAGCCAGAACGCGGCGCGCAGGTCGTCGTACGCCGAGAACAGGACGTTGCGATGGGCGTAGTTGAGGAAGTTGCCGCTCGCCAGCAGCGCGACGACGTACCAGCCGTAGGCGGCGGTGCGCGCGGTCACCCGCGTCACTCCGGCCGGCCGACCGGCGCCTCGTCGTCGCCGCCCGCGGGCGCGCCCTCGCCGCCGCCCGGGCCGGGCTCCTCGGGCGGCAGCTCGTCGCCGTCGCCGTCGTCGCCGCCCGCGGGCGCGCCCTCCTCGGGCGGCATCGGCAGCTCGCCGCCGCTGAACGACCACGTCAGCCGGTACGCGCGCAGCTCGCCGCCGTCCCCCTTGGGCGGCTTGGGCACGAGCACCGACACGACCGCGGCCGTGCCGGCGGGGATCGCGACCCCCGACAGCCGCTCGCGCTTGCCCGCGGCCGCGGCGTCGCCCGCGGCGATCAGGCCGCCGCCGAGCGCCGCGATCTCGAGCTTGACGTCGACGCCCGCGGGCGGCTCGACCGCGACGTCGAGCAGCACGGCCTCGGGCTGCGCCTCGAGCACGAACCGGTCGACGTCGCCGGCGACGTAGGTCGCGCGCATCGTGCCCGCGGTCGCCACGCCGTCGAACCGCAGCGGCGTGGCGCGCGCGGCCTCGTCGTTGGGCTCGCTCTCCTCGTCGGCGTCGAGCAGCCGCGTCGTGAACCGCAGCTCGTACGCCGCCTCCGGGTTGGACCGGTCGCCGCTGATCTTGACGTAGTGCCAGGGCGGCTGGTCGGCGGCGAGCGCCGGGACCACGCTCTCGAGCGTCACCGGCCCGCCCTTGGCGCCCTTGCGCGCCTGCACCGGCGCGCCCTGCGCGTCGACGAGCTCGACGCCGAGCGTGACGCCCTCGACGCCCGCGACCTCGACGTCGACCGCGTAGCGATCGCCGACGCCCTCGAGCGACAGCTTCCACACGTCGACGTCGCCGCTCCACCCGATCCACCCGCGCACCGTGTCCGCGAGCAGCACCTCGACCGCCGCGCCGGCGTCGTCGTCGGGCTCGATCTCGGTGAGGTCCGCGGGGCGCTCGACCAGATCGAGCGCGAGCTCGTAGACCGGCGACGGTCCGACCCGCCCGACGACGCCGGCGTCCGGCGCCGGCGCGGCCTTGCCCTTCTTGCCCTTCTTGCTCGGCTTCGGCTTGGGCCGCGCCTTGACGAACTCCTTGACCTGCACCAGGTACTCGCCGGCGACGACGCCGAGGTTCGGCATGCCCTCGATCGTCCCCGCGGGGCCGCGATCCGAGCGCGCGAGCACGGCGCCGCGCGCGTCGCGCACCTCGAGCATCAGGTCCACGCCCTCGATCCCGGTGACCTGGACGCGGAGCTGACCGGCGCGCGGGACGGTCACGCGATAGACGTCGACGTCGGTCTCGCCATCGAGCGTGCCGCGGATCAGGCTCGCCACGGCCACCGGGTTGGCCTCGGCGTCGCTGCCGTTGGGCTCGCGCTCGTCGCCCGCCGACCGGTTCGTCTTCGCGGTGCGATCGACGACCTCGACCGGCGGCCCGGCGTCGCGGTCACGCTTGATGCGTCGACCGTCGTCGTTGCCGCAGCCGAGGCCGCCGCCGGTCGCGCCGGCCGCGACGATCGCCGCGGCGATCGCGCACGCCGACCGCCGCGCCGACCTCCACGACATCAGGCGACCTTGCTCCGCGGCGCCATCGTCGCGAGCAGCTCCGCCGACGACACGACCTGGCCGTCGACCTTGCACTCGCCGCGCATCTTGAAGATCTTGCCCTTGCGCAGCGGCACCACCTCGATCACGAGCTGGTCGCCCGGCACGACGGGGCGGCGGAACTTCACCTCGTCGATCGCCATGAACAGCATGACGTGCGTCGTCGGGTCGAACTGGACCAGGCGGGACGCCAGGATCCCGCCGGCCTGGGCCATCGCCTCGACCTGGAGCACGCCCGGCATCACCGGCGCGCCGGGGAAGTGACCCTGGAAGAACGGCTCGTTGACCGAGACGTTCTTGAGCGCGACGACGCGCTCGTCGGTCAGCTCGAGCACGCGATCGACGAGGAGGAACGGGAACCGGTGGGGCAGGATCGCCTGGATCTGCTCCACCGTCATCACGGGCGTGGACGCCCTCGCGCCTGGCTCCGACATGCCCCGTGGATAACACGCGGGGCGCGGCGCCGCCCGCGACGGCTACTTCATCTTCTTGGCGAGCTTGTCCGTCAGATCGACCGTCTTGCTCGCCCACAGCACCGCGCTGGCGTCGACGACGATGTCGACGCCCTCGTCGGCCGCGAGCTTCTCGACGTGCGGGGCCGCCTTGTCGAGCAGGTCCTCGATCAGCTTGGCGCGCATCCCGGCGAGCTCGCGCTCGAGCGCGACGTAGACCTCCTGGAGCTCGATGTACTTCTGCTGCAGCTCCGCCTTCTTCTTCTCGAGCACGTCGGGCTTGAGGACCGACTGCTGCTTCGCCAGCTCGGCCGCCGCCTTCTCGAGCGCCTTCTTCTGCTTGTCGAGCTTGGCCTGCTTCTCCTTGAGCGACTTCTCGAAGTCCTTCTGGGCCTTCTTGCCCGCGGGCGTTTCGTAGAGCGTCTTCTCGAGGTTGATCACCGCGACCTTGACCGTGCCCGCGCCGGCGTCGGCCTCGCGGGAGCCGATCCCGGTCAGCGGGGCGGCGAGCAGCAGGGCGCCGACGGCGCCGAGGACGAAGGTCGCGATCCGGTTCATGGGGGGTGTCCTAACGCGGCGATGACGGCTCGTCAAACGATCTCGACGGCGCCGCCGGCCGCGCGGCCCCGCCTACAGGAAGTTCCCGATCGTGAACTCGAACACCAGCGGCTCCTCGACGGTGCCGTCCGGGCGCGTCTGACGGTCGAGCGGGATGCCCCATTCAAACCGCAGCGGACCGATCGGCGAGAACCAGCGGAACCCGAACCCGACCGACTTGCGGATGCCGTAGACGATCGACTCGGGGAACTGGAAGCACGGGTCGAACTTGAGCGACGCGCCCTCCTTGTCCAGGCCGCTGCAGTAGCGCGCCTCGAGGTTGTAGGCGTTGCCCATGTCGAAGAACACGACCCCGGAGATCCCGACGCGCTTGAACAGCGAGAACTCCACCTCGGAGTTGAGGATGATCTGCATGTTGCCGCCGAGCGGGATCGCGTTCTGCGGATCGTCGGGGGAGCGGCCGGTGCGCAGCTGCGGGCCGAGCGAGCGCGGGCGGAACCCGCGGACGTCGAAGATGCCGCCGATCAGGTAGCGCTCCGCGATCGGCACGCCGAGCGGATCGCGCGAGGTCGTGATCCCGACCTCGGCGTTGGTGTGGAGCACGAACGGCCCCCACAGCTCCTTGTAGTAGCGGGTGAACCCGCCATAGCGCAGGAACACGTTCTCCGACGCGGTGTAGTCGTCGGCCCACTCGGCGAACACCGTGTGGTACCAGCCCTCGGTCGTGAACAGCCGGTTGTTGCGCGAGTCCCAGGACAGCGACGCGCGCAACGACGACGTGATGCCGCCGCGGTAGAGGTTCGCGACGTCGGTGCCGTCGATCGGCTGGCGCACGGCGCCGAAGTCGGCGAACCCGCGGCTGCCGGTCGTGATGTCGACGTCCTCGAGCTTGTAGGTCAGGAACGCGCGCGCCTCGTAGGACAGCGGGTAGCCCCAGGTGAGGTTGCCGCCCTTGGCGTTGCGCGCGAAGCTGCCGAACGCGCGGCTCTGGTTGTAGATGTCGAACGCGAACGTCCAGTTCGTGTCGAGGAAGTACGGCTCGACGAACCGCAGCAGGAACAGCTGGCGCAGGCTCGACAGCTGGGCCTGCAGGGTCAGGGTCTGGCCGCGGCCGAACAGGTTGTTCTGCGAGACCTGCGCCTGGGCGATGAAGTTCTCGACCGACGAGAAGCCCGCGCCGATCTGGAACGTGCCGGTCGGGCGCTCGGACACCTCGACGTTGACCTCGACGAACTCGTCGGAGCTGCCGCGGCGGGTCGAGACGTCGACCTTCTCGAAGAAGCCGAGCGCGTTGATCCGGCGCTTGGAGATCTCGAGGTTCGAGTTGTTGAACAGCTCGCCCTCCGCGATCTTCATCTCGCGGCGGATCACCTTGTCGCGGGTCTTCGAGTTGCCGCGGATGTTGATGCGCTCGAAGTACGCCTTCTTGCCGCGCTCGATCTCGAAGATCAGGACGATCTCGTTCTTGCCGGGGACCGGCTTGGTCAGCGGCAGGACGTTGGCGTAGGCGTAGCCGCGGTCCATGTAGAAGTTCTGCAGCCGCTCGCGGTCCGCGGCGATCGTGCTGCGCGCGAACGTCGCGCCCGGCTTGATCCCGACCATCGCCGCGTGGTCCTCGGTCGTGCCGAGCAGGTCGCCGCGGAACTCGATCCCGGAGACCGCGAACACCGGGCCCTCCTCGATCGGGATCGACAGGTACATGTAGCGCTTGTCGCGCGACAGCTTGAGCTGGGGCTCGCCGATGTTGACCGTGGCGTAGCCCTTGTCCCAGTAGTACGCGCTGATCATCAGGAGGTCGCGCTCGAACGCCTCCTCGTTGAACGTGCCGCTGTCGTTGAGGAACGCCAGCGCCCCGCCCTTCTGGGTCGCGATCAGGCCGCGCAGCTCGTCGTCGGAGATCGCCTCGTTGCCGATGAACTGGACGTCGCGGATCTGGACCTTCGAGCGCTCGTCGACGACGAACAGCACGTCGACCTCGGCCTCGTTGACCGGGCGGACGTCGTAGTCCACCGTCGCCAGGTAGTAGCCCTTCTCGACGTAGAGATCCTGGACCTTCTGGCGGTTGCGCTTGATCTTGGCGACGTCGAGGATCGCGTCGCGCTCGAGGTCGAGGACCTCGTTGATCTTGTCGAGCTCGAGCTCGTCGTTGCCCGCGACCATCACCTTGCGGATCGACGGCTTCTCGGTGACGGCGAAGGTGAGGATCGCCCCGCCGCCCGCGGCCAGCTCGGCCTCGACGCGGATGTCGGCGAAGAACCCCATCTTCCACATCGCGCGGACGTCCTCGCGCAGCTTGGTCGGGTCGTACGTGCTGCCCACGCGGGTCAGGAGGTTGACGCGGATCGCGTCGTCCTCGACCTTGCGGTTGCCGCGGAACTGGATGCGCTCGATCGGCCGACCGACCATGCGCGGCGCGAGCTCGTCGAAGTCGGGCGTGGGCGCGCCGTCGTCGGGATCGCCGTCGTCATCGTCATCGTCATCGTCCCGGGGCGGGCCCTGATCGTCGGGCGGCGCGTCGGGCGCGGGCTGGGCCCAGGCCGGCGAGGCGAGCGCGAGCGCGAGCGCCGCCGCCAGCAGCGTGGAGCCGGGGGCCCTCACGCCGACGCCTCCGCCGGCTCGAGGCGACCGCCGTCGATCATGCGCAAGCACCGTGGCATCAGTCGCGCGAGCTCCGGGTTGTGGGTGACCACCAGCAGGGTCGAGCCGCGCTCCCGGTTGAGCTCCAGGAACAGCTCGTGGATGTCGGTGCCGGTCTTGCGGTCGAGGTTGCCGGTGGGCTCGTCGGCCAAGAGCAGCGCCGGCTCGAGCACCATCGCGCGGGCGAGCGCGACGCGCTGCTGCTCGCCGCCCGACAGCTCGCTCGGCCGGTGGGTCAGGCGATGGGCGAGGCCGACACGGCCGAGGATGTCGCGCGCGCGCGCCTCGGCGGTGCGGCGCGGCACGCGCTGGATCAGGGCGGGCATCATGACGTTCTCGACCGCGGTGAACTCGGGGAGCAGGTGGTGGAACTGGAAGACGAAGCCGATCTTGCGGTTGCGGAACTCCGCCAGCCGGGTCGGGCTGAACCGAGTGATCTCCTCGCCGTCGAACTTGATGCTCCCGCTCGTCGGAAGATCGAGCGTGCCGAGGATCTGCAGGAACGTGGACTTGCCGACGCCGGAGGCCCCGACGACCGCGACCATGTCGCCGGGCTCGAGCACGAGGTTCACCTCGCGGAGCACCGACAGCTTGATCCCGTCGTGCTCGTACTCCTTGGCCATCGCCGTGACCTCGACGCGGGCGCCGACGCCGGTGCGCCCCGCCGGGCGCGCGGCGTCGGGCTCGGCGGCGCCACTGGGCACGGAGCCGGCGGGGTCGCCAGCGACGACGTCGGCGTCGCCGGGGGGGGGGCTGGGGGCGGGTTCGGTCACGGAAAGTCTAACGGGGACGGGAACGTAGTCGGGTGGGTGGGGGCTGTCAACGCACCTTGGACCGCACCTTGCCGTCGGCGGTTGCCTGGTCGATCTTCCCGCCATGCCCGCCCACACCCTGGTCCGCCGCGCGGTCCCCGCCGATGGTCCCGCCTACGTCGCGCTGGTCCGCGCGCTCGCCGTGTTCGAGCACCTGCCCCCGCCTGATGACGAGGCCGCCGGCCGCCTGGTGGCCGACGCGTTCGCGGACCCGCCCCGCTACGAGCTGTGGGTGGCCGAGCGCGCCGGCGCGGTCGTCGCCTACGCCGCGACGTTCATGACCTACTCGACGTTCCTGGCCCGGCCGACCCTGTTCCTCGAGGACCTGTTCGTCCACCCCGACGCGCGCCGCGGCGGCGTGGCGTCCGCGGTGCTGGCCCGGCTGCGCGACGAGGCGCGCGCGCGGGGCTGCGGCCGGTTCGAGTGGATGGTGCTCGACTGGAACGTCGACGCGCAGAAGCTCTACGCGCGGGTCGGCGCGGAGGAGCACGCCGCGTGGCGGCTGTGGCGCGTCACGCTGTAGCCCGGCCCGGCCGCGTCACAGCCCGAACGACAGGCCGACCGACAGCGTGTCGGCCGAGCCGTCGTACTGCGCGCCCATGCGGTCGAGCTGGTGCAGGTCCCGGCGCGCCTCGACCCAGACCGACGCCTGGGTGAGCGCGAGGTCGAGGCTGTACTCGATCCCGACGCCGCCGTGGTAGCCGTCGCCCTCGAGCTCCATCGCCGAGTCCGACGACACCCAGGTCCGCCCGAGGCCGCCGCGCAGGTAGCCGGTCAGGCGCTCGCCCAGCGGGATGTGGAGCTTGGCGGACACCGAGGCGGTGACCGCGCGGCCGTCGACGACGTCGGCGGTGTCGCCGGCGATGCCGTGCAGGCCGTAGCCGCCGAGGCCCGCCTCGAGCGCGAGCCGCCCGAACCGCTGGCCGACCATCACGCGCGCCGACGAGTGGCCCTCGCCGGAGAACCGGCCCTCGAGCTCGTCGTTGAACGACGGCGAGCCGCCGAGGCCGACCGACAGGTAGCCGCCCGCGGCGGCGGTGGCAGGGGTCGCGAGGAGCGTGGCGGCCGCGGCGGCGGCGGCGGCGAGGAGGGAGGCGGGCCCGGCGAGCTTCATGGTGCGCACGGGTACAGCACGCGGCGTGCCACGCCCTCGGCGCGGGGCGCCCGGCGGGTTGCGGCCACTTGGCGCGGGGCGGCGTGAACGCCCGGCCACGGTGTTGCGACGCGCCCTGCAGGGTTCGCAGGAGCGTCGCGCGGGCGGGCGCGCGCCTCAGTCGTGGCGCAGGCCGATCGCCGGGCGCATCCGCGCCGCGACGAGCGCGGGGTAGATCGTCGCGACGACGCTGACGCCGAGGCCCGCCGCCGCGACCAGGATCACGGACACCGGGTCGACGTGGATCGGCAAGCTGTCGATGTAATAGACCTCGGCCGGGATCGGGAAGCCCCAGGTCGCGAGCGCGCCGCAGATGCCGAGGCCGACGAGCACGCCCGACAGCGTGCCGACCGCGCCGATGAAGAAGCCCTGCATCACGAACAGCATCATCACGCCCTCGTCGGACGCGCCGAGCGTCTTGAGCAGCGCGATCTCGCGGCTCTTCTCGACGACGACCATGATCAGGTTGCCGATGATCGAGAACGAGGCGACGAGGATGACGATGCCCAGGACGAGGAACATCGCGATCTTCTCCAGCTTGAGCGCGGAGAACAGGTTGCGGTTGAGCTCCTTCCAGTCCTGCACGGTGTAGCCGGGGCCGAGCTCTCGCGCGAGCCGCGCGCCGACCGCGCCCGTGTCCTCGGGATCCGAGATCCGGATCTCGATGCCGTCGACGACGTCGCCGGTCTGGAGGAACTCCTGCAGCGAGTCGATCGTGACGTAGACGAACTTGAGATCGTACTCGTACATGCCGGTGAAGAACGTGCCGGCGATGCGGTAGTCGCGGTGGTACGGGATCGGCGTGCCGGTGGCGTCGGGGTTGGCCGGGTCGGCGAGCGGCGAGACCAGTCGGATCTCCTGGCCGCGATAGAGGTGGAGCTGCTTCTCGAGCTCCTTGCCGACGAGCACGCCGTCGAGCAGCGCGAGCCGCCCGCCGTCGCGCGGCGGCAAGGACAGCGGATCCGGTCCGCGGTCGAGCTCCATCCTTCCGACCTTGCCGATCGTCGTGTCGACCCTCCCCCGCCCCGTGCCCGTGCCCGTGCCCGTGCCCGTGCCCGCGTCTCCGTCTCCGTCTCCGTCTCCGTCTCCGTCTCCGCCCGAGAAGTCGATCGGCTCCTCGTCGTCGGTGTCGCCTGCGAAGTCATCCGGCGCACGGTCCACCACGTCATCATTTGGGTCGCCGCCGCCGCCGTCGCCGACGTCCGGCGCGCCGAAGTCCACCGGCGCCTCGTCTCCGCTGTAGTCGATCGGCTCGCCGCCCCCGGGCATGTCCTCGGGCGCGGGATCGATCACGCCCGCGTCCCCGCCCTGCCCGTCGCCACTGTCGGGCTCCTCGACCTCGGGATCGATCGGATCCTCGGCGAGCGGCTGCAGCCGCTGCATGCCGCCCGGATCGTCGAGGTCCGACACCAGGTCGGTGACCGCGCCGACCGACGCGGGGTCGATGCCCTTGATGATGACGGTGGCGTAGTTGTTGTTCGCCGACAGCACGACCTCGGACGTCATGTACGGCGTCACGCCGACGACGCCGGGCACCTTCGCGAGGCGCGCCATGACGTCGGGCCAGTCCTCGATCCCGCCCTCGTCGCGCGTGATCCGGATGTGCGCGTTCGAGCCGAGGATCTTGTCGCGCAGGTCGGTCTCGAACCCGCCCATGATCGACAGCACGACGACCAGCGCCATCGACCCGACGAACACGCCGGACACCGAGACCGTCGTGAAGAACGAGAACGCCGCGCGGAACAGCCCGAGCACGAGCAGCAGCGGGATCGGCACGAGCAGGATCGGCGCGATCAGCAGCGCCAGCTCGACGAAGCTGCGGTCGCCGACCAGCCAGTGCATCGCGACGCCGAGCGCGAGCACGAGCAGCCCGCCGACGAACCCCGCCCACGCGATCAGCGAGACGACGCCGCGCCGCGCCCGGAGCGCGAGCGCGAGCGCGCCGCCCCCGAGCAGCAGGCCGATCCCGCGCATCGCCCACACGCCGAGGTCGTCGACCTTGTGCAGCCCCGACATCGACGGCACGTAGCGGTTGAACGCGGGCAGCCGCGGGTGCTCCTGCTCGAAGTGCCACAGCAGCCCCGCGTGCAGCCCGTACGTCACCGCCGCGGCGACGACGCACCCCAGCGCGATCGCGGCGATCGGCCGCGACACGGTGTGGTAGCGCGCCATCAGGTAGCGCCACGCGACGAACGACTGGAAGCCGCCGCCTAGCACCGGCGGGCCGCCCCCACGCGCGCGCCCGCGCTCACGACTCCGGCCTCATCAGCGGGAACAGGATCACGTCGCGGATCGACGGCTGGCCGGTGAGCAGCATCGCCAGGCGATCGACCCCGATGCCCTCGCCCGCCGTCGGCGGCATCCCGACCTCGAGCGCGCGGCAGTAGTCCTCGTCGTAGTCCATCGTCTCGGCCGCGCCGGCCGCCTTGGCCCGGAGCTGGGCGAGGAACCGCTCGCGCTGGTCGTCCGGGTCGTTGAGCTCGGAGAAGCCGTTGGCGATCTCCTTGCCGCACACGAACAGCTCGAACCGATCGCAGAACGCCGGGTCCGCGTCGCTCTTGCGCGCCAGCGGCGACACCGCGAGCGGGAACTCGGTCAGGAACGTCGGCTGCACCAGCTTGTCCTCGGCGGTCGCCTCGAACACCAGGAAGCCCAGGTGGCCGGCGCGGACGCGCGCTTCGTCCACGGAGGGATAGCGCTCCGCCAGCCGGCGCGCCACGGCGGGGCGCGCCGCCGGGTCCTTGAGCTCGCGCAGCAGCTCGCCCAGCTCGAGCCCGGCGAGGTCCGGGATGCCCTCGAGCATCGCCATCACCGCCGCCTTCAGATCGACGCCGTACTTGAGCGCGAGCTCGAGCCCGCGCGCCGGGTCCTCGAACATCGCCGCGGCCTCGGCCTCCGGCACGCCGCCGAGCTCGACGCAGGCGCTGCGGACCGAGATCCGCCGCCACGGGCGCCCGAGCTCGACCTCGACGCCGTCCCACGTCACCTTCGTCGTGCCGTTGACCTCCTGCGCCAGCTCGGCGAACAGCTCCTCCGTCAGGTCCATCAGGTCGTGCCAGGTCGCGTAGGCCTGGTACAGCTCGAGCATCGTGAACTCGGGGTTGTGGCGGCGCGACAGCCCCTCGTTGCGGAAGTTGCGGTTGATCTCGTAGACGCGATCGAACCCGCCGACGACGAGCCGCTTGAGGTACAGCTCCGGCGCGATCCGCATGAACAGCTTCATGTCGAGCGCGTTGTGGTGGGTGACGAACGGCCGGGCCGCGGCGCCGCCGACGATCGGGTGCATCATCGGCGTCTCGACCTCGAGGAACCCGCGGGCGTCGAGGTAGCGGCGCAGCCCGCGCACGATCAGCGAGCGCTTGCGGAACACCTCGCGCACGTCGGGGCTGATCGCGAGATCGACGTGGCGCTGGCGGTAGCGCAGCTCGACGTCGGTGAGGCCGTGCCACTTGTCCGGCAGCGGGCGCACGCTCTTGGTGACGATCCACAGCCGCGTGACGAGGATCGACAGCTCGCCGCGCTTGGTCCAGAACGCCGCGCCCTCGGCCGCGACGACGTCGCCGACGTCGAGCTGCGGCAGGACCTCGGCGAAGTCCGTGGCGTCGAGGTGATCGACGTTGAGGTAGAGCTGCAGGTCGGCCGAGCCGTCGCGGATCGGCGCGAACACGGTCTTGCCGAACCCGCGCCGCGCGACGCAGCGCCCGGCGACGCGCACGACCTCGCCGTCGATCGGCGAGATCCCCGGGTCCGTGCCGCCCGGCGCCGCCGGCGCCGGCTTGGTCGGCTCGTAGCGCCGGCGGACGTCGCCCAGCGTGTGGGTCGGGCGGACGTCGTTGCGGTACGGGTCGCGGCCGGACGCGCGCAGCGCCGCGGCCTTGCCCCGCCGCTCGCCCATGATCCGGGCGAGGGTCGAGTGGTCGTCGTCGGGGCGCTTCGAGTCGGGTCCGGCCATGGCGGCCCGCACTCTAATGGATCGAGGCCTTTCGTGCTATGAGCCCCGCATGTCGCGCGCTCCGTTCCTCGCGCTCGCGTTCGCGCTCGCCTCCACCGCTTGCAAGAAGGACGAGGCCCCGTCAGGCCAGGGCAAGCCGACCGTCGGCGGCGAGGCGACCCGGCCGTCGCCGTGCCGCCCTCCCGGCAAGCTCCACGGCGCGCTGCGGTGGTTCGAGGACGACTACACCCGCGCCGCGGCGTGCGCCGAGGAGCGCGGCGTCCCGCTGGTGATCGACATGTGGGCCGCGTGGTGCCACACGTGCATCTCGATGCAGGAGTACGTGCTGACCGACCCGTCGTTCGCGACGGTCGCGGACCGCTTCGTGTTCCTGACGATCGACACCGAGCGCGAGGACAACGCCCCGGTGCTCGAGCGGTTCCCGGTCGGGGCGTGGCCCACCTTCTACGTGGTCTCGCCCGGCGACGGCGCGGTCCACGCCCGGTTCCTGGGCTCGACCTCGGTCGAGGGGTTCCGCGAGGTGCTCGCCACCGGGGAGCAGTCGTTCCTCGACCACCTCGACCGGGCGAAGCTGCCGGCGGACTCGCCGCTGGCCAAGGTCCGCGCCGGTGACCGGGCGATGGTCGCGGCGCTGCAGCTGCCCAAGGGCGATCCGGCGCGCGCGATCAAGCTCGACGAGGCCCACGCCGCGTACGAGCAGGCGCTCGCCGCCGCGCCGGCCGACTGGCCGCGCCGGCCCGACGTGCTGGTCTCGCTGATCGGGGTCAAGGCGCGCCGCAGCGAGGCCGCGGCGTGCGTCGAGCTGGCGACGGCGAACCTCGACGCGACGGGCAAGGCCGCGAGCGCCTCGGACTTCGTCAGCTACGGGCTGGGCTGCGCCGGGGAGCTGGCCGAGACCGCGCCGGACGCCGCGAAGGCGTTCCGCGAGCGGGCGGTGGTCAAGCTCGAGGCGCTGCTCGCGGATCCGACGTCGCGGCTGTCGATCGACGACCGCTCCGACGCGATGATCAACCTGCGCGCGACCTACGACGCGCTCGACCGCCACGCCGACGCGGTCGCGACCGCGGAGAAGCAGCGCGCGATGCTCGACGAGGCGGCGGCCAGGGCGCCCTCGCCCACCGCGGCGTCGACGTTCGACTACCACCGCGCCGACGTCTACGCGTACCTCGACCGCCACGCCGAGCTGGTGCCGGCGCTGGAGAAGTCGGCGGCGGACCTGCCGGAGGAGTACGACCCGCCGTACCGCCTGGCCGGGCTGTACGAGGACGCGGGCCAGCACGACCAGGCGCTCGCCTGGGCGGAGAAGGCCAAGGCGCTCGCCTACGGCCCGCGCAAGGCGCGCGTCGTCGCGATGATCGCGCGGATCCACAAGGCCAGGGGAGACGCCGCGGCCGAGCGCGCCGCGCGCGCGGAGATCGTGGCGATCTACGAGGGGCTGCCCCCGGGCCAGGCCAACCCCGACGCCCTCGCCGAGGCGAAGGCCGCGCTCGCGGCGGTGGACGCGGCCGACGCGCCGCCGACGCCGACCCCAGGCGCCGCGAAGTAGCCGGTCAGTTCTTCGCCTGGTCCTCGCTGCCCTTCTGCAGCAGGTACGTCCGGATCAGATCGTCGAGGTCGCCGTCGAGGACGCCCTCGACGTTGGATGTCTTGACGTCGGTGCGGTGGTCCGCGACCTGCTGGTAGGGGAACAGCACGTAGCTGCGGATCTGCGAGCCCCACTCGATCTTGAGCCGGTCCTTGGCGTCCTGGGCCGCCTTGGCCTCGCGCTTGGCGAGCTCGTAGTCGTACATCTTGGCGCGCAGCAGCTTGTACGCCTTGGCGCGGTTGGAGTGCTGCGACCGCTCGGTCTGGCACTGGACGACGATGCCGGTGGGGTTGTGGGTGATCCGGACCGCCGAGTCGGTCTTGTTGACGTGCTGGCCGCCGGCGCCGCCGGCGCGGTACGTGTCGATCCGCAGGTCCGCCTCGTTGATGTCGACCTGGATGTCGTCGTCGATGTCCGGGGTGACCTGGACCGAGGCGAACGAGGTCTGGCGGCGGCCCTGGGCGTCGAACGGCGAGACGCGGACCAGGCGGTGGACGCCGCCCTCGGCCTTGAGCAGGCCGTAGGCGTAGTCGCCGGTCACGACGAACGTCGCGCCCTTGATGCCCGCCTCCTCGGCGGGCTGCTCGTCGACGATCTCGACCGACCAGCCCTTGCGCTCGCAGTAGCGCAGCAGCATGCGCAGGAGCATGTACGCCCAGTCCGAGGCGTCGACGCCGCCGGCGCCCGACTGGATCTGGACGATCGCGCCGCCCGCGTCGAGCTCGCCCGACAGCATGCGCTTGAACTCCAGCTCCTCGAACGCCTTGCGCACGCTGGCGACCGTCGCCTGCGCCTCCTTCGCGGCGTCGGCGTCGCCCGCCTCGACCGCGAGCTCGAGCAAGACCTCGGCGTCGGACAGCGCGCGCATCTGCGCGTCGTAGGCGCCGACCTGGGTCTTGAGCGTCTTCTGCTGCTTGAGGATCTCCTGGGCCTTCTTCGGGTCGTCCCAGAAGCTGGGGCGGGCCGAGAGCGACTCGAGCTCCTCGATCTTCAGGCGCTTGGGGTCGACGTCAAAGATGCCTCCGGAGCTCGTCGGCCTTGGCCGACAGCTCCTTCAAGGAGGCCTTGATCGCGTTGACGTCGTTGCTGTCCAGGGACATGAGGCTCCACTTTGCGCCGCGCGGGCCGGCGATTTCAACTCGGGCGACGGAGCTGGACCAGGACGGCCTCGTCCGGGCGGCCCAGCGGCACCGGGTACTTGCCGGTGAAGCACGCGGAGCAGTAGCCGTCGCCCGCGCTCGGCGCGCCGACCGCCGCCATCAGCCCGTCGTGGCTGAGGTACGACAGCGAGTCGCACGTGATGTAGCGCGCGATCTCCTCGACCGAGTGCGACGCCGCGACCAGCTCCGACCGCGTCGGCGTGTCGATGCCGTAGTAGCAGGGGTGCGTCGTCGGCGGCGCGCTGATCCGCAGGTGGACCTCGCGGGCGCCGGCGTTGCGCAGCATCTTGACGATCTTGCGGCTGGTCGTGCCGCGGACCAGCGAGTCGTCGACGACGACGACGCGCTTGCCGTCGACGACCGAGCGCACCGGCGACAGCTTGAGGCGCACGCCGAAGTGGCGGATCGACTCCTGCGGCTCGATGAACGTCCGGCCGACGTAGTGGCTGCGGATCAGCCCCATCTCGAACCCGATGCCCGACTGGCGCGAGAACCCGACCGCCGCGGGCACGCCCGAGTCCGGCACCGGGATGACGACGTCGGCCTCGACCGGCGACTCCTCCGCCAGCTTCATCCCCATCTTCTCGCGGGCGCGATAGACCGAGCGCTGGTTGAGCAGGCTGTCGGGGCGCGCGAAGTAGACGTGCTCGAACACGCAGAACCGCGGCTCCACCGCCGGCACGGCGATCCGGTAGCTCTGCAGCCCGCCCTTCTCGATCACGACGATCTCGCCCGGCTCGACCTCGCGGAAGAAGTCGGCCTCGATCAGGTCGAACGACGAGGTCTCCGACGACAGGACGTAGGCGTCCTTGACCCGCCCGATGACCAGCGGGCGGAAGCCGTGCGGGTCGCGCGCGCCGATCAGCTTGCCGTCGTCGGTGAGCATCGTCAGCGAGTACGCGCCCTCGACCTGGGCGAGCGCCGCGCGGAGGCGGCCGACGACGTCGGGCTCGCGCGCGTGGGCCATCAGGTGGACGATGACCTCGGTGTCGCTGGTGGTCTGGAAGATCGCCCCCGACGCCTCGAGCCGCGCCTTCAGGGTCGAGGCGTTGACGAGGTTGCCGTTGTGGGCGATGGCGACCGAGCCGCCGGCGTAGTCGAACAGGAACGGCTGGGCGTTGCGCAGCTCGGAGCTGCCGGCCGTGGAGTAGCGGACGTGGCCGATCGCCGCGGCGCCGGGCAGCCGGTCGAGCTGCTCGCGCCCGAACGCGTCGGACACCAGGCCCATCGCGACGTGACGACGGAGCCCGCTGGTCGTCTTGGCGTCGTCGGCGCGGGCGACGAGGCCGGCCGACTCCTGGCCGCGGTGCTGGAGCGAGTGCAGCCCCAGGTACGCGATGTTGGCCGCCTCGTCATGACCCTGGATGCCGAAGATGCCGCACATGGCGCCCCCTTTATCACGCAGGGGTGATCCCGCCAAGAGCGCAGCGAGTTCGTGACGGCAGCGATGCCGCGGACTTGAGCCGTGGCCGCGGATCGCCTAACGTTCGAGAGCAGTGGGCGCCCGTATCCTTTGGCGCGACGCACAGGGCATCGAAGGCTCGATCGACCTCGGCGCGGGGGAGATCAAGATCGGTCGATCGATGGACTGTGCGATCCGCACCGACGACGCCATGGTCTCGCGCCACCACGCGCGGATCGTGTGGGGCGGGACCGGCTACGTCCTCGAGGACCTGCAGTCGGCCAACGGCGTCTTCTACCAGGACGTCCGCGTGCCCAGCCACCTGTTCAAGCACGGCGACGCGGTCCGCTGCGGCAGCCTGTGGCTGCGGTTCGTCGACCTCGCCCAGCTCGGCCAGCCCGAGGCGCCGGCGGCCGGCCCCTCGGCGCAGCACCCGGGGATGGGCCCGGTCGGGCACCAGGGCCCCACGGGCCACGCGATGAACGCCGTGTCGCCGCAGCAGCTCGCGGCGGTCGGCGCGGCGCCGGTCGGCGCGGCGGCCGCGCCAGCCGGCGGCGGCCCCGACCCTCATTCGGAGGAGGAGATCCGGCGGCTGCGCCGGCGCCTCGAGCAGGTCCAGGCCGAGCTGCGCATCCTCCGCGGCGGCAAGGTCGGCGCCGACAAGGCCCGACGGATGGAGGACCTCGAGAACGATCTGTCCGCGGCCGAGGAGGAGCGCGGGCAGCTCAAGACGCGGATCGCCGAGCTCGAGGCCCAGATCCAGAACGAGGGCGGCAACGTGAAGGTACAGCGGGCGATCGAGATCCGCGGCAAGGCCGCGGAGATCGTCACGCAGCTCAACGACCTGCTGTCGAGCCTGCGGATCGAGGTGATGGCGGCCGAGGGCGAGTTCGATCAGTACTCGCACACGATCCCGCGCGCCTCGTTCGAGCTGATCCGCCAGTCGCTGCGCGAGTCGTCGCAGCACGTCGACAGCGCGCGCGACCTGCTGCGCCAGCTGCGCGAAGTCGCGAGCTGATCTCAGTCAGGCCGAGCCGGCACGGTGGGGGCCGGCTCGGAGTCCCGGATGGGGGTCTGGGGGAGCTGTCCCGGCTCCCCCCGCTCCGGATCTGGTCGGCAGGAGATCCGGCCGACGATCTGCCGTCGGGCGGAGCCGGCTCGGGCGGACCCTCGCCTCAGAGCTTGGCGGGCAGGTAGTCGAGCCCGACCCACAGCACGCCGTGGGCGAGCGTCAGCATGCCCGCGAGCCACAGCGCGGCGAGCATGCCGTCGAGCTGCAGCCACTTCTTCTTCTTGACGATCTCGGCGGTCGCCCACAGCAACAGGCCGTTGACGATCAGCGGCATCACGAACGAGAACGTGCGCAGCGTGGCCAGGTCGAGGACCGGGCGGAGCAGCCAGTACAGCAGGATGTTCAGGCCGGCGAACAGCACGCCGACCAGGGGGATGGCCCACTTCGGCTGGATCTTCACCCGCGGGGGGCGGAGCTCCGGCTTGCCGTCCTTCGTCGGCGGGCGGCCCTTGAGCGGACGCGGCCGGGTCGCGAGCCAGAACACGCCCGTGAAGGCGACGAGGCGGATGGCGAGCTTGACCAGGATCCACGTCATGGCGACAGCCGCAGCATGGCACGTCGATTCCGAGGTTTCCAGGCGTTGTCCGGCGCCGTCGCCTGACTTGTCACCATGCGATGACAAGTTGCTGGACAGTTGTCGTGACTGGTTTACATTTGAGACATGGAACCCGCCTCACCGACCCGCGAGGCCACCGAGACGCCCTCCGCGATCACCGCCGGGGTTGATCGCAAGCGCCCGGAAGGAAAGGCGTCTCGGGCGGAGCTCGTCCTGGGCGTGCTCGGGCTGGTCGCGGCGCTGGCCGCGCTCCCGCTCCCGACGGTCGCGGCCACTCCCGAGATCGCGTCGGTGCTGGCGATCGCGGCGGTCGCGGTGCTGGCGGGCCACCGCTGGGGCGTGGCCATCCTGGTCGTGGCCGACGTCGCGCTGGTCGGGGCGCTGTGGCCGCGGGCGTTCCTCCAGGATCCCCCGAGCACGATCGCGCAGCTCGGCGTGGTGCTCGGCCTGGCGGGCGCGCTGCCCGGCGCGGTGATGTTGCGCCGGATGACGCCCGAGCTGGCGCTGCTGGTGCTCGGCGAGGAGTCGGCGCGCGGCCGCGCGGTGAGCGCCGCGCTCGTCCCCGTGATCGCCGTCGTGTGGGTCGCGGCGCCGCTTCTATAGGCGCTTATCGAACCAGGTCACGAAGCGCCGAGCGCGGCGGCGATCCGCGCCACCGGCTCGCGCGTGTCCGGCTCGAACGTGCGCCCGGTGACCGTCTCGTAGTTGCGGATGTAGCGGCGCGCGGCCTCGAGGCGGACGTCGTCGGGCAGCGGCGGCGGCGGGCCGTCGCCCGAGTAGCCGCCCTCGTTGACCATCCACCGCCGGACGTACTCCTTGTCGAGCGACCGCGGCTCCTCGCCGGCGGCGAGGCGCGCCTCGTAGTCGTCGGCGTACCAGTAGCGCGACGAGTCCGGCGTGTGGATCTCGTCGATCACGACGACGCGGCCGTCGGGCGCGACGCCCAGCTCGTACTTGGTGTCGGCGAGGATCAGGCCGCGCGCGGCGGCGCGCGCCTGGCCGTGCGCGAACAGCCGCGCGGCGATCGCCGCGGCCTCGTCGAACCGCGCCTCGCTGATCACCCCCGAGGCGAGCAGCTCGGCGCGGCTGACCGAGACGTCGTGGTCGCCCTTGCCGGCCTTGGTCGACGGCGTGAGGATCGGCGCCGGCAGCGGCTCGTTCTTCTTCATGCCCTCGGGCAGGCGGTGGCCACAGAACTCGCGGTCGCCGCGCTCGTACGCCTTCCACACCGACGTCGAGGTGACGCCGGTCAGGTACGCGCGCATCACGAACTCGGCGTGCAGCGGCTCGCACTCGCGGCCGATCGTGACGTTCGGATCCGGCGCGCCGACGACGTGGTTGGGCGCGATCGCGGCGGTGTCCTCGAACCAGTACTGGGCGAGCTGGTTGAGCACCTGACCCTTGAACGGGATCGTCGCGATCACCTGGTCGAACGCGCTCAGGCGATCGGTGCACACCAGGATGCGCTCGCCGCGAGCGCGGTCGATGTAGCAGTCGCGGACCTTGCCGACGTAGCGGGTGACCTCGCCGCGACCGGCGAACCGGGTGTACGCGGTGCCGTCGAGGGTCTGGCGGAGCTGCGCGCGCAGCGCGGTCTCGAGGTCGGTGCTCATGCGGCGCCTCCGAGCGCCCGCGCCAGGATCGTGTCGGCGTGGCGCAGGTGGTGGTCGAGGTCGAAGCACGCGTCGAGCTCCGACGCGGACAGGTGCTGGGTGACGTCCGGATCCTTGCCCAGCAGCTCGCGGAACGTCGGCGCGCCGGGGTCGGCGCCGGGGACGCCGCGGCTGGCGAGCGCGCACCGCTGGACCCACACGTACGCGGTCTGGCGGGCGACGCCCTGCTTGACCAGGGCGAGCAGCAGCGCCTCGGAGAAGTACAGCCCCGCGGTGCGCTCGAGGTTCGCGCGCATCCGCGCCGGGTGGACGACGAGGCGCTCGACGAGGCCCGTGGCGCGGGCGAGCATGAAGTCGGCGAGGATCGTCGCGTCGGGCATGACGACGCGCTCGACCGAGCTGTGCGAGATGTCGCGCTCGTGCCACAGCGCGACGTCCTCGAGGCCCGCGCCGGCGTGGGCGCGGAGCAGGCGCGCCAGGCCGCACAGGTTCTCCGACAGGATCGGGTTCTTCTTGTGGGGCATCGCCGAGCTGCCCTTCTGCCCGGCGGAGAACCCCTCCTCGGCCTCGCCGACCTCGGTGCGCTGCCAGTGGCGGACGCCGAGCGCGATCTGCTCGATCGCGGTGCCGAGCAGCGCGAGCGCGCACAGCACCTCGGCGTGGCGGTCGCGCGCGACGATCTGCGTGGCGACGGTCTCGCCGACCAGGCCGAGCGCGCCGAGCGCCTCGGCCTCGATCCCGGGCTCGAGGTTGCCGTAGACGCCGACCGCGCCGGCGATCTTGCCGACGGCGATCGCCTCGCGCGCGCGGACCAGGCGGTCGCGGGCGCGGCCGACCTCGGCGTGCCACCGCGCGAACGTCAGGCCGGCGGTGACCGGCTCGGCGTGGATGCCGTGGGAGCGGCCGATCATCGGCGTGCGCGCGTGCTCGCGAGCGCGCGCGGCGAGCGCGGCGCGCAGGCCGTCGACCCCGGCGAGGATCGCGTCGAGCGCGCGGCACGTCTGCAGCGCGAGCGCGGTGTCGAGGACGTCCGACGACGTCATCCCGAGGTGGAGCCAGCGCGCCGGCTCGCCGGCGAGCTCCTCGACGTGGGTGAGGAACGCGATGACGTCGTGGCGCGTGGTCGCCTCGATCGTGAGGATGCGCGCGGCGTCGAGCTTGCCGGCGGCGCGGGCGCGGATGGTCGCGGCGGTGCCGGCCGGCACGGTGCCGCGCGCCTCCATCGCCGCGCACGCGGCCAGCTCGATGTCGAGCCACAGCGCGAACCGGCTGTCATCGGACCACAGCGCGGCGAGCTCGGGGCGACTGTAGCGATCGATCATCGCGGCGTGCGTACCCCGAGGGGGCCGGGCGGCGCAAGCGCCGCGCCCGGCCACCTGATCACAGGGCGAGCGCGGCGATCACGCCGGCGAGCGCCGCGACGACGACCGCGGCGCCGACGAGCAGCCAGGTGCGACGCCGCGCCGCGCGCTCGGCGTCGGCCTGCGCCTTGGGCGGCGCGAGGTTGCCGAGCCCGCCCGGGGCGACCGAGTAGGTGCGCGGCGCGACCTCGCTGAGCGGACGCAGCTTCACCGCCGGCAGCTCACGCGCGGCGGGCGGCGCGACCTCGGCCGCGGGTGCCGTGGGCGCGGCCTGCGGCTTGAGCGAGACCGCCTGGAGCATGAACTGGCCGGGCTGGGCGGTGCGGGCGCGGTTCATCGCGCCCGCGAGCTCGACCCGGGCCGGCGTCGGCAGCGCGCCGGAGATCGCCGCCGCCGCGTCGGGAGCGACGGGCGGGGGGGCCGGTGGCGCCGGCCGCGCGGCGGGGATCACGACCTGCGGCGGCGTCGGACGCGGCGCGCGCGGCGCGCCGGCGGGCGTCGGCAGCGCGAACGTCGACGGCTCGTGCGCGGCGCCCGGCGCCGGTGCGGTGCCGGGCGCGGTCGCGGGCGCTGGGCGGGATCGTTGACCTCGGGCCCCAGACGGAGACGGAGACGGAGACGGAGACGGAGGCGGAGACGGAGGCGGAGACGGAGCCGCGCTGCCGTGGCCGATCAGCGTCGAGCCCCCCTCGCCGGCCCCTGCCCGCTTGCCGGCAGCGGGCCGCGCGGCGACCTGCGGCGCGGCCGGTACGGCCGCGGCGGCGTTGCGCACGGCCTCGGCGAGCGTCCGGACGTCCGGACGACGGACCGGGTTGGCGTCCATCGCGCCGACGAGGATCGCGGCGAGCTGCGGGTGCACGCGCGCCGCGGCGCGCGCGGCGTCGCCGCCGGCCACTCCGGCGATCAGCTCGAGTGCGATCGCCGCGACCGACCACGTGTCCGAGCCCGGCTGCGCATCGAGGCCGCGCCGCACCTCGGGCGCGACGTGGCGATCGTCCGCCCAGGCGCGCGCGGCGGCGCCGGGCTCCGCCGCGCTCCACAGCCCGCCGCCGCCGAGCTTGAGCGCACCTCCGACCGACACGACCGCCGACGGCGCCAGCCGCCCGTGGACCAGGCCGGCGTCGTGGAGCGCCCCGAGCGCGCCGCTGACCGCGTCGACCCAGCGCACCACCGCGGCGGCGTCGAGCCCGCCCGCCGCGGCCACGGGCCCCGCGCCGGTGGCGAGCTGCCACGTCGTCCACAGCGCGCCCGGGGCCCGCCACGCGCCGAAGCACCGCCGCAGCGCCGGGTGCTGCAGCGCCCGCAGCTCGACGCCGAGCCCGAGCACCTGCTCCTGCCGCGCGGCGTCGCCGAACAGCACCGGCGCCAGCCACCACAGCCCGACCTCGACCTCGACGTCGCGGTCGAGCGCGCGGTACTCGACGTGACCGGGCCCCTCGCCGAGCCGGGCGAGCAGCACGAACCGCTCGCCGAGGACGGCGCCGGGCTGCGGCGCGCCGAGCAACACCGACACCGTCGGCTAGCTCCCCGTCGAGCCGAACCCGCCGGCGCCGCGCGCGGTGTCGTCGAGGGCGTCGACGACCACCAGCTCGGCCTGGACGACCGGCGCGATCACGAGCTGCGCGATCCGCATGCCGGCGGTGATCGTCACCGGCGCCGCGCCGAGGTTGACGAGCAGCACGAGCAGCTCGCCGCGGTAGTCGCTGTCGATCGTCCCCGGGGCGTTGGCGACGGTGACGCCGTGCTCGCGCGCCAGGCCCGAGCGCGGGCGCACCTGCCCCTCCCAGCCGTGCGGGATCGCCGCGGCGAGGCCGGTGCCGACCGCGGCGCGGGCGCCGGGCGCGAGCTCGACCGGCGCGTCGATCGCGGCGACGAGGTCGAGCCCGGCGGCGCCGGAGGTCATGTAGCGCGGCACGACGGCGTCGTGCCGCAGCTTGCGAAGCTGGACGCGCGGGGCGGACACCCCGCCATCTTACACGACGAAGTTGTGGATCTCTTCGGCCGGCGGGTTGGCGTCGAGCACCTCGCGCCGCGACAGGCGGATCTTGCCGTCGCGGTCGACCTTGATGCACTTCACCACGACCTCGTCGCCCTCGGTCAGCACGTCCTCGACCGCGCGGATCCGATCCTTCGAGATCTCGCTGATGTGGAGCAGGCCGTCGGTGCCCGGCATGATCTCGACGAACGCGCCGATCTCGATGATGCGCTTGACCACGCCGTTGTAGAACGCGCCGACCTCGGGCTCGATCGTGAGGCCCGAGATGAGCTGCTTGGCCTGGTCGAGGCTGCGCAGGTCCGCCGAGGCGATCGTCACGACGCCGGCGTCGTTGACGTCGATCGAGCAGCCGGTCTGCTCGGTCAGCGCGCGGATCGTCTTGCCGCCCGGGCCGATGATGTCGCGGATCTTGTCCGGCTTGACCTGGACCGTGACGATGCGCGGCGCGTTCGCCGACAGCTCGTCGCGCGGCTCGGCGATCGCGGCGGCCATCTTCTCGAGGATGTGGAGCCGACCGGCCTTCGCCTGGTCGAGCGCCTGCTCGAGGATCTGGCGGGTCAGGCCGTCGACCTTGATGTCCATCTGCAGCGCGCACACGCCGCGGGTGGTGCCGGTGACCTTGAAGTCCATGTCGCCGAGGTGGTCCTCGTCGCCGAGGATGTCGGACAGGATGACGTAGTCGTCGCCCTCCTTCATCAGGCCCATCGCGATGCCGGCGATCGGCGCGACGGTCGGGACGCCGCAGTCCATCAGCGCGAGGCTGCCGCCGCACACCGAGGCCATCGACGAGCTGCCGTTCGACTCGAGGATGTCCGAGACGACGCGGATCGTGTACGGGAAGTCCTCGTACTCGGGGACGATCGCCGCGACCGAGCGCTCGGCGAGGAACCCGTGACCGACCTCGCGGCGCGACTGGCCGCGCAGCGGCTTGGTCTCGCCCGTCGAGAACGGCGGGAAGTTGTAGTCCATGTAGAACGTCTTCTTCTTGTCACCGAGCAGCGTGTCGAGCTTCTTCTCGTCGTACTTGGTGCCGAGCGTGACGACCGCGAGCGCCTGGGTCTCGCCGCGGGTGAACAGCGCCGAGCCGTGGGCGCGCGGCAGCACGCCGACCTCGCACGAGATCGGGCGGATCTCGTCGGGGTTGCGGCCGTCGATGCGCTTGCGGGTCGACAGCGTGTGCTGGCGCGCCCACTTCTTCTGGAACTTGCCGAACGCCGCCTTCACTTCCTTGGCGCGGCCGAAGTACTTGCTGCCCTCCTTCTCGGACAGCTCGGCGACGACCGTGTCGTGCAGCGTGGCGATGCCGTTCACGCGCTTCTTCTTGTCGTTGATCGTCATCACCTGACCGAGCGCGTCCCACACGCGGTCCTTGACGGTGGCGACCAGCTCCGCGTCCTCGACCGGGGCGACGTGGGCGCGCTTCTCCTTGCCCGCCTTGGCGCGCAAGCGCTCCTGCGCCTCGATCAGCGGCTGCGCCGCCTGGTGGGCGTACATCAGCGCGTCGATCACGACGTTCTCGGCGAGGTTGTCCATCTCGCCCTCGACCATGACGATCGCGTCCTTCGACACCGACACGACCAGCTCCATCTCGCTCTGCTCGCGCTCGGCGAACGTCGGGAACGGGATGAACTCGCCGTTGATCCGGCCGACGCGGATCGCCGCGACCGGGCCGTCGAAGCACAGATCGCTGATGTGCAGCGCGGCCGAGGCGCCGGTCATCGCCAGCACGTCGCCGGCGTTCTGCTTGTCGAAGCTGACGACGTTGCAGATGATCTGCGTGTCGATCTTCCAGCCCTTGGGGAACAGCGGGCGGATCGGGCGGTCGATCAGGCGGCACACGAGGATCTCCTCGTTGGTCGTGCGGCCCTCGCGGCGGAAGAAGCTGCCGGGGATCTTGCCCGCGGCGTAGAACTTCTCCTGGTACTCGCAGGTCAGCGGCATGAAGTCGATGTCGCGCGGCTGCTGCGAGCCGCACGCGGTGGCGAGCACCATCGTGTCGCCCATGCGCATGACGACCGAGCCGCCGGACTGCTTGGCCCACTTCCCGGTCTCGAAAACGATCTCACGGCCGCCGATGACGGCGGTCTCACGAACGAACGGCATACGTGTCCTCTACGTTGAGGTCGCGCCTGCCCCTCGTCCGCGGCCAGATCCCTCGGTCCAGACGCTCCAGGCAGGTGCCTCGAGCGCCTCGACAGAACGATCAAGATCGCGAGCCGTACGGCAGATGAACGCGACGGTCCACAGGATGTCAGGTGACGGGAACTTGCCACAAGGGCACCGAAAACACAAAGCCCGCGCCGGTCGGGCGCGGGCTCGTGATCCCTGGCGGGTGCGCGTCAGCGGCGCAGGCCGAGGGTGTCGATCAGCTTGCGGTAGCGGTCGAGGCTCGAGCGCTTCAGGTAGTCGAGCAGCGCGCGGCGCTGGCCGACCATCTTGAGCAGACCACGGCGCGAGTGGTGGTCCTTGTGGTTGTTCTTGAGGTGCTCGGTGAGGTGCGCGATCCGCTCCGACAGCAGCGCGACCTGGACCTCGGGCGAGCCGGTGTCGGTGCCGTGCTGACGGAACTTGGAGATCGTCTCCTGCTTGCGAACGGTCGAGACAGACATGCGTTTCCTCTGCGGTCGCCGGCGGCCGAGCCGCCCGCCCCGACATGGGGAGGGTCGACCTGATCCGCGGCCTTGGCCGTGTGGCCTCGGGATTAGGCCGCGCAGATTGGAGCACCGCGGCCGCGCGGTCAAGCCCTGCCGCGGGGCTTGTCGCCCGGCCGGAACGCCGACGGGTCCAGGGCGTAGCGGAACACCCGCTCGAAGTGGACCTTGTCGACGCCCTGCACGACGATCGCCAGCAGGTCGCCCTCGGGCGTAACCATCTGGAATCGCGGCCCGAGGTCGGTGTGGTCGCGGAGGTACGAGAACGCCGCGGGGTTGCCATCGAGCAGCGCCCGGTGCTGGGCCGGCTCGATCGCGATCCGGGGCAGCCCGAGCGCGTCCGCCGGGCGGACCAGCCCCGCCGCGGCGCGGGCGGCGGTGACGAGGTTGAGCGGGACGGCCTGGTCGAGATGGAACACGCCCGACCGGGTGCGGCGGAGCGCCGTGAGGTAGGCGCCGCAGCCGAGCGCCTGGCCGAGGTCGTGGACCAGCGTCCGCACGAACGTGCCCTTGGAGCAAACGACCGCGACGCGCGCGCGCGGCGGCTCGAACGACACCAGGCGCAGCTCGTGGACGACGACGCGGCGCGCGGCGCGCTCGACCTCGGCGCCGGCGCGCGCGGCCTCGTACAGCCGCTTGCCGCCGACCTTCACCGCCGAGAACATCGGCGGGAGCTGCTCGAGCTCGCCGGTGAGCGCGGCGAGCGCGGCGAGCAGCGCGGGCTCGGTGACGCGCGCGGCGCCCTCGGGATCGCGCGCGATCACCGCGCCCTCGGCGTCCTGGGTGTCGGTCTGGACGCCGAGCTCGAGCTCGGCCTCGTACGCCTTGTCGTCGGACAGCAGCAGCCCGGCGAGCTTGGTCGCCTCGCCCAGGCAGATCGGCAACACGCCCGTCGCGAGCGGATCGAGCGTGCCGGTGTGGCCGCCGCTGGCCGCGCGCAGCCGGCGGCGGACGTCGACGACGACCTCGGACGAGGTCAGCCCCGGCGGCTTGTCGACCACCAGGATCCCGTGGAGCTCGGTCACGGCTGCAGCGACGTGATCCAGGCCGAGAGCGCGGCGAGGCCGGTCCCGTCGGGGAGTTCGCGGCCGATCGGCGGCATCTTCTGAGCGTCGTTGTCGCTCTCCATCCGCATGAAGATCGCGCTTGTGGAGGGCGCGCCAGGCTCGATAAGCGCAGTGGCGCCGGCGAGTGCCAGCGCGGGCTCGACATCGACCGTCGTGGTGTACGTCGGCGTGACTTCAACGGTGGCGAGCAAGCCCACTCGTAGCCGCAGGTCGATCGTGGGACCCGACGCGATGTCCGTGGTCGGGTTGTGGCAGCTGCCGCAGTTCGCGTGCAGGTACCCCAGCGCGGCCTGCGCGGTCGCGTCGCCCGGCAGCGGGAATGCGTGGGTGTCCGCGGTCGGCGCCGCCGGCGGATCCGACAGGGCGCCGTCGGCGATCAGGTCGGCGAGGTCGTACAGGCCGTCGTCGGTGGCCTCGTCGAGCTGGAGCGCGCCGAAGCCGAGGACGCGGCTCTGCAGGCGATCGTGGCACTTGCGGCAGTCGCTGCGGCCGGGGATGTCGTGCTCGGTGCCGAGCACGTTGCTGGCGCCGAACGGCTCGGCGACGGCCTCGGTTTGCGCCTCGTTCCACGCGAACGCGACCATGTACCAGTCGTCCGGCTCGGGGCCGTTCTTCTGGAGCAGGCGCGTCTCGACCCGGACGTCGTCGCGCACGAACTCCTTCCACAGCTTGGTCCCGACGGGGAACTCCCAGTAGTCCATGTCCGAGGTGTCGATCGTGGCGCCCTCGGGGAGCTGGATCCACCGCCGCTTGGCAGCGCCGTCGGTCCACAGCCCGTAGCGCGGGCGGAACTCGTGGACGTCGGCGCTGATCGCGGTGCACGCGGCGTCGACGCACAGCCCGGTCTCGGTCAGCGTGGCCGGCATCTCGAGGTTGGCGTCGGGGCCGGGCGCGGCGTCGGGGGTCGCCGGCGCGTCGATCGGGTCGGGGCCGGCGTCGGGGGCGGCCGCGTCGTCACCGCACGCGGCGAGCGCCAGCGCGAGGCCAGCGGAGAGGTACAGGCGGGACATGGGGGCGGCATCCTAGCACCGAGCCCCGGCCGGCGACGTGGCCTGGTTCACGCCACGCCCGGGCCGCGACGGCAGGTCGCGGTCAGCGACCGCGGCCGTTGCCGAGCGCGGCGTCGAGGGCGGCGATGACCCGGGCGCGGGCGGCCGGTAGCTCGTCGGGCAGCCAGCACCCGGCCGCGCCGGGGTGCCCGCCGCCGCCAAGCCCGAGCGCCACGGCCCCCACGTCGATCGTGTCGAGGCGCGCGCGCATCGACACCCGGGTGCCGCCGCCGCGCGCGGTGGTGAGCAGCACGCCGACGTGGACGCCGTCGACGCCGCGCGCCCAGTTGACCAGGCCCTCGATGTCGTCCCACGACCCGCCGGAGGCGTCGACCATGGCCTGGGTGACCGAGACGACCGCGACCTTGCCGCGCGCGGCGGTCTCCAGGCTCGACAGCGCGGCGCCCATCAGGCGCAGCTTGGACGCGCTCGACCGCTCCTCGAGCTTGCCGGCGATCGCCGCGGGCTGGGCGCCGCAGTCGACCAGCCGCGCCGCGATGTGGAGCGCCTCGGCGTTGGTGTTGGAGTGGCGGAACCAGCCGGTGTCGGAGATCAGCGAGACGTAGAGCGCGGTCGCCGCGTCGGGATCGATCGGCCATCCCAGGTGGTCGGCGAGGCGGACGACGAGCACGCCGGCCGAGGCCGCCTGCGGATCGCACACGGCGACGTCGCCGAACGGCTGACCGCTGGCGTGGTGGTCGAGGTCGACGAGCGTGCCGCGCGCCGCCGGCGCGGGGAGCGCGCCCTCGCACAGCGAGAGGTCGGCGCAGTCGAGGACGAACGTCGCGTCGAACCGCGCGGTCGCGGGCAGCCGCTGCACGCTCGTCGGCACCAGCGGCAGCCACTTGTAGCGGCGCGGGACGAGATCCGGCGTGTACAGCGTGACGGTCTTGCCGGCGCGGCGCGCGATCGAGGTGAGCGCGACCATGCCGCCGCAGCCGTCTCCGTCGGGGCGGCGATGACTGGTGACCAGGAGGTTCGACGAGCTGCGCAGCGCCTCGGCGGCGCGATCCAGCGCGTCGGCGACGCTCACGCGCCGCCTCCGTCGTCGTCGTCGTCGGCTGGGCCGCCCTCGCGCTCCGGCGAGGCCGGCTCGGGCGGGGCGGCGGGCGCCTCCCCTCGCCCCGCCTCGCGCGCGCGTCGCTCGTCGTCGCGGACGATCTGCTGCAGCTCCATCCCGAACGCCAGCCCGGTGTCGCGCTGGAACCGCAGCTCGGGCGGCCGCGCCATCTGCAGGCGCCGGGCGACCGGGCCGCGCAGGAAGCCCGTCGCGGCGCGCAGGCCCTCGACCGCGCGGCTGGCCGTGCGGTCGTCGCCGAACACCGAGACGTAGACCGTCGCCACGCTCATGTCGGCGTTGAGCTCGACGTGGGTGATCGACACCAGACCGGCCGCCTGGACCCGAGGGTCCTTGACCTCGCGGGAGATCATCTGGGCGAGCGTATCGCGGATCGCCTCGGCGACGCGGGCCTTTCGCTCACCGGCCATCGCCGCTGCCCTCTGCCCCGTCGGCGAGCCACGCCGCCGGGACCCACGAGGCGTCGTCATCCGCCGCGGACGCGTCACCGACCTTGGCGTCCCACGCCCGCCCGACCTCGGCCGCCGACGCGTACCAGTCGTCGCCGTAGGCCGTCACCTCGCGGCGCGCGGCGGCGAGCTGCGCGCCGCCGTTCGCGACCGCGTCGGCGCACGCGCGCAGCACCGCGTCCGCGAGCTGCTCGGCGCGATCGCGCGCGTCCGCGACGACCGCGAACGCCAGCTCGGCGCGCTGCCAGGTGTCCTGGCCGCCGACCTCGGCGACCACGACCCCGAGCGCGCGCGTCCGCTCCTTGAGGCGCCGCAGCACGCTGCGCTTCTCCTTGAGCGAGTGGCTCTCGGCGACGAGCAGCGTGAAGCGACAGACGGCGACGTGCATGCGGCGCGGCCGGCTACAGCTTCGCGGCCTCTTCGACGACCTCGTAGGCCTCGATCACGTCGCCCGTCTTGAGGTCGTTGAAGCCGGCCATCATCACGCCGCACTCGTAGCCGTTCTGGACCTCGCTGACGTCGTCCTTGAACCGGCGGAGGCTCGCGACCTTGCCCTCGTAGATCTGGACGGCGTCGCGGATGACGCGCATCAGCGCGCGCCGCGTGACCTTGCCCGACGTCACCATGCAGCCGGCGACGGTGCCGTGCTTGGGGATCGTGAAGGTGTCGCGGACCTCGAGCGTGCCCATCGCGACCTCGCGCTTGATCGGCGCGAGCAGGCCGGCCATCGCCGACTTCACCTCGTCGAGGGCGTCGTAGATGATGTCGTACAGGCGGATCTCGACGCCCTCCTGCTCGGCGAGCTTGCTGCTCTTGCCGGCCGGGCGGACGTGGAAGCCGACGATGATCGCGCCGCCGGCCTTGGCGAGGTTGACGTCCGACTCGGTGATGCCGCCGACGCCGGCCGAGATCACGTTGACCTTGACCTTCTCCGTCGTCAGCTTCACCAGCGCGGCCTTGAGCGCCTCCGCCGAGCCCTGGACGTCCGCCTTGAGGACGATCTTGAGCTCCTTGACGTTGTCGGTGTTCTCCTGGATGCGAACCATCAGGCCCTCGAGCGACACCTTCGCGCTCGAGATCAGCTCGCGCTTGCGCCACGCCTGGCGGCGGTGCTCGACGACCTGCTTGGCCGCGCGCTCGTCCTCGGCCACGTTGACCTGGTCGCCCGCCTCGGGCACCCCGTCGAGGCCGAGCAGCTCGACCGGCGTCGACGGCCCGGCCTCCTTGAGCGCCTCGCCGCGGTGATCGAGCATGGCGCGGACGCGCCCGAACACGCGCCCGGCGACGACGAAGTCGCCGATCTTGAGCGTGCCCTCCTGGACGAGGATCGTCGCCATCGGGCCGCGCGCGCGATCGAGGCGCGCCTCGACCACGGTGCCCTGCGCCGGCTTGTCCGGGTTGGCCTTGTAGTCCGCCATCTCGGCCATCAGGCCGATCGTCTCGAGCAGCTTGTCGATGCCGTCGCCCTTGAGCGCCGACACGTTGACGTACTGGGTCTCGCCGCCCCACTCCTCGGGGATCAGGCCGTGATCGGCGAGCTGCTGGCGCACCCGCTCGGGCTGCGCGTCCGGCATGTCGATCTTGTTGACCGCGACGATGATCGTGACCTTGGCGTCCTTGGCGTGGTTGAGCGCCTCGATCGTCTGCGGCATGACGCCGTCGTTCGCCGCGACGACGAGCACGACGATGTCGGTCACCTGCGCGCCGCGGGCGCGCATCTCGGTGAACGCCTCGTGGCCCGGCGTGTCGAGGAACACGATCTCCTTGCCGTCACCGACCGGCGACGCGACCTTGTACGCCGCGATGTGCTGCGTGATGCCGCCGGCCTCGCCCGCCGCGACCCGCGACTTGCGAATCTTGTCGAGCAGCGACGTCTTGCCGTGGTCGACGTGGCCCATGATCGTGACGACCGGGGCGCGCGGGACCATCTTCTCCGCGTCGTCGGGGGCGTCGGTGAACACCGACTCCTCCTTGAACGCGACGTTCTGGACCTCGTAGCCGAACTCGCTCGACAGGATCTGGGCGGTGTCGAAGTCGATCGCGGCGTTGATGTTCACGCCGGTCATGCCCATGCCCCACAGCTTCTTGAGCACCTCGGTCGCCTTGACGCCCATCTGGCGCGCCAGGTCGGCGATCGCGATCGAGTCCTCGATGCGGATGACGCGCTTGTGCTCGGCCGGCGTGGTGAGCTGGGTCGACTTGCCCTTGCCCTTGGGCGGCGGCAGGCGCTTCTTGCCGAAGTCGCGCACCTGCGACTTGCCCGGCCCGCCGGGGCCACGGTTCTGCTGCTGCTGGGCGAACCGGCCGCGGATCTGCCCCGGGCCCGGCGGCTGCGGCGCGGTGCCGCGCACCGGCGTCCGCTCGGTGATCTTGATCCGCGTCGGCAGGCTGATCACGGACCCGACCGCAGGGCGGCTCGGATCGCGGGGCGGCTCGGGCGGCGGCGCCGCGACCTCGACCGGCTCCGGCGTCGGCGCGGGCGGGCGCTCCGCCGTGCGGGCGCGGGCGCGCTCGAGCTCCTGCTCGAACCGCGACCGCGCGGTCTCGGCGACCTCGGTGACGGTGCGCGGGCCGACGACCGGCGGCGGCGTCGACTCGCGCGGCTCGGCGCGGGCGGCGTCCCGCGCCGGATCGCGCGGGCGCACGATCACGGCCGGGCCCGTCGGGGGCGCGACCGGCGCCGGGCGCGGCGCCTCGGCGACGACCTGGGCGGTGCCACCGGCGCCCGCGGGCCGCTGCACGATGCTCGGGCCGGTGACGATCACGCGGCTGCGCGGGCGCTCGCCCGCGGCGGGTGCAGCCGGCGCCGGCGCGGCCGGGCGCTCGGGGGCGGCCTCGACCGCCGGCAAGACCGGCGCGGTTGGCACCGGCTCGGGCACGGCAGGGCTCATCACGTTGACCACGTTCAACTCGCTCGCCTCCACGTTCCGCTCCTCACGCGGCTCCGGCTGCGCCGGGGCCGCGGTCCGCTCGGCCTGCACGGCCTCCCGGACGGGGGGCGCCTCGATCGGTGGCGCCTCCTGGACCGCAGGCGCCGCGACCTCGACCGGGCGCTCGACGACCTCGACCCGCGACGCGGGCGCGGCCTCGACGACGCGCTCGACCGGGCGCTCGGCGCGCTCGGCGCGCTCGACCGGGCGCTCGGCGCGCACCGGCTCGGGCTCGGCGCGCGGCGCGGCGGGCGCAGCCTCGGCCGGGCGCGCGGCCTCGGCCGGCGCCTCGTCGGCGACATGACGGCGACGCACCACCGGCGCCGGTGCGGGCGCGGGCGCGGCTGCCGCGACGACCTCGTCCGCCTTGGCCGAGCGACGCCGCACGACCGTCGTCGCGGCCTTGGGCTCGGGCGCAGGCGCACCGCCGGCGCCAGCGCGCTCGCGCTCCAGGTTCTTGCGGATGCGCGCGGCATCGTCCGCATCGAGCGACGACATGTGGTTGTTCACCTCGATGCCCATCGCGCGGATCTTTGCGAGCAGATCCTTGTTGGGGATCCCGACCTCGCGGGCAATCTCGTAGACGCGCATCTTGGCTCCGGTCGTCATGTCCTGGCGAACGTTTCTCGGGTGGTACTTCTACGACTTCTGCGGCCCGGTGACCAGCGACGAGATCCGGACGATCCCTCGCTCGTGCCCCCAGGCGATCAGCGGCCCTGCATCGACGGGCGCCCGGAAGCTCCGGGACAGCCCGCCCTTGGCCGCGTTGTGGAGACACCCGGCGGTCGGGTGGACCCACGCCCCCCGGCCGTGGCGCTTGCGCCCGCCGGGGGCCTCGTCGACGACCGCCCGGCCCTGCTCGACGCAGACCCGCACCATCGCGCCCGGCGCGGCCACCTTGCGGCAGCCCACGCACGTGCGCTCCGGAGCGGAGCGAGCGGGGTTCATGGCAGACGTCTGGGAGGTCATTCGGTCTGGTTCGGTCCTTCGTATCGAGGCGGCGTGACGCGGGCGATCAGCCCGCGTTGCCCTCGACCGCGGCCAGCCACTGGATGGCGCGCTGGCGGAGCTTGGCGAGGTCGCCCATGTCGAGGCCGGTCGTCGTCGCGAGCTGGTCGATCGGCGTCTTGACCAGCTCCTCGGGGGTGCGGACGCCCGCGTCGGCGAACAGCCGCAGCAGGGCCTCGTCGACGCCCGGGATGTCGAGCCAGCGCTCGTCGGCCGACATCGCGGCGCGGCGATCGGACTCGCGGCGCGCGTCGTCCGAGCGCTTGCGCGGCGAGGTGAGGTACGTCCGCGCGTTGTCGATGATCGCGCGGGCGCCGTCGACCGAGCGGACGCCCGGCACCGAGGCCAGCTCCTCCGCCGCGGCGCGCGACAGGTCCGACACCGAGCGCCAGCCGAGCTTGAACAGCGTCTCGGCGAGGTCGTGACCGACGCCGTCGATCGACGCGATCTGCTCCTTGGCGCGGCGCTCGAGCTCCTGGATCTTCGACTCCGAGTGGATGTCGATGCGCCAGCCGGTGAGCTGGGACGCCAGGCGGACGTTCTGGCCCTTCTTGCCGATCGCCAGCGACAGCTTCTCGTCCGGGACGATCAGCTCCATGCGGTGGCCCTCGGCGTCGATGATCACGCGCGACACCTCGGCCGGCGCGATCGCGTTGCACACGAAGCGCGCCGGATCGTCGTCGTAGGGGACGATGTCGATCTTCTCGCCGCGCAGCTCCTGCACGACCGCCTGGACGCGCGAGCCCTTCATGCCGACGCACGCGCCGACCGGATCGACGTCGCGGTCGCGCGACGACACGGCGATCTTGGCGCGCGCCCCGGGCTCGCGCGCGCTCGACTCGATGCGGACGATCTTCTCGTAGATCTCCGGCACCTCCTGCTCGAACAGCTTCTCGAGCAGGCCCTTGTGGGTGCGGGACAGGATGATCTGCGGGCCGCGCGCCATGCGGTCGATGTCGAGGCAGTACGCCTTGACCGCGTCGCCGACGCGGAAGCTCTCGCGCGGCACCTGCTCGCGGACGGGCAGGATCGCCTCGGCCTTGCCGACGTCGACGACGAGGCTGCCGCGCTCGAACCGCCGGACGACGCCGGTGATCAGCTCGCCCTTCTTGTCCTTGTACTCGTTGTAGACGTTGTCGCGCTCGGCCTCGCGGACGCGCTGGTAGATGACCTGCTTGGCGGTCTGCGCCGCGATCCGGCCGAAGTTCTTGTGCGCCTTCTTGAGATCGATCAGGTCGCCGAACTTGGCGTCCTGCTCGGACGCGCGGTCGGCGTCCTCGGGGCGGTAGAAGATCTGGAACAGCAGCTCGTCGCCGAGCTCCGCCTCGAGCCCGTACTTGCGCGCGTCCTCGACCGTGATCTCCTTGCCCTCGATCGCGTCGTCGTCGACGACGGTGATGATCAGGAACAGGTCGACCGAGCCGGTCTCGACGTTGTAGGTGGCCTCCATCTCGCGCCCCTCGAACGTCTTCTTGGCGGCGGTGAGGATCGCCTGCTCGAGCGCCTGGATCAGGACGGACTTGTCGATGTTCTTGTCGCGTCCGACCTGCTCGAGGACCATGCTGAGGTTGGCTTCCATGGCGAGTCTCCTACTTGCGCGCCTTGGCGCGCCCCTGCTTCGGCTTCGGCTTGTGCGTGCTGTTCGGGTGCAGAATCGCGTCCCAGTCCGGCACGACGCGGGCCGACTCGATGTCGGCGACGCGTAGCCGGAACGCGGCGTCCTTGCCCTGGTGATCGACCTCGACCACCGCGAACGCGTGCGCGTCGTCGGTGGCGTCCGCCGGCTCGACCCCGTGGAGGACGCCGCGGAAGTTGCGGCGCTCCCCGGTGGGGGTGTGCTGCGGCGCCGCGAGCTGGAGCTTCACCTCGGCGCCGGCGTAGCGGCGGAAGTGGTCGACCGTGCGCAGCGGGCGATCGACACCCGGCGACGACACCTCGAGCTGGTACGCCTGCGGGATCGGGTCCTCGACGTCGAGCACGGCGGACAGCTCGCGCGACATCCGCTCGCAGTCGTCGAGATCGACCTCGCTCTGCCGCGCCGCCGCCGCCTCGACCTCCGAGCTTGCCGCCGGCAGCCGGTCGATGAACACCCGCAGCACCCAGCCGCCCTGATCCATCAGGAAGCGCAGGTCGACGAGCTCGTAGCCGGCGGCGTGGCACACCGGCTCGATGAGCTTCATGACGCGCTGGGCGATGGGGTCGTGTCGGGTCATTCGGGGAAGTGCGGTGGCGCGGAGCTGGCGGTCGTTTCGAGGTGCTTGTCGTCGGATTCGGAGTTCGCGGTCTCGGCGGGCGTTCGTGCGTGGATCCGACTGGGGGGTTTGGGGGGAGTGGTCTCCCCCCAAAAAAAAAAGAGCGGGCTTTCGCCCACCCCGCCGAGGCCGAGATAGATGCGGCATACGGGTACCACCGCGCCGAAACAGGTGCAAGAGCCTGGTAACTTGCCCGACATGCCCCTGCACGCCGCCGCCCTCCAGCTGTGCTCGACCGACGACCTTCGGGCCAACCTGGCGCAGTGCCGCCGCCTCGGGGACGAGGCCGCCATCCGCGGAGCTAACCTGCTGATCTTGCCCGAGTGTTTTGCGTTCCTGGGGCGCAAGGAGGGCGACAAGCTGGCGGTCACCGAGGTGCTGGACGCGCGCGATCCCGGCCCGATCCTGGGGACACTGATCGATCTTGCGACCCGACACCGCGCCTGGGTGATCGGGGGTGGGCTGCCGGAGCGCGTCCCCGGGGACGACCGCCGGGCCTACAACACGGCCGCGGTGGTGTCGCCGGACGGCGCGCTCGTGGCGCGCTACCGCAAGATCCACCTGTTCGACGTCGACATCCCGGGCGGCGCGGTGCTGCGGGAGTCGGACGGGACGGTCGGCGGCGACGAGGTCGTCGTGGTGCCGATCGGCGAGCGCCGGGTCGGGCTCACGATCTGCTACGACGTGCGGTTCCCGGAGCTGTTCCGCCGGCTGGCGTTCGACCACGGCGCCGACACGATCGTGGTGCCCGCGGCGTTCACCGCCCACACGGGCCGAGCGCACTGGCACGTGCTGCTCCGGGCGCGGGCGATCGAGAACCAGTGCTGGGTGGTCGCGGCGGCGCAGCACGGGCGCCACAACGACAAGCGCGAGAGCTTCGGTCACAGCCTGATCATCGACCCGTGGGGGACCGTGGTCGCGGAGCTGGCCGAGGGCGACGGGGTGATCGACGCGGCGCTCGACGCCGAGGCGGTGGCGCGGACGCGGCAGCAGATGCCGTGTCAGCGCCACGCGGTGCTGCACCCGTCCCGGGGGTGACTCACGGAGACGGAGTCGGAGACGGAGTCGGAGTCGGAGACGGAGTCGGAGGCGGAGTCGGAGACGGAGTCGGAGACGGCGCCGGAGCGGGCTGCCCGGCCTGCTCGAGCGCCCGCTTGAAGTCCTCCTCGGACATCGACGGATCGACCTTGATGTAGCCGCCGCCGTACGGATCTACCTTTGGAGCCCCGGCGTCGACCGGCGTGACCGCGCGGCGCGCGTCGGGGGTCTCGAACTGGCCGACGAAGCCGCTGACCGCGTCGGCGCACGGTCGCTGCAGCACGATCAGCGCGACCAGCACGGTGGCCACCATCAGGATGCGGAAGATGGCCGGGCCGTTGAGCGCGAGGCCTCGGCCGCGCGGCAAGCGGGGAACATCCGGATCACGTCGCGCCACGCCGGGGTCGTAGCGCGAACGCGGGCGCGAGGCCAGACCCGGCGCGGCTGTCGAGCCGCCGGCCGGTCAAGGCCTCGGTCAAGCCGACGGCGACAGCGCGCGGACCTCGAGCTCGACCCGCTGCTCGCCGCGCCACGTCGACAGCGACGGCGTGAACCCGACGTCGATCCGCGCCCCGGCGCCGGGATCCTGCTCGCCCATCCCGAACGCGATCGCGCCGCGGACGACGCCAGCGTCCTCGACCTCGAGCTTGAGGTGCGAGCCGTCGCCGACGCGCCGGCTCGACTTCACGCGGACGGCGCGCGCGAGCAGCACCGGCGCGCCGTTGCCCTGGCCGAACGGCGCGAGCGTGCCGAGCTCGCCGGCGAGCCGGTCGTCGACCTCGTCGAGGCGGACCTCTGCGTCACAGCCGTCGTCGTCGGCCAGGCCGCCCGAGCCCTCGGCGAGGGTCTGGGCCGCGACCGCCTCGCACAGCGCGGCGCGCAGCCCGTCGACCTCGCGCTCGTCGACCGTCAGCCCCGCCGCCGCGGCGTGGCCGCCGAACCGGATCAGCCGCGGCGCGCACGCCGCCATCGCGCGGTAGAGGTCGACGCCGCCCGCCGTGCGGGCCGAGCCGCGGCCCGTGCCGGTCTCGGGGTCGACGGCGACGACGAACGCCGGCCGCTGATACTGATCGACGAGCTTGGCGGCGACGATGCCGACGACGCCCGGGGCCCAGCCGCGCCCGGCGACGACGATCGCCGGGCCCGGCTCGCCCGCGCCCTCGATCGCCGCGAGCGCCTCCTCGAGCACGCGATCCTGCAGCCCGCGGCGCTGGGTGTTCGCCTCGTCGAGCGCCGCGGCGCGCTCGTCCGCCTCGGCCGCCGACGCCAGGAGCAGCCGCAGCGCCGGGTCGGCGTCGCCGAGCCGCCCCGGCGCGTTGAGCCGCGGCGCCAGCTTCCACGCGATCGTCTTCTCGCTCAGCGGCTGGGACGCGTCGACCTGCGCGGCGCGCAGCAGCGCGGCGACGCCGGGGCGCGGCGCGCTCGCCAGCCGCTCGATCCCGAAGCGAGCCAGGATCCGGTTCTCGCCCCGCAGCGGGACGAGGTCCGCGATCGTGCCGAGCGCGACGAGATCCAGCAGGTCGCGCACGTCGGGCCGCGGCAGCCCGCGCCGGGTGAACCAGCCGTCCTCGTCGAGCCGGGTGCGCACCGCGGCGGCGAGGTAGAACGCCAGCCCGACCGAGGCCAGGCCGCGGAACGGGAACGTGGAGTCGTGGCGCAGCGGGTTGACCAGCGCGGTCGCCGGGTGGGCCTCGCCCGCCGCCGGGACCGTGTGGTGATCGACGACGACGACGTCCGCGCCACCGGCGCGCGCCCGCGCGACCGCGGCGTGATCGCTGGTGCCGCAGTCGCCGGTGATGATCAGGCGGCAGCCTGCCGCCAGGAAGTGGTCCGCGTCGGGCTCGCCGAACCCGTACCCGGCGTCGCGCCGCGCGACCCGCGCGATCGCGTCGACGCCGACCGACTGCAGGAAGCTGGTGAGCAGCGCCGCCGTCGTCACGCCGTCGACGTCGTAGTCGCCGAACACGCCGACGCGCTCGCCGCGCAGCGCCGCGACCGCGACGCGCTCGACCGCGGCGGCGAACCCGGCCAGCCCCGCCGGCGGGCGCAGCGCGCCGAGCTTGGGCTGGAGGTAACGCTGCGCCTCGTCGGGGTCCGCGACGCCCCGGCCGGCGAGGCAGCGGGCCGTGGCCGGGCGCACGCGCAGCGCGGACTGCAGGCGAGCCACGGCGGCCGCGTCGACGGGCCGCACGCGCAGGGACGGACGCTGCATGCGCGGCACCCTACCCCAGCCGTCTGATCCTCTGACACCGACGACGCTGCCTCTGCAAACGGCGAAGGCCGGGCGCCTCGCGGCGTCCCGGCCCTTCTCCACACGGGGCTCGCCGCCCCGCCGCGCCCCCCGTGAAGACGCGCTAGGCGTCGGCCGAGGCCGCGGCCGGCCGGCGCTGCTTCACCGGGCCGGTGTACCAGCGCTTGTGGATCCAGATGAACACCGGCGGCGCGAGGAACAGCGACGAGTACGCGCCGACGATGATGCCGGCGTTCATCGCGAACGCGAAGTTCTGGACGAGGCCCTCGCCGAACAGGTTCATCATCAGGGTCGTCAAGAACAGCGTCACCGAGGTCAGCAGCGACCGCACGAGGACCTCGTTGAGCGAGATCTCGACGATCCGCTCGACCTTCTTGTCCTTGAGCTTGGCCATGTTCTCGCGGATGCGGTCGAAGATGACGACCGTGTCGTTGACCGAGAACCCGACGACCGTGAGCAGCGCGGCGACCGAGGTCAGCGACACCTCGCTCCACGTCACCGAGAACACGCCGATCACCATGATCGCGTCGTGCAGGGTCGCGACGATCGCGCCCGGCGCGTACCGGATGTCGAACCGGAACGCCAGGTACAGGACGATCAGCGCCATCGCGTAGAGGATCGACTTGATGCCGTCGTTGCGGAGCTTGTCGCCGGCCTTGGCGCCGACGCCGTGCGACTGCACGACCTGCGCGTCGATCGTGCCCTGGCCGCCGAACTGCGCCTCGATCGCCTTCTCGTACTGGCGATCCAGGCCCCACACGGTGAACGTCGCGTTGTACTCGCCGGTGTCCTCGTTGGGCGCGGTGTTGAGCTTGGCCTGCCCCTCCTCGACCGGCTTGAGCTCGAGGCCGAGCGGCGCGAGCGCCTCCCCGACCTTCGCCTCGTCGATCACCTGGGTCGAGCGGACGAACAGCCGGTCACCCGACCACTGCGCCTTCTCGACGCCGCGCTCGGCGAACGCGGCGTTGAACGCGGCGAGCGCCTCCTGCGCCTGCTTCGGCGTCAGCGCGCCGAACCGGGGGGTGCGCACGGTCATCCCGTGGATCGTCTTGCCGTCCTCCTTGAAGGAGAAGTCGGAGACGTCGAAGCCCTGGACGCCGAGCCCTTCGATCGCCCCGCGGACCTTCGCAGGGTCGGCCTTGGTCGGAGCGCCGCTGGCGTCGACGAACTTGTAGACGATCTCGGTGCCGCCCTTGAAGTCGATCGTCCAGTTCATGTAGTCGCCGCGGACGGCCTTGTTCACGAACAAGGAGCCGATCGACGCGGCGCACAGCAGGAACGAGATGATGCACCACATGGGCATCATCTTGATCAGCTTGAAGTCGTTGCCCGGCTTCAGCAGGTACCGGAACTTGTGCTCGGTGGCCATGGTGGTCGCCTGGGCTCTAGATGGAGAGGGTCTCGGCGCCCTGCTTCTTGCCGACCCACAGGTCGAACAGCAGCCGGGTGACCCAGACGTTGGTGAACAGCGTGGTGCCGATGCCGACGAGCAGCATCGTCGCGAAGCCCTGGATCGGCCCCGAGCCGTACTGCAGCAGCACCCAGCCAGCGGCGGCCGTGGTGAGCTGGCCGTCGAGGATCGCCGAGAACGCGCGGGCGAAGCCGATGTCGACCGCGCCCTTGACGCTCTTGCCCGCCGACAGCTCGTCGCGGATGCGTTCGTAGATGAGGACGTTGCCGTCGACCGTCATGCCGACCGTGAGGACCACGGCGGCGATGCCGGGCAGCGTCAGCGTGGCGCCGAACGTGGCCATCGCCGCGAGCTGCAGCAGCATGTTGATGAACAGCCCGACCACCGCGAGCATGCCGGCGACCTTGTACAGGCCGACCATCATGATCACCACCAGGATGATGCCGAGCGCGAACGACAGCTGCGTCTTGTCGATCGCGTCCTGGCCGAGCGTCGGGCCGAGGTTGGCCTCCGACTCCCACCGCAGCGGCGCCGGCAGCGAGCCGGTCTTGAGCACGTTGACCAGGACGTCGGCCTCTTTCTGCTGCTCCTGGGCGTTGCCGCCGCCCATCGAGATGTTCGACCGTCCGCCGGTGATCGCGCCCTGGATCACCGGCGCGCTCTTGACCGCGTCGTCGAGGATGATCGCCATCTTCTTGCCGACGTTCTGCGAGGTGAGGTCGCCGAACGCGCGGGTGCCGTAGCGGTTGAACTCGACCAGGACCTCGGGGCGGTTGGTCTGCGGGTCCCAGATGACCACCGCGTCGATCACCGCGGAGCCGGTGAGGCGGACCGCGCGGTCGAGGTAGTACGAGCGCCAGAACTCGCGCTTGTCCTCGGCGTCCGAGCCGGGCGTGACCTTCTCGAAGCCGATCTGCCGGTCGTCCGGGACCTTCAGCTTGGGGTCACGCGCGGCGACCGTGGCCAGGTACGTCTCGATGACGCGGCGGCCGGGGACGCTGCAGAAGATCTTGCCGTCGGTGATCTCGCTGTCGGGGTGCCAGCAGCCGATCTCCTTGGCGATGTCCACCGCGACCCACTCGTCGCGGTCGTGGGCGAACAGGTAGTAGTCGTCGTAGGTCCGGCCCGAGTCGTCGTGGCGCCAGCCGTCGACGTCGGCGGCCACGCCGAGGCGCGCGGCCTCGGGATCCTCGCGGACCTCGCGGTAGAGCGACCGCATGAACTCCGAGTTCTCGTCGACGACCTTGAACTCGAGCTTGGCGGTGCGGGCGATGATCGCCTTGATCCGCTCGATGTTGTCGGCGTCGAGACCGGGCAGCTCGACGATGATGTCGTCACCCTTGGTGATGACCGTCGGCTCGGCGACGCCCTTCTCGTCGATGCGGCTGCGGATCGTCTCGACCGCCTGATCGAGCGCGGCCTTCTTGATCGAGTCGGCGTAGTCGGACGAGACGCGCACGCAGATCGCGCCCTCGCCGTCGCTCTCGCTGCACGGGCGCCGGACGACGACGCCGCCGTAGGTCGAGGCCAGCCACTTGTCGGTCTCGGCCGACTTGGCGGCGTCCGGGATCTTGATCGTGACCGCGCCGAGCCCCGCCGGGGTCGAGACCCTGCCCTCGATCTTGAGATCGGCCAGGTGCGCCTCGACGTCGCGCTTGATCTCCGAGGCCTTGTCGTCGACGGCCTTGTCGAGATCGATGCTGTAGACGATGTGGAGCCCGCCCTGGAGGTCGAGTCCGAGCTGGACCTTGCGGTCGAACGCCTGGTGGAACCAGCTCGGCAGCGCCTTCTTGTCCACGAAGCTGGGCAGGACGGACAGGACGCAATAGGCGATCAGGACGATCAGGCCGATACTGCGCCAGCGAAGACTGCGATCCATGAAGAAACCTCGGGCGATCCGGGCCATCCGGCCCCAGAACAGGGGGCGGACTCTAGCTCAACGGGTCTGGGTTGCGAGTGGGACGGCCGGAAAAATCAAGCAGCCTTGGCGCCCGAGGTCGGACCGTCGGCGGCCGCCTTGCTGTCGTCCCACCGCGCCTCGATGAACGAGCGCGGCATGCGGACGCGGACCTTCTCCTGCAGCTCGACGACGAGGACGTCGCCGTTGCTGCCGGTGATCTTTCCGATCAGCCCGCCGCGGGTGAGGATCATGTCGCCCTTGTCGAGCTTCTTGAGCATCTCCTGATGCTCCTTCTGACGCTTCACCTGCGGGCGGATCAGGATGAAGTAGAAGACCGCGAACATCAGGACCATCATCAAGATGGGCGACAGAGCCTGCATGGAAGCCTCCAGGCGTCCCGGGGGAATAGGGCGGGACGGAGCGATGAGCAAAAAGCCGAAACGTCGCGACGAGGTAGCACCGGGCGTCGGCGCCGTCAATACGAGGCTGGAGTCCCCTCGGCGAGGATCCGCTCGCGCAGCCGGCGCATGTGCCGGGCGTAGAACGTGAGATTGTGCAGAGTTGCGAGCCGGTTGTAGAGGATCTCGCCGGCGCGGTGCAGGTGTCGCAAGTAGCCGCGCGACACGGTGGTGCACGTCTGGCACGGGCACTCCGGATCGAGCGGGCCGGTGTCCATCGCGTGCCGGGCGTTGGAGATGACGACCTTGCCCTGGGACGTGAACAGCGTGCCGTTGCGCGCGTTGCGGGTCGGCATGACGCAGTCGAACATGTCGATCCCGGCGGCGACGCCGCGCGCGAGGTCCGCCGGCGTGCCGACGCCCATGAGGTAGCGCGGCCGGGTCACCGGCAGCTCGTGGGCGACCTCGTCGAGCACGCGGTAGGTGTCCTCGATCTTCTCGCCCACCGCGAGCCCGCCGAGCGCGAGGCCGTCGAACGGCAACGGCCCCAGCTCCCCGAGGTGGGCGCGCCGGCGCTCGAGGTCGATCCCGCCCTGGACGATCCCGAACAGCGCTTGCCCCGCCGGCCGCGCCACCGCGAGGCACCGGTGGGCCCAGGCCGTGGTCCGGCGCATCGCGACGTCGTGGACCTCCGGCGCGGCGTCGCCTGGCGGGCACTGATCGAACACCATCGCGATGTCCGAGCCGAGCACGCCCTGGATCTCCATCGACACCTCGGGCGTGAGGCGGTGGCGCGAGCCGTCGAGGTGGCTCTGGAAGGTGACGCCGTCGTCGTCCACCTTGTTGATGCCCGACAGGCTGAACACCTGGAACCCGCCCGAGTCGGTGAGGATCGCGCGATCCCAGCCGGCGAACCGGTGCAGCCCGCCGTGGGCGCGCATGACCTCGAGCCCGGGGCGCAGGAACAGGTGGTAGGTGTTGCCGAGGATGATGCGGGCGTCGAGCGGCGGGGCGCGCAGCTCGTCGGCGGTCATCGCCTTGACCGTGCCCTGGGTCCCGACCGGCATGAACACCGGCGTCGGGATCGAGCCGTGCGGGGTGTGGAGCACGCCGGCGCGGGCGTGGCCGAGCGTGGCGTGCAGCTCGAACGCGAAGCCGGGGGTGGGCAGCTCGGTGCGGATCACGGCGTGGCTCGGGTGAGGAAGGAGGCGTCGCCGTAGCTGAAGAACCGGTAGCCGGCGTCGACGGCGTGGCGGTAGGCGGCGCGCACGCGCTCGACCCCGGCGAACGTGGACACCAGCATCAGCAGGGTCGACTCGGGCAGGTGGAAGTTGGTGATCAGGTGATCGACGACGCGGAACGCGAAGCCGGTGCCGGGGCGGATGAACAGCGCGGTCTGGCCCGGGCCGGGCGCGACGTCGCGGTCGCCGCGCGCCGCGGCCTCGAGCGCGCGCACGACCGTGGTGCCGACCGCGACGACGGGGCGCCCGGTGGCGACCAGGGTCGCGGTGGCGTCGGGGATGGTGAAGCGCTCGACGTGCATCACGTGGTCCGCGAGGTCGTCGACGCGCACCGGCGCGAACGTCCCGAGGCCGACGTGGAGCGTGACCGTCGCGACCGCGGCGCCGCGCGCGCGGATCGCGTCGAGCAGGGCGGGCGTGAGGTGCAGCCCGGCCGTCGGCGCGGCGATCGCGCCGGGCGCCGCGGCGTAGACCGTCTGGTAGCGCTCGCGGTCGTCGGGCGACAGGCCGGCCTCGCGCGCGATGTACGGCGGCAGCGGCAGCGCGCCCCAGGCGTCGAGGAACGCGTGGACCTCGCCGGCGTCCGCCGGCACGGTCACGGCGATCGAGCCGTCGGCGCCGGCGCGCTCCTCGGCGACGACGAGCACCGGCGCGCCGGCGGCGGGAACGTCGGGCCGATCCGGTCGGCAGAGGTGGAGGCGCTGGCCGGCGCGCAGCGGGCGCCGCGCGCGCGCCAGGCACCGCCACGTCCCCGGCGCCGCGGCCGGCTCGACGAACAGCAGCTCGACGTGGCCGCCGGTCTCCTTGACCGCGTGGACGCGCGCCGGGATCACGCGCGTGTCGTTGACGACGACGACCGCGTCCGCCGGGATCAGGTCGACCACGTCGGGGAACTGGCGATCGGCGAGCGCGCCGTCGGCCCCGACCACCAGCAGCCGCGAGCCGTCGCGCCGCGCCGCGGGCGTCTGCGCGATCTGCGCGGGCGGCAGCTCGAAGTCGTAGTCCTGGCGGCGGTGCACGGCAGCGATGCCTTTACCATTGCCGCAGGCGATCGGGAGCCGGTCGTCGTAGATTCGGCGACGATGCGTCGCCCGCGCTCTCGCCCCGCCCTGTGGATGCTCGCCGCCGCGCTGTGCGCCCCGGCGCTCGCGGCCGCGCCGCGCCCTGCCCTGGCCGACGCCGCCGTCGCGTCCGGCCGGGTGGACGTCGACGGCGACGGCGACCTCGACGACGTGCACGTCGAGGCCAGCGGTACGATCGTCGCGCGGATCGACGGCAAGGCGGGCGACGCGTTCGACCGGCTCGAGGTCGCGGGCGCCGCGACCGGCGCGACCTTCGCCGCGGCGCGGCTCGGCGCCGGGCCCCGGCTGCTGGTCCAGCTCGACGTGACCACCCCCGAGGGGGTGCGGGTGAAGCACGCGGTGCTGCTGCGGTTCGAGCGCGGCGTGCTGTTCGGCGAGTGGCAGGGGCCGGTCGGCCCGGTCGGGCGCGACGGCGACCACGCCGTGACCGTGGCGTTCGAGGACGGGGAGCTGTACCGCTACGAGGTCCGCCCCGGGATCGACCGGTGCGACGGCCAGCCGGCGCGGCTGTTCGCGCAGGCGTGGACCGGCAAGGAGTTCCGCGCGGTGCGGCTGCAGCCCGCGGTCGATCCGGCGGCGCCGACGGTGACCGCGACGGCGCAGGCGCCCGCGGTGGCCCCGAGCACCTCGGCGGTGTGGCGGGCGGCGTGGGCGTCGACCCAGGCCGGCGCGACCGACGCCTCGCAGCTGACGCGGCCGCGCGAGCTCGACGACGGCGACGCGGCAACGGTGTGGACCGAGAACCGCGGCAAGGACGGGCGCGGCGAGTTCATCACGTTCCGCGCGACCAAGGCGGGCGCGCGCCTGGCGGGGTTCCGGTTGCTCGGCGGCGACGCGCGCGGCGCCAAGGAGCTGGCGGCGAGCAACCGGCCGCGCCGGCTCGGGGTCGTGACGAGGACGGCCGCGTGGTGGATCGAGGTGCCCGAGGCCAGCGGCGCCGCGGCGCTGCAGCCGGTGTGGGCGATGCTGCCCGAGCCGGTGGCGACGGACTGCGTGACGGTGGTGCTCGGCGAGGTGTGGCCGGGCAAGGCGACCAAGGGCGGCAAGCGCGACGTCACGGCGATCGCGGAGCTGGTCGCGCTCGCGGACGTCGACCTCGCCGAGGGCGGCGGCGACCGCGCGCTGGTCGACGACGTGATCGCGGGCGGGCTGGCGGCGGACACGGCGACCAAGCAGCTCGCGCGGCGCGGCGCTGCCGCGGCGCGGGCGATCGAGGCGGCGCTCGCCGACGGCGCGCGCGGGCTCGACCCGGCGGCGCGGCAGCGGCTGCTGCGCGCGCTCGGCG